>NZ_JAGSYD010000003.1:0-326305 GCF_025685575.1 Granulicella cerasi
GCATCAGCCTCTCGGCAGGCGGAGGAGCCGTTCGCTTCGCTCACGCCTCCTCCACCTGCCGCATCCTGCATCGATCCGAACTTGGAGATCACTGCGCTACACTAACAATCCAACTGGTACAAAATATCGGTCAGACCACCGTAGCACCGACCGGATGACATAGGCAACGCGGTCTGTCTTTCGGTCGCTATGGCTATCAGATAGTAGTCCACGATGCGAGCACGACCCGCCTCCGAAGAGGCGTCCCGCTCACAGTAACTCAGTGGTGAGCGAAGTCAACGACTATGGCGACCAGCCATTGAGCGGCGACGATGAACCACCACCACCCCCTCTTCCGCTCTCTGGCACGTAAGAGCAGCCCGCCCCACGCTAGATTTGCCAGGAGGAACGCACCTAAAACAGGTAGGGCTAAGGCCCATACGAAGGGCTCTCCTGAAATAGGAACCGCCCCTTGCTCCTGCGGTATTCGCCAGCCCCGAGATGCAAGCCAAAGGTAAACGACGATTCCGACTATATTGACGGCAGTAAACGTAAGGTCTAGCGGCTTCATAGGTTTGCCCGATGAGCGGTCTAGGGTATTGCTGGTTGACATGAATAACTCACCTTTCCAGCAGCCAGAGAGAAGCCAAGATTTCTGAACTGTGCCTGCTGCGAAGTAGCCCCATTGTTGGACATGAAGAACGCATACGTGTTCGAGAGCAAGCTCGCCATGCCTTGCGATGCGCCCGTTGCTTGAACGTAGGCTCCCACAGCTATATTGGCTGCCGGTATGTAGTCCTTGTAATACTGCGTGGCAGCGCCAGCCTGGAATCTTTGAAAGTCATAATAGCCACCTTGAGCCACAGCAGCTCGTGTTCCCGCCAGCCCGTTCGCTGCCCCATTCGCGGCTATATTGCTGACGCTGAATCCGGGCGGAGCGGGAAAGCTAACCCCAGTGCTCGTGGTGCAATTCAGATGGTCTGCGGGAAGCGTCATCCTCATGAAGGAACTGAAACCACCCATGGCAGTCACGTAATACCCTGCGTCGTAAGAAATATATCCATTGCCAAGATTACATCCTCCTGAACAAGACATAAACGCACTACCGAAATCGTAATAGAAGTTCTGCTCACCATAAGCGGACAGTGACCCTGATTGATTGCACCCTCGACCGTCGCCATCGTCACCTACTACAACGGATTCAGACCCATCATCATTTTTGAATGTATATGTCTGACATGAAAGGCCTGAAGGATCGAAAAAAATCAAGGCTCCAATTGGCTCCGATGTTCTTTGGGTCATTCGCCATAAAGCGAATATAGAGCGAATATCGGGTGTGGAGAATTTTACGCTTTTCATTCACTTAGAGGCGGCTATCAATACCTGAAAGCAGGAGGCACTGGAGGCCATCATCGAACGATCACGGACGACCGAAACCTACGCCATTTCTTCGCCTTTGTGGGGTCGGATGTGGGGTTAAAGACGCCCCCACAAACAACCCCACACGCATACTGATGTATAGTGATTTTGGGTGTTATTGCACTACGCTAAGTGATTGTGAATGATATACTTGCGCCGTTTGGGAAGCTGACGTTCTGCCACTGAACTACTCCCGCGCTCTGGAAAGCATTATAGCCTGCATGCAAACTGTGGTTATACAATCCCGTTATGCTTTCTGAGAGAACGACTTCCCCCACTGCGATGGGTGCTCCGCAAGTCTCTCTCTTGTTGCGCTCGCCGCGACTATGGTGGGCGTACCTCGCTCTCATCTCCAACGCGCCCCTGATGGAGAGCCTGCGCTGCTACGACCAAGTCGTATGCTTCGATCATCCACACCAGCTCTCCGCCGAGCAGCTCGCCACGACACAGCGCACCAAGTTTCTCCTGATCTTCTGGGACGGCATCTCCGACGACCAGCAACTCGCTGAGTTCACCGGCAGCTTTCCGAGGACGCTGGACGTCGACTGCGTCCTCGTCGGCGACAACGGTGCGACTTCGCCGCATCGATTCGCGACACACAACCTCTACGCAGAGGGCACCTTCAGCTTCTGTCCGAAATCACTCCGGCTCGATGCGCCGACGCGCAAGCAACTGCGGCAGACACACATGAAGAGCTGGCTGGTGCCGGTGAAGAACGTCTTGAAGCGCAGCGGCAGCTTGTCGGAAGCGCTGAGCCTGCTCTTCGGCGCGCGCCGCGTCGTTTTTTGCGGCGGCTACGGCTTAGACAAGGGCGTACTCGGCATGTTCGCCGATCGCTACCGCTCGAAAACATCTGTGCTGATGACCCGCTGCTGGAGCACAGGCATCCAGCACGAATCGCGCGAAGCTTACGTGGCGCATTACGGCGACGATCTGCTCGCGCTGCAGCAGGCCTACGCTTCCGGCGAGATCACCGCGCCATGCCTGGCAGCGTGCGTTCGTCTGCTGGACCGCGAATACTGCATCCGCCATCTGCAGCACACGAAAGTGCCGTTCTTCGTGAATCAGTTCGGCCAGAAGTACATCGACGTCTACACGACACCGTTCTACAAGCAACACATCTTCCTCGACTTTGGCAGCACCGTGGGCAACGGCAATTATCCCCGCCGCGCGGACCTCAGTTACTATGGGAAAACCATGATTGAAGTGCCGCTCATGGACTCCGCGGAAGCAATTTCGCAGAGTATCGTCGACGGCTCGCATACGTCCAGGCTGCATGAGCTCTGGGCTCCGCTTTTGCAACACACCGCACTGATCTTCGGTGCAGGACCAGAGGCCCCCTAAACGTGGACGGCGCAACCAAGAAGCGATTAGTGCTCAGTTTTCTTTCGAGCAGCGTCTCCCGTTTTGCTTCAACGGGCATTCAGTTTGTTCAGGTCCCTGTCTTCCTCCATTTCTGGAGCGTCGGCCTCTACGGCGAGTGGCTCATCCTCAACTCCCTGCCCACTTACCTTGCGTTCAGCAGCACGGGCTTCGGGACCGTGGCCGGAAACAAGATGGCGATGCTCTACGCCTCGGGTGATGAAGAGGGGTCGCTTAGGGTATTCCAGAGCTGCTGGTGGCTGATCGTCGCGGTGTGCGGCATCGTCACGATGGCGATCGCGGGCGCGTTGCTCTTCATTTCGCCGCATCATTGGCTGAACCTGCGCGATCTTTCCGATCACGATGCGCGCTGGATTCTGTTCATGCTCTCGCTGTGCATCCTCGTCGGCCAGCTGGAACAACTGCTTCAATCTGCGTACCGGGCCGTAGGTCGATACCCCTTCGGCACCCTCATCAAGAGCCTTCTGTCCATTGCGGCCTTCGCCTGCACGATGATCTCCGTCGCCGCCAGACGTGGTCCCATGATGACGGCATTCGCCTACGTTCTTGCAAACCTTGTCGGCACCCTGGTTCTCATCATCATGGTGATGCGTGACCTGAAATGGGTGAAGTTTGGCTGGGATCATGCGAGCCGCAAGGAGATCCGCGAGCTTGCCGGCCCGGCGATCGCCTACATGGCGTTCCCCGTTGGTGTTGCGCTCAACCTTCAGGGAACGCTGCTCGCCGTATCGTACGCATTGGGCCCTGTCGCCGTAGTGGTCTTCTCCACGGCGCGCACCTTCTCGCGCGGCGCGCTTCAGATGGTGCAGATGGTGAACTCAACCTTCGAGCCAGAGCTTGCCTTGTCCTTCGGCTCTGGCAAGATCGAGACGACGCGCACCCTGCATCGTCGTTCATGCCAGCTCGCGCTTGGCGTATGTACGGTGATCGTGGCAGGCTGTTTGCTGGTCGGCCCGTATGTCGTGACGAAGTGGACCGGCCACCATATTCCGCCGGACCGCACGCTGCTCGCGATCCTGCTCGCGGGTGTGATGGTCTATTCCCTCTGGGCGACCAGTTCGACGCTGATCTCGTCGGTGAATCGGCATCAGGGTATGGCTGCGGTTTATCTCTCGGCCACGGCCGCGACATGCCTCGCCTGCTTCTGGCTGGCGAAACATATCGGCCTGCACGGCGCTGCGGCAGGGCTGCTGCTCGCGGAAGTCTGCATGATGATCTATGTCGTTCCCGCGTCGCTTCGCATCGCGCAGGACACCTTCTGGGAGTTCGCCGCTTCGCTGCTTTCGTATCCGGCTTCGCTGCGGCCTTCGGCATTGCTCGCAAACGTTCGCGCACGTCGCAACGCCCAGACGAATTAGTTCCGAAGCTGCCATCATCCAACGCTGGATTGCTGATCTAGCGTTCTTCTCTCGCAGCAACATCTGCGAAGAGAGCCAGTCATCGGGCGGCAACGTTCTTTGCTACTGATGCTGCATTTCGATCTGGGTGAAGATGGCAACGAATAAAGGCTACACAGACCTACCAGCGGGGCCTCTTCGTTACGGTGTCAGCAGGAACGAGAAGGTGCATAGCGGACGACTAGCTGCACGGACACGATGAAGCAAAACTCTTTTTACTCAGGTCACGCATGCTCAAGCAGAAAGCTGACAGCGGATCTGCTTCCCCTATGCGCGTCGTGTCATCGAGCTTATATAAGCAACGACTTGAGCTGGATTCCGCACCTCTGAAAAGAAGAAGCCACCGCCAAGAGCATTGGCGGTGGCGTGAAAGAGTCGTTAGTTAGAAGTTGATGCGACCCACAAGTTGCATGGTGCGCATCGGCTGAGCATTGGTGATCTGCCCGAAGGTCGAGCTGTTGAAGGTCGGCGTCGTGCCCGTCACCGTCGTGGTGAGTGAAGTCGACGGGAACTGCAGGTTTACATGATTGAGCACGTTGAAGGCGTCCATGCGGATCTGGAAGTTCACCTTCTTGTAGATCGGAATGATGCGCGAGACCGATACATCGAGGTTCACTTCGCCAGGCCCGGTGATGCTGTTGCGGCCCAGTGTTCCCAGCGCCGCACGCGTGAGCTGTACACGCGAAGCACCGGTACCCGTGAAGGCCGGACCGCTCGGCGTCAGCGGGAAGCGCGGATCACTTGCGGGCATGAAGTACTGGATAGCGTTGCCCACGCGATACGGCGTGATGCGCAGAGGGTTGCTGTCGCCGTTCGGGCGCTGCGCGGTCACGTTGGGGATCAGGTTCGTCTGCGTGATGTTCACCGGCGAGCCTGAACGCATGATGAAGATCGGAGCGATCTTGAAGCCACGCGTCCAGACCGAGCCCTTCGTCGTGTACTGCACGGCGATGTTCAACGTGTTGCGAATGTCGAACGAGGAAGCTGCGTAGTCCTTCTCGCGCAGCGCCGGGATCGCCATGTACTGCGCGTGTGCTGAAGCGTTCGTCGGCACGCCGTTGCCGAAGATGCTCGAGTCATCGTCGCGGTTCTTCGCCCACGTGTAGTTCACGATGAACGCAAGGTTCGTGCTGAACTGACGACGCAGCGAAGCCTGCATGGAGTCATAGCGAGCGCGACCACCGGTGTAAACCGAGGTCCACGTGCCGAGGTTCGTGAACGGCTTGGCGTTCTGCTGCGCCGTGGTGGTGTTCGCGAAGGCCACGGCATCCCATTGCGACTGCGGGACGGTGTTGATAGGAATGTTCAGCGGAAGATGCACGGCGTGGTTGCCCACGTAGTTCACTTCCAGCAGCATCGCCCACGGAAGCTGTTGCTGGATGCCGAGGTTGTACTGCTGCACGAGCGAGAGCGGATCGAGCTTGCCGTATTGCACGCCGGAGATGGTCAGCGGGTTCGAAGCAGAGGTGCCGGTCAGCACTGCAGCGGGGTTGTTGAGGTCGCGCACGCCATTCAAGGGCAAGCCCTGTGAGAGCGTAAAGGGCTGCGCCACGCCCGAGCCGAGGTTGTTATACGACGAGGTCACGTCGTAGCCGGGATACGCGATCTGTCCGCCGAGGTTCGACAGCACGAGACCGTAGAACATACCGAAGCCGCCACGCACCACTGTGGACGGATGGGCGCTCCACGAGAAGCCAACGCGCGGGGAGAAGTCGAGCTTCGGTGTCGTGATGTTCAACGCGTTGGTCGCGTTCTTGCCAGCCACGAGCAGTTGGCCGTTGCTGTCGTTGAAGCGCGAGTAGATGTTGTTCGACACCGTCTGCGGGCTTTCGTACTCATAGCGCACGCCAGCGTTCACCACTAGCGATGGCGTCACACGATAGTCGTCCTGCAGATAGAGAGCGTAGTTGTAGTTGCGGCGACCTGTAGGAGGCTGCGGCAGCTCATAGTTGCCGGTCTTGATCTTGCCGTAGAGGAAGTCTGCGAGCGCGTTCGCGGGCACGCCGCTTACGCTGTTCGCGCTGGTGATCTCACCCGTGAAGGCGAGCGAGCCGTTGATGTACGACGCCGGATTGTACGAGTTGAACTGGTTCTTGCGCAGGCTGAAGCCGGCCTTGAACGTGTGCGGACCCCACGTCTTCGTCACCGAGCCAAACGGCGAGAAAGTGTTCGTCACGTTGAACTGCGTATCGTTCGTCGTCGCGCCCATCGCGGACTCGCCGGTGATGTTCAGATACGGCAGTTGATCGAGCGGCGTCGACGGGATCTTGAAGGTCGTCGCCACGTTCGCGTTGCCGCCGGTCGGGTTGCGGTAGGAGCCATAGCGGAAGAAGCCCATGTGAATCTCGCTCACCAGCGTCGGCGAGAAGATATGCGTTTCTCCGAGCGAGCCCATCCACGCTTCCGTGCAGGCGCAATCATAGCCGGTGTTCAACAGGAGATCGTTGAAGGTCGGGACCTGCGGGGAGCTGTCGGTGAAGCGATAGACCGAAGCAAAGATGCGGTCGGACTGACGAATCTGCTGGTCGAGACGTGCGTCCACACGCTGCGTCTCAGGACGCGTCGTTGTCTGGTAAGCGAAGTTGTTCGTCGAGCGGCCGGGGTTGGTCGCATCCGGCGTTCCCGCCTGGTTCGGCAGCGGCAGGCGCGCGAGAATTGCCGCGGCCGCGGGATCAATCGCGGTCACCTGGTTGTTCACGAGCGGAACCTTCGTGACTGGGTCCACGATCACCGTGTTCGTCGCGTTCGCAAAGTTGCCCGAGCGCCATGCTGCGGAAGGAACCGTCGCCGTTGACGTCGTCGGCACGATGCGCTGCGTGCGGTCGTAGTTGATGAAGAAGAAGGTCTGGTTCTGGCGACCGTAGAGCTTCGGCACGAAGAGCGGGCCGCCGATGCTGCCACCAAACTGGAAGTAACGATCACGTCCACGCTTGATCACCGGGTTCGCATTGCGGTTGGACCAGCTATTGGCGTTCAGCGCTTCGTTACGCACCAGCGTGTAGAGGTTGCCATGGAAGTCGCTGGTGCCGTACTTCGTGCTGACGGTGATGACGCCGCCCGAGGTGCGGCCAAACTCCGCAGGAGCGTTCAGCGCAAGCACGCGGAATTCGGTGATGCCATCGGGCGAAGGCAGCGCCGCCGTGAAGCCGGTCGAGGGCACCACGAGCGAGACACCATCGAGCAGCAACTCAGTGTTGAGCGAGCGGCTGCCGTTGATCGAGATCTGCTGCTGGTTCACATTGGTCGCCGAGCCGCCGTGCGCGATGCCCGGAACAATTGCCAGCAGGTTATACGCGTCGCGCGACTGCAGCGGCAGGTTCTGCACCTCGGCCGGGGAGATCAGCGTGCTGATGTTCGAGCTTTCGCGGTCAAGCTGCTGTGTGCTGCTCGCCTGCACGTCGACCTGCTCGTTTGCGCCGCCAATAGCAAGCGCGACTTCGAGCGAGGTGGTCTGCGAAACGGAGACGGTGATGTTGTTCAGCGTCTTCTTGCTCATGCCCTCAGCGCTGACGGTCAACTGATACTCACCCGGGGGAACCTGCGGCGCGACGAAGGAGCCGTTCTCCAGCGTCTTGCCGGTGTAGACGACGACCTTCGTCTCCTGGCTCTTCAGCGAGACATCCGCCCCTGAGACGAGAGCTCCGGTGGAGTCGGTGACGACGCCACGAACGGTAGCGTTCGTTCCCTGCGCATACGCTGACGGAGCGATACAGGCTGTTCCGATGATCCCGCCCGCAAGCAAGCTCACCGAGGTGAACGACACCGCAGCTCCTATCGTACGAAGGTTCTTTGCTAGGCGCGACTTCTTACCAGCTACTGTCTGGCGGGCTTCCATTTCTGATGACTTCCTGTGCTTCATGGCTCTCCTCGAAGAGGTGCTCAGCCGTCTTACAGCGCGGCGGAACCCACTCTCAGTGCAACCCGAGGACTGTAGGAAGGTGAATCAACGGCTGTTTAGGGCCTTACCGTTAATCGCGGCACGCAGCGCCGCGAAAACGCGTAAGTCATTTGTTGACCGCGTCTTACGTGGGAGCAATACGTGCTGGACAACGACGTATGATACGTCCCTGAGGCCACCAGGATTCCAAAGGCTGACTGACAGCATGTATCATACGGCGTAGTTCGCGGCGCGTTGAGTGCCTCAGAAATGCCTCAATTCAAGCGGTTGAGGAGATGGTCACCATGTCACAGGTAGCGCTCGACACACTTACCGGAGAAGACCGCCGCGAGATCGATCAGGAGCTCGAGCTCATCCTCGCGCACACGCTCTTCCGGCACAGCCGCCGCTTGCCTGCATTCCTGCAGCATGTTGTCCAGGAGTCACTGAGGCATGGTGAGGCTGCTCCGCTGAAGGAACGCACCCTTGGCGTCGAGGTATTCGGGCGTAAGCCGGACTATGACACGAACGCCGATCCGATCGTTCGCGTCACGGCGACCGAGCTCCGGAAGAAGCTCGCACAGTATTACTACACAGACGGCCGCGAGAGCCGCATCCATATTGAGCTGCCCCCGGGAACCTACCTTCCGCTCTTCCGGCGTCAGACTGCGCCGGTAGCGGTGGAGGCTCCGGCGGCGGAAGCGGCTGTGCCTCCTGAGCAGGCTGCCAGCCATACGGAATCTCCAGCGAGCGAAGTACCCGCCTTTGGCGAAACCCGTCCGTCTGCGACTCCGTGGAAGACGCTTTCGCTCCTCCTGGCAGCGCTGCTGGTGATCACGATTGCAGGCTACTATCCTGTGCTTCGCCGCAACGCGCCTGCACCCATTGACACCTTCTGGACCTCGTTCGCGGGGAGCGCAGGCACGACCGTGATCGTAATGCCGGTGATTCGTCGCGTTCCGGTGGCCGAAGTCGTCTCACCGAGTTCGGTCTCCGTGACGCCGAGTCTCTCGATTGAGGACACCACGATTGCGTCACGGGTGGCGGGACGGCTGGAAAAAGCGAACCTCAAATATTGGCTCGCTTCTTCGTCAGACATCAGTTTCTCCGAACTACGCACGGGCCCGGCGATCTTCATTGGCGCGCTCGACAATGCATGGACGTTACGCTTGAGCAGTGATCTGCCCTTCCACTTTGAAGAGTCGGCGGATAGCCGACAAGCCAGCATCGTTTCTCGCGACGGGAAGACGAAGTGGACAGTAGACATCACCACGCCGCATCAGCGCATTGCGCATGACTACGGCATTGTGGCGAAGTTCCGCAGTCCGCTGTCCGGAGAGCCTTCGGTGTTGATCGCAGGTATCTCATCGCAGGGCACGCAAGCCGCAGGAGAGCTGCTCACCTCCTCTACGGTCTTCAAAGACGCGTTTGCAAAACTGCGCGGTGTTGAGAACTTTGAGCTCGTCGTTGAAACCCAGGCGGTCGATGGACGCGCGGGACCTCCGCACATCGTGGCGCTAAAGACCTGGTAGCAACATCGGACGATGCCGTGATCGGAGCCTGACTCAATCACCTGCGGCCCCAAATACATTGTCTTTGCTTCGAGAGGACTTCCAGGGATAAACGTGTTGCGTCAGAGCGCGCAGCGACGGCGATCTTCGCGAGTCCACTCACGGACCGACCGTGACCCCGATTGGAAATTGGAGGCGTTTCTTGCCCCAGATTCTAAGGTGAAAGCCTGGTAATCATTGGTGGAGCTGAGCGGGATCGAACCGCTGACCTCCTCGTTGCGAACGAGGCGCTCTCCCAGCTGAGCTACAGCCCCACGAGAGCACATTCTGCGAACCTCGACCCGTATCTTGCTCCGGGGAAGCTCACTTCCTGCGATGGAGATTAGTCTATCAGCAGACGGCCCTGGCTCCAAGCTGCATCTGATGGTTTGGGCAGTGCCCGGAGGAAAACTCGCATGACACCGCAGGAACAACAACTGATCGATGGTCTGGTCGATCGTATTCGTTCAACCCAGGCTGTCGACAAGGATGATGAAGCGGACCGCTACCTGCACTCCAAGCTGGATAGCGTGCCGGATGTGCTCTACCTGCTCGCGCAAACCGTGCTCGTGCAGCAGTACGGGCTGGACAATGCGCAGGGGCAGATCACTGGACTGCAGCAGCAGATCGACGAGATGCAGGGACAGCTCGAAGATGCGCAGGCGCAGCTTGCCCAGGCACAGCAGAAGAAGCCCGGGAGCTTTCTCGGCAAGATCTTCGGCACGGACGAGCAGCAGCCGCAGGGTGGCTATCCGCCGCAGGGATATCAGGGACAGCCGTATCCGCCGCAGGGCGGACAGTATGCGCCCGTGAACACGGGCTATCCGCCGCCTCCCCCGCCCTATGGGCAGCCGAGCTATGGGCAGCCGATGGGCCAGCCGGGCTACGTGCAGCAGCCTCCGGCGAGCGGCGGCTTCATGCGCGGAGCCTTGCAGACTGCTGCGGGTGTCGCCGCCGGCGCTATGGTCTTCGAGGGCATGGAGTCCATGTTCCGCGGCTTCGGCGGCAGCGAGCATGAGCGCCCCACCGAGGTGGTAAACAACAACTACTACGGCGATGAGAGTCGCGAGCATGAGCACCGCGAAAGCGGCGACGACAGCAGCTTCTACAACCCCTCACAGGACGCGAGCCGCCAGGGCGTCGATGGCGGAAGCGAGCATCGTGGGTTTGCCGACACCGACAACGACAACTCGGGCTTCGACGACAACTCGTCGAACGACTTCAGCGACGGCGGCGACTATGACGACTCCGGCAGCGATGATGGCGGTGGTTTCGACGATGGCGGAAGCAACGACGACAGCTTCTAGCTGCTTGTAACAAACAAAGGAAACGCCACGGAGATCCGTGGCGTTTCCATTTGCGTTGGACTAAGCTTTGCGCGCCGGTGGCTGAAGGCCGAGTTCGGCCATCACCTGCTGCAAATCCTTCCAGGCTTCGCCCTTTTTGGCGGGGTCGCGCAGAAGATAAGCGGGGTGGAAAGTGACCATGAGCTTGGCACCGCGAATTGCGAGCCAGCGGCCGCGCTGCGAGGTGAGCGAGTCGTTGTTGCCGCGGAGGTAGTTTGCGGCAGTCTTCCCGAGCGCGACGATCACCTGCGGCTGCACGATGTCGATCTGCTTCAGCAGGAACTGCGAGCACGTCGTTGCTTCTACGAACTCAGGCGCGCGATTGTTCGGCGGACGGCACTTCACGATGTTCGCGATGTAGACCTCTTCACGCTTCAGTCCCATCGCGTTGATCATGTTGTTCAGCAACTGCCCTGCCTTGCCGACGAACGGCACGCCGCTGAGGTCCTCGTCCTGCCCCGGGCCTTCGCCGACAAACATCAACCGCGCGCTCGGCGAGCCATCGTCGAACACGATATTGTGGCGGCCGGCGTACGCGAGCGGACAGCGTGTGCAGTCGCCGATCTCTGCGCGCAGGGCGGCGAGAGCGGCCGGTCTGTCCGCCGCAGGAACGCGCTGTGTCGGCAAGGGCGCAAGTTCATCGAAGCTCTTGGGCTTGGGCATGGGAGCGGAAAGTTCTGGCGGAAGCGGCGGAGGCGCGTCATCGCCGAAGAATGCAGGCGCGTCGCCGCGCGGAGGCGCCGTAGCAGGGGGACGCGGTGCGGCCACAGGCGGCGTGGGCGCCGTACGCGCTGCGAAGGCTCCTGCGGCAGGTTGCACAGGACGTGGCTGCTGCGCGGCGGGCGCAGCTGCGCGCGCAGCCGTTGCGGGCGCTGCGGACTTCACCGCAGCTACCTTGGAGGCAGCCTCCAGCAAGCGCGTCCGTACGTCCTCCGGGAGCACCGCTGTGGGTGCTTCCCGGGCGTACAGATCATAAACACCCATGTCGCGCAGGTAGTCGACGTAGGCGCGCAGTTGCTGTTCGGGCGACGTTGCCATCCTCTCCAGATTACCGCGAGAGGCTGTGCGTTAGGCTGCCGGTTCGATCAGCGCCGTCTTCTTCGGCATGACCGTGTAGGTCACCTTGCCGTGGCGGATTTCATCCTGCGCCACGCGGCATGCCTTCAGCGAGTTCGACACACCCAAAGGAGGCGCACCCGACTGCAGTTGACGTGCACGACGCGCTGCGCCACGCACAAGGCTGTACTTATTCTGTAGAAGTTCTCCGTTGATCATGTTGCCCTCCGCTACTTGCCGCTCAGAATTCGGTAAAGCAGAACCACAACAACCAGTCGCCGCACGCCAGCCAGCGTGTCAGCGCTTTTCCTACACTTTCGACAACCCTACGTCGAAACTCGCCAGGGCCGCCTCGAGCTTGGGAGAATGCTCGCTCGTGCGGCAGCGCGCAGACTCCGCGCTCAAATCCTCATCGCAATTTTCATGGCGCTCGCAGAGCACGATGGAGCGCATTTCGCTCACGGCCTGCTCCAGTTCATCGTTCACCAGCGCGTACTTGTAGCTGTCGAGCTTCTCGAGCTCCTGCCGCGCTTGGCGCAAACGCTTCTCGATCACCGACTCGTCGGTGACACCTTCCGCCTGCGAACGATGACGCAAACGCTTCTCGAGAATCTGCGGGCTTGGTGGGAGGATGAACATCGACACCGCTTCGGGCACGCGTTCCATCACCTGCAAGGCACCCTGCACATCGATGTCGAGCAGCAGGTCGTGACCACGCTTGCGCGCGTCATCGAGCGCCGAAAACGCCGTGCCGTAGTAGTTATCGCCGAAGACAACGGCGTGTTCGAGGAACTCGCCGGCCGCGATCATCTCGCGAAACTTTTCTTTGCTGATGAAGTGATACTCAACGCCGTCCTGCTCGGACCCACGCGGCTCGCGCGTGGTGTAGGAGACAGAGAACTCGAGGCCCTGCACAAGACGACGTGTCTCATTCACGAGCGTTGATTTGCCCGATCCGCTAGGCGCCGAGATGATGAAAAGTATGCCGGCCATCGCTTCCGTCTGTGTGCAGATGAGTTAACACGAGTGTATCCCGAAGCCTGTGCAGAACTCGTCCCGCGACGGATATTTTTCTAGGCCACGCCTTCGAAGCCGGCCGCGTTGTCGTCGCCGAACTGCAATTGATAGAGGTGGCTGTACATGCCGCCCTTGGCGAGCAACTCCTCGTGTGTGCCGAGTTCGGTGATACGACCGTGCTCCATGACGGCGATGCGATTCGCGCGACGCACGGTGGAGAGCCGGTGCGCGATGACGAGCACCGTGCGGTCCTGCATCAGGTTTTCGAGCGCGGCTTGCACCGCAGCTTCGCTCTGCGTGTCGAGCGCCGAGGTCGCTTCGTCGAGGATGAGGATCGGAGCGTTCTTGAGCAGCGCACGCGCGATCGCAAGACGCTGGCGTTCGCCGCCAGAGAGGCGCGCGCCGCGTTCGCCGATCACGGTGTCGTAGCCCTCCGGCAAGCGCAGGATGAAGTCATGCGCGAGCGCGGCTTTCGCGGCCTCCTCGATGCGCTCCATGGGCACATCCGGCTGGCCGTAGGCGATGTTATTGCGCACCGAGTCGTTGAAGAGCACCGTCTCTTGTGTGACCTTGCCTATCTGCTTGCGCAACGAGGTGATGGTGAGGTTGCGCAGGTCATGGCCGTCGAGCAGGATGCTGCCGCCGGTGACGTCATAGAAGCGTGGCAGCAGGTTCACGAGCGTTGACTTGCCTGCACCGCTGGGGCCAACGAGCGCCACGACTTCGCCACGCTTCACGTTGAGCGAGATGTCGTGCAGCACGTCCTTGGTGACGCCGCCGTCGGCGGTGTAGCCGAAGCTGACGTGATCAAACGTGATGCTGTCGCGGAATCCCTCGAGCTTGGTCGCGCGCTTGCGTTCAACGACCTCGTCCTTCTCGTCGATGAAGCGGAAGATGTCGTCGCTGGCGCCCATCGCCTGCTGAAAGGCGTTGTAGTAAACGGGCATCTTGCGAACCGGATCGTAGAGCACGATCACGGACGCCAGGAAGGTGATGAAGATGCCGGTCGTCCAGTTGCCATGCACGATGCGGTCACGACCGAAGAGCAGCAGCAACGCAATCGCCACGGCGCCAAGCGCATCCATCAGCGGCGACGAGATCGACTGAACGGCGATGGAGCGCATGTTCGCGGTCTTCAGGCGATCCGCCGCAGAACGGAAGCGCGCCATCTCCCAACGCTCCATGCCGAATGCCTTCACGATGCCGTTGCCAGTGATGGTCTCCTGCATGATGTTTTGAATTTCGGCGAGCTTGTCCTGCCCACGGCGCGTGGTCCGGCGCACGCTGCGACCGATGCGACGCGAAGAAGACACGATGACCGGCACAAAGAGCAACAGGATCCAGGCCATTTTGCCGCCGACGAGCACGACGACGCCGATCATAAAAATCAGCGTGAAGATCTGCTGCAGGAAATCACTAAGCACCGTCGACATCGCCGACTGCACACGTTCTACGTCGTTGATGAGCGTTGAGATCAGCGTGCCGGTGGTGTGGCGCTGGAAGAACGCCGTAGATCGGCGCAGCACGGAGTTGTAAAGATCATTGCGCAGGTCGGTGATCATGCCGAAGCCTGCCTTGTTCGCCAGCAGCGTTCCGAGGTAATCGCAAAGTGACTTCACGATCGCCGAGCCGATGAGCGCGAGCGCAACGACGGTCCATGCGTTATGGAAGTGATGCGGGATGATGCCCTGAAGATTGACCGTCCGCGTGGTGTGCGGGATGACAAAAGTGAGCACTTTGTCCGGCGAAGCCGCAGCGCTCAGCACGTTGTCCACGATAGGTTTGATGAGCAGAATGCGGAACGCAGAAAGGCCGCCGACGACGGCCATAAGCAACACCGAGGCGGACACATGCGCGGAGTAGGGGCGCATGTAACTAAGCAGGCGCAGGAATCGATTCATCGCTGCACCTCGGGGCTGTCAAAAAGCGTCACAAACGCCATTGTAACGAGGCGCGAGCTAGCGCGGCATATCGCGGTGCGAAGCTTTGGCGCGATACCCCGCTGCACCGAGACGCTTCTTCAACTCCTCGGTGATGAGCACCGAGCGATGTTGGCCGCCCGTACAGCCGATGCCGATGGTGAGGTAGCTCTTGCCTTCCTTGATGTAGTGCGGCAGCAGGAAGGTCAGCATCTCCGTGGCTTTGTCGAGGAACTCCTGCGTTTGCGGGAATCCGCGCACGTACTTAGCCACCTTGGGGTGCTTGCCGGTGAGCTTGCGGAACTCGGGAACGAAGTGTGGGTTCGGCAGGAAGCGCACATCGAAGACGAGGTCGGCGTCAGACGGCACGCCGTTCTTGAAGCCAAAGCTCATCACGCTGATCGTGAGGTTGCGATCGGTCGTATCGGCGCTGCCGCGCGAGAACTGCGCGTTGATGTGTGCGCGGAGTTCGTGCACGTTGAACTTGGTCGTATCGAGCAGGATGTCCGCAACATTGCGAATGGGATCAAGACGTTTGCGCTCGGCCTTGACCTGCGAGATCACGGTTTCGTCGCGGCCTAGCGGATGCGGGCGACGTGTCTCCGAGAAGCGTCGCACGAGTGAGTTATCCTCGGCCTCCAGAAAGAGCACGCGGACAGCGAGTGTTTTGCGCACCTGCTTGAGGATTGCGGGAAAGCGATCGAGCTTTGCGCCTTCGCGCACATCGATGACCAGCGCCGCATGTGTGATGTCCGCCGACTTCGCGACGAGTTCGGCGAAGCGTGGAATGAGGTCCAACGGGAGATTGTCGACGGAGTAGTAGCCGAGGTCCTCGAAGGTCTTGAGCGCCGAGGCCTTGCCAGCTCCGGACATGCCGGTGAGGATCACCAGCTCGCGTTCATGCTCGGTGTGACGCGGCGTTCCTGCCGCTTTCTTCGCTACGGTCTTGCTGCCCTTCGACGTCTTCGCCGCCTTCGCCATATGCGAGTCATCCTAGCACCGTTGGCATGAGGATGTGATGAGGTTCGGCGGAATGAAAATGGCGGCCGGGATACTCACGGCCGCCACTCCCCTCCTTTTCGCGTCGCCGCTTAGGCTGCGGCAATATCCAACTGATCCGTTGCGACAACGTCAGCAGGTTTGGGCGTGTGATCGCGGACAGTCGCGTTCTTTTCCTTATGACGAACGGCCTGTGTCTCGAGCTTGATCAGCGCATCGTGTAGCGCCTGCTCCATGGTCGTCGATTCACAGCGGGCGACGAGTGATTCGCCTCGGCACTGCATCGTAAGTTCCGCATGCTTCCGGTATTTGTCTTCGGTAAGCGTCACATGCACATGAGTGCAGCGGTTCGTGACTTTGCCGATCCGCGCAATGCCTTCTTCAGCTTGCGTTTTGAGGTTTTGAGTGATGGTCGTGTGCCGGCCGGTGTATTCAATGATCATCTGCACTTTCCTCCATCGCTGCGGTTGGTTCGCCCGCAGTTCTAGGTTGGATGCGTTCATCTCATACGGCGTTGGTGGGTGCTCGGAATGTTCATGTCCTCGCGATACTTCGCCACCGTGCGTCGCGTTACTTTGATGCCCTGACGCTGCAATTCTTCGGCTAGATATTCGTCGGTCCACGGCTTGCGTGGATCCTCTTCTTCGATCAGTTTTTTGACGCGTCGCTTCAGGAGTACGAGCGGCAGGTCTGCGCCTTCGCTTCCGTTGCCACCTTCACTGAAGAAGAATCGCAACTCGTAGACGCCCTGCGGTGTGTGAACGTATTTGTTCGCCACGGCACGGCTCACGGTGGAAGGATGCACACCAATCTCTTCGGCCACCTCCTTGATCATCATCGGCCGCAAACCCTCTACGCCCTTGTCGAGGAAATCCTGTTGCCTGCGGACGATCGCCTCACAGGTTTTGACGATTGTATTCTTCCTTTGCTCGATGTTGCGAAGAAGTTGGATCGCCGATTTGTAACGCTCCTTCACGTACTCGCGAACGTCGCGCTCCGTGCCCTTCTCGCGCATCATGCGGCGATAGCTGGCGCTGAGGCGCAGCGAAGGCATATCTTCTTCATTCATCGCGACTACCCACTCATCGCCGCGTTTCACAAAGGCTACGTCCGGCTCGATGAGGCGCGTGGTGACCTGGTTGTAGCGCGCACCCGGGCGCGGATCCAGTCGACGGATAAGCTCCACCGCGGCTGCCACTTGCTCGCTCGGCTTCTTGGTGACGCGGATCAGTTCGCGGAGGTCGCGGCGCTGAAGCAGCATCAGGTGCTGCGCGACGATGCTCTTCGCCAGCGCGATCACATCCGGGTCTTCCGCGTCTTCGATCGCTTCGCTCTCGAGCTGCAACGTCAGGCACTCCTGCAGGTTGTGCGCACCGAGGCCTGCAGGGTCCAACTGCGTGAGAACTTTGCGAGCTTCGATGATCAGCGCGGTGAGATCTTCTTCCGAGCCAAGCTCGAAGGCGAACGATCCAGCGATCTCCTCATCGGTGGCGTTGAGATAGCCGTCTTCGTTCAGGTTGCCGATAACGATCTCAACGGCCTGACGGAGTTCGACGCTCAGCGTCAGCGAGCCGAGCTGCCAGTAGAGATGATCGCTCAGCGTAGTGGGCGCAGAGAGGAAATGCTCGAACGACGGGCGGTCCGGATCGAAGTCGTCGAAGGACTGGCCGCCGGTCTTGAACCCAGGGTCGAGGTAGTCCTGAAAGTATGAGCCGAAGTCGATTTCGTCGAAGGGGTCCTTCTCGTCTTTGCGCTCGGCAGCGGAGACCTCTTCGGCAGAACGTTCGCGGTCGCCTTCGCGCCCCACGCGTTCGTCGAAGGACTCACCGCCTTCCTCAATCTCTTCAAGGACAGGGTTCTCGACCAGCTCGCTGTTGATCATGTCCTTCAGCTCGAGCTTGTTCAGAGCCAGCACACTGACCATCTGCATCAGGCCAGGCGTAAGCACCTGGCGTTGCGAGACTTTTGTATTCAGTCGCGTGTGCAGCAACGGTTCAGAACCTCTTATCTCTTAGACGAACGGGGCCGCTCATCGGCGCCGGGGACTCTGCAAATGCAGGCGCGTGTGGTCAATATACTCCGGTTCCGTGCCGCGGGGTGAGCGCGGCGGAACGGCACGGTGTCAGGGATTCCGTTTTAGGAAATGTCGTTGGACGCCGCAGCGCGACGCTCTTGCAGACGGAAGTGTTCGCCGAGATAAACGCGGCGCACCTCAGGGTCGCGGCCAAGCTCGCCGGGCGTGCCGGTGCGGAAGATGCGGCCCTGGTTGATGATGTACGCACGGTCGACCACAGCCAGCGTTTCCGCCACGTTGTGATCGGTGATGAGGATGCCGATGCCGGCAGCTTTCAACTCAAAAATGATCTGCTGCAACTCCAGCACAGCGATGGGATCGATGCCGGAGAACGGCTCGTCGAGCAGAATGAAGGCAGGGTCGATAGCAAGGCAGCGTGCGATCTCGACGCGACGGCGTTCGCCGCCGCTGAGCGCATAGCCCTGCGTCTTGCGCACGTGCGTGAGGCTAAGCTGCGAGAGCAGGCTCTCCATCTTCTTACGGCGCGCTTCCCATGTTCCATGCTGCGTTTCCAGCACGGCGAGAATGTTCTCTTCCACCGTCAGCTTGCGGAAGACGGAAGGCTCCTGGGGAAGGTAGGAGATGCGGTGTTCGCGCGCGCGAAGATACATGGGCGTGCGCGTGATGTCGTTCTCATCCGTGACGATGCGGCCAGCGTCCGGGCGCACGAGGCCGACGATCATGTAGAAGCTCGTCGTCTTGCCAGCGCCGTTGGGGCCGAGCAGGCCTACGACTTCGCCCTGCCTGATTTCAAGCGAGACACCGCCGACGACCTGGCGGCCGCCGTAGCTTTTCGCGATCTCCTCGGTACGAAGCGTTCTCATCCGGTGACTCTCAAATCTCCTGCGGCGCCTACGGCTGGGTAGAGGTTTCCGTGCGCACACGGCCTTTGCCCTTGCCTTCGCCCGACACGACGATGGTACTATCCCCGGCGTTGAAAACGAGCGTAGAGCCGGTGACGCTGCCCTGCTGCGCGTCGACGATGTGCGGCAGGTGGCCGGCCGTGCCGGTCAGTACGAAGTTCTCAGTCGCCGCGGTGTAAAGCAGCTGCTCACCGGTACCTGTGCGCCCTGGCTGTAGAAGACGGACGTTATCACTGAGCACCACGTGATCCAGCGAACGACCCGAGGGGTCCGCCGAAGATATCTGCGGGGTCGTCCGGGGCGTGCGTTGCGAGAGGAAGACCGTCGCGCGCTGCGAACGCACATCGCCCGTCGCTGCGAGCATCCTCACACCGCCGGTGAAGACCGCTTCACCACGGGCATCGGAGTAGTCCAGAGCGGCGCTGTTGATGCGCGTGGACTTCGGCGAGGACGAAGACTTGCCCTTCGCCGCAGGCTTTGTGTCAGCACTGCCCCCCGAGGTGAAAATCGCGGTGACCTGCGCCGACGGCGCGTTGGGTCGAGCCATCAGTGTGTGGCCGCGGCCGTCCAGCGTCAGCTTCGCTGCGAGAATCTGTGAGCCACCCTGCCACAGACGTGCAGGCCTGGCATCGCTGCCGGTGAAGATTGCATACTGGCCACCGCGCGAGAACTGTGCAGCGTCGGCCATGATGTGCGAGCTCTCCGACTTGTCCATCGGCTTGCCGGGCAGCAGCGTGGCGAGGATTTCGCCGCTCGCCTGCGCATCCTGCGTCGTATTGTCGAGCGTAATTTCGCGTGCTGCCATCTGCATCTCGCCCTGCTGCACCTGCGCATGCGTGGTGAGCTTCAGCGTCGCGCTTGCTGCATCGTAAAGAGCGTTCTCTGCCGAGCCGGTCGACACTTGCGTCGTGTGGTCTTTGCGGTTCGCTGTCTCGGAACGCAGATGCACATTGCCGACCTCCAGCGCCTGGGCAAGCTGACCGGCGTTATCAAAGCTCATCTGCACGCGGTCCGCGGTGCTTTGCTGGCGCTCGCCGTTCGAGGTCAGTTGATCCAACATCGCATGCCCATTACCAAGCAACTGCTCGGGCACAGACTTCTGACCACTGCGGAACTTCAGCAGCAGGTCGTCGGCGCGAAGATTGGTGTGACGCTTCAGGTTCGTCTTCGCAGTGAAAGAGTCGCCATCGGCGATGGCATGACCAACAACATGCAGCGTGTCCGCATGCGCGGCTCTACCCTTCGTCTTCGGCAAGAGCGAGACGGTGATGAGATCACCCGCCACGGCGCGAGCGAGACCCTTGTCACTCGAGGTGAAGTGCGCCGCCCCCTGCGCGACGACGTCATGCGCTTCCCCCTTGGCGTCGAAGTGAACCTGCGCCACATTCGAGCCGCCATGCATCGGACGATCCGCAGATGTGTCGTCCAGCGTAACGTTGCCGGTCATGATGGCGAGCTTCGGCATGGCGTTTTCGTTCATCGTCACGTCGAGGCGCTGACCGCGCACAATGCGCGTGCCCTCGGCGAGCTGCACATCGCCCGTCGCAACGCCGGATTCCACCGAGCCGTCCTTACGGAGATTGATCAGCGCGTTAGCGGAGCGCATGCGCTTGCCGTCAGACTCTACCGTCGGCTGCTGCAGCGTGGCGATGTTCTTCGTGCGGTCGAGATCAGCCTTAGCCGCGCGCAACGATATAGGCTTGCCATGCAAATCTCCATCGAGGCGAACGTCCGCGAGCAGATGCACGATGCTCTGGTCCTGATCGAACTCCGCTCCGTGCGAGTGCGCGATGAGGCCGCGATAGGAAAACTCGACATCCTCCTGCGTGGCCGCAACGCTCAAGGCCTTCATATAGACCAGGCCGCTGGTCTTCACATGGATCGTGCGGGTCGCATCGGCGGCCGAACGCAATGCGCTGGGCGCGCGACCTTCCTTGCCACCAATTTGCGGCTGCGCTCCTGCCTCCTTCGATAGCGACTCCGGCGCTTGCAGGTCCATATGGACTTCGCCGAGCGCTTTGGCGAGCCCCGCATCAGGGTCGTACTCGAACTCTGCGCCGTAGATGTGGTCCGCGGGCTTGCCGTTCTTGTCGAAGAGTGTGAGGTCTGCGTCGTGAAGAGCCCATTTGCTGTCGTCGCGCTTCTCAGCGCGCGCTGCGTGGATCGTAAAGAGGGTGCGCCCCTTGGAGGTCTGCGAGTAGGTAAAACCGTGCGTGGAGTGCGTGATCGTTGCGCCGGAATGCTTGATCAGATCGCGGAAAGTCTTCAGCGCTTTGTAGCGGCCATAGCCCACAAAGGCAAAGACGACCAGTACCAGCAGGATCGCGCCCGCGCTCAAAACCCACCGTAACCGTTCGACTGACAATCGCATCGCGCTGCGTCCATCTTCTCACCCGGCGCACGAAAAGCCCTACAATGAAGGTGATGGCCGATCAGCTTTTTCTCAGTCTCTGGTATCCGAATTTCCGGCTCGCTTCCCTGCCCGACGCGCTTGCAGGCGTCCTGCGGCAGTTTGCCACCGTCGCTAAAGACGGGCAGACGAACTCGCCTTTTGGGCGCGTCGTCGCGGCGAGCGCGATCCCTATCGACTGGACGGAAGCGCCGATCTATCAGCGCATCTACGTGAATGACGAGCGCTCGGAGACGGGCGAAGAGTCGATCATCGAGAACGCCGTCGCCGAAGCAACGGAGCAACTACACGACGACACAGCCTACGAGTTCGAGATGCGCTGGAACCTCTGGCAGCCCGACACCGCAGAAGGCAGCGACCTCGGCTTCGACACGGCCTGGAAGCTGGAACCGGCGCGCGTGAAGATCATCGGCTTCGGCCCCGAGTTCGACGCCGGCTCGTTTGAGCAGAATGGCCACCTGCGCATCGACTTCGGCCTGGATACGCCGTGGACCTTCGAGACCGAAGAGGAAATCGACGAAGACGCCGCAAAGCGCATTCAGCAGAATGTTGAAAAGCTGCTGGCGTTCACGCTGCTCATCGAGAAGAACTGCGGCATCAGCTCGCGGCTGCTGTGGACGGAGAGCGGCGAACCGCTCGCCGAGAAGCTGGTCGCTAAGCTGCAGCGCATCAACTAGACCAGCCGCTAGTCAGCCGCTGCGAGCTTGCGCGTCGCGTAGCGTTCGCGCTGCTTCAGCACGCTTGCCAGATTTTCTTCCACCCATAGCGCAAGGTCCCGCACCTGTTCGCCTGCTCCCTCACCCAGCGGGGTGAGGCTGTACTCCACGCGCGGCGGCACGGTCGGAAAGACTTCGCGCTTCACCATGCCGTCGGCCTCCAGATGATGCAGCGTCTGCGCCAGCATCTTTTCGCTGACGCCGCCGATCGTCCGGGCCAGCTCGCTGAAGCGACACTTCCCTTCCAGCAACTGGACCATCACCAACATGCCCCACCGCGACGTGACGTGCTCCAGCACCGTGCGCGAGGGACACATCGGCTCCAGCAGATTCCCACGGCCTTTGCGAATGCGAGTTACCAGTCCGGTCTTCATGTAAGTAGCTTACCCAAAGGTACGTACTTACGCAAAGTAAGCTCCTGCGATATTCTCAGTCTCGACAACTGGCATCCAACCAGTTGAAAAGGAGTTTTCCCATGATCGCAGTCACCGGAGCCACCGGCCACCTTGGCCATCTCGTCGTTGATTCACTTCTCAGCAAGCTGCCCGCTGATCAGATCGTCGCCGTTGTCCGTACGCCGGCGAAGGCCGCTGCGCTCGCCGCAAAGGGCGTCGCCGTTCGCGAAGGCGACTTTAGCAAGCCCGAAACGCTGTCCGCAGCTTTTGTCGGCGTGGAGAAATTGCTGCTCGTTTCCTCCAGCGAAGTTGGACAGCGCATCGCCCAGCATCAGGCCGTGATCGATGCGGCGAAGGCCGCCGGCGTGAAGTTCATCGCCTACACCAGCCTGCTGAAGGCGGACACCGCGACCATGCAGCTCGCGACCGAACACGTCGCTACCGAGAAGTATCTGCAGGCGTCCGGCGTTGCTTTCGCGCTGCTGCGTAACGGCTGGTACACCGAGAACCACATGGCGGCACTGGCTCCGTCGGTCGCACACGGGGCCATCATCGGCGCCGCTGGCGAAGGCCGCTTCGCCACGGCTCCTCGCGCAGACTATGCGGAGGCAGCGGCTGTCGTGCTGGCAACGGCAGGCCATGAGAACAAGATCTACGAGCTGGCAGGCGACACCTCGTACAACTACGCCGAGCTCGCGCATGAAGCTGCAGAAGTCTCGGGAAAGCCCGTTGCGTACGCGCGCCTCAGCGAGGCAGAGTACGCCAAGGCGCTCGAAGGCTTTGGGCTTCCTCCGGCTGCAGCAGCCGTAGTCGCAAACGCCGATGCCAGCGCGGCAAAGGGAGAGCTCGACAGCACTTCGGGTGATCTTGCTCGACTCATCGGACGTGCCACGGTGCCGTGGCAGAACACCGTCGCCGAAACGCTGAAGCAAGCGTAAGCAAGCCACAAAAAGGACGCCCTTGTGGCGTCCTTTGCATTTCTATCAGCGTCTTTTGCGTTCCTATCGCTCGCCCCAGCTGAGCTTCTGTCGCAGCACATTGAACAAGCCATTCTCGTTCAGGCGTAGCAGGCGAATCGAGCTCTCGGAGCGGCAACAGTCGATGCGATCGCCGAGTTGCAGCTCGACCGCTTCCTGGCCATCCACCGTGAGATACGTCTCGTGCGGAACGACGTTCACTGTGACCGAGATGCGCGAATGCCCCGGCACAACGATCGGGCGAATGGTCAGCAGATGCGGACAGATCGCGGTGAGCACCATCGCGTCCACCGTCGGCATCAGGATAGGGCCGTTAGCTGCGAGCGTGTATGCCGTCGAGCCTGTGGGGGTAGAGATGATCACACCATCTGCCTTGAAATTCGCGACAGGCTGACGATCAAGCTCGATGGCGAACTCCCCCATGCGCGCGATCGCACCCTTTGCGAGCACGACATCATTCAGCGCTTCGAATGAGCGGAAAACCTGACCCTCGCGAATCAACTCGGTATGCATCAGCCAACGCGAGTCGAGCACAGCCGTGCCGTTCAGCCACGACTCCAGCGTGCGGTACATGTCCGCAACGGGCACTTCCGTAAGGAAGCCCAGCGAGCCGAGGTTGATGCCGAGGATCGGGGTGCCGGTGTGCGCAAACGCGCGTGCGGCGGAGAGCAGTGTGCCATCGCCGCCAAGCGTGATGACGATCTGGTGGCGCTTTGCAGCGAGTTGTGTGCGCTCTACGCCATCCTGCGGACGGCCAAGATAGATCGCCGTCTGCTCATCGAGCGTGACCTCAAAACCATGGTCTTTCAGCCACGCGAGCAGCTCCACGAGGATCGGCTCGAGCTCAGGCTTTTGCGGCTTGGAGATGATCGCGGCGCGTGGCATCGGTGCTCTTAGTGTAACCCTTACGCTGCGCCGCCGAAGCGTGCGTGCAACAGAAACTCCTTGTTGCCTTCGGTACCCAGAATCGGTGAGTCGATCAGCGCGACAGCCTCGCCGCCAAGCTCGAGCACACAGGTGCGCACGCGGTCGATCGCAAGCTGATGCCCGGCGGGATCGCGCACGATGCCGCCTTTGCCGACATACTCTCGACCAGCCTCAAACTGCGGCTTTACCAACAGCACGGCCTCGCCTTGCCACACCTCGCCTGCAGGAGCAAACGCGCGCACCACGGCCGGAATCACCAGCGTCGCAGAGATGAAGCTGACATCCATCGCGAAGAAAGAGATGCGCGGCTCGACGACGAGCGCGCCCGCTTCCAGAATGCGTGCGTTCGTACGCTCGTGCAGCGTCACTCGCTCATCGATGCGGAGCTTATGCGCGATCTGACCGTAGCCGGTATCGACGGCAACCACAGCAACGGCGCCGTGCTGCAACATGCAGTCGGTGAAGCCGCCGGTGGAAGCGCCGATGTCTGCACAAACCTTGCCTTCGATCGAAATATCGAAGTCCTTCAACGCGCCTTCGAGCTTCAGCCCGCCGCGCGAAACGTAGCGCATGTCATCGCCGAGGACGCGCACGGCATCCTCTTCCTTCACCGAAGCGCCCGGCTTATCGACCTTCTGCTCGTTGACGAGCACACGGCCCGCAAGGATCATCGCCTGCGCGCGCTCGCGGCTGGAAAAGAGTTGTCGATCAACGAGAAGCTTGTCGAGGCGGAGCTTGGGTCCAATGGGTGGCATAGATCTTTCGGGCTTCGCGCGATGAACAAAACTACGCGAAAGTATCACTCATAGGATACGAGAGAGCACGTAGACTGAGGCTCGCATCTTCACGATGCAAAAATCGATAGCTGCAAGTAACCTCGAGTGCTGGTACTCTCGTTTGCAGCATCATCACCGCAAAGTGTCAGAAGCTCTGGAGCAATCCAAAGGGCCTTGTAGAACGTTGTTATGGATAGAGAGTTTGGCGTGAACAATCCGACGGCATCCGCGGCGACAGTCAGCGACGAGCAGCTGCTCGCGCTGGTGCAGCGCGGAGACGAGTCGGCGATGGCTTCACTCTACGATCGATACTCTCGACTGGTTTATTCCGTATCACTGCGTGTCTTGCGCGATCCCGCCGCCGCAGAGGACGTTTTACAGGAGATTTTCATGCAGGTGTGGCGCACCCCCGACAGCTTCATTTCCGCGCGAGGAAGTCTCGCTGGATGGCTGTCGATTGTGTCGCGCAATCGCTCGATCGATACCCTGCGGCGCAAGCGCCCCTCAGAGCAAGTGGAAGATGTCGTGCTCGCCATGCCGGGTAATCTGGCTGCAGAAAGCGAACGCTCGTTGATGGCTGAGCGCGCGAAGATTGTCATCGCGCAGCTTCCCCTGGAGCAACGCAAGACTTTGGAGATGGCCTTCTTCGATGGCCTCACGCACGCAGAGATCGCAGACATGACGGGCGATCCGCTGGGCACCGTAAAGACTCGCATCCGCAGCGGCTTGTTGACGCTGAGAAAGGCATTCAGCGCATGAACACGATGAACCATCTATCCGAAGACGATCTCGTGCTCTTCGCGCTGCAACTGCTGGAAGGCGGCGAGCTCGAGAACACGTTGAACCACCTGGAGCGCTGCGAGCAGTGCCGCCATGAGGTTGCGCGCTTCCAGGGAGACCTGTCGATGTATGCGCTGTCGCAGACGGAGCTGCATACGCCTCCTGCTGCCGCGCGTGAGCGCCTGATGCGCCGCGTCGAGAAGGAAAAGAAGATTGTTCCGCCGGCACCTGTGGCCGCGCCGGTAGAGGTGCCTCGCGCGCCTGTGGCTTCGCTGCCGCAGTATGACCGCTCCTCCACCGCTGTACCGATTGCAGCGACAAACCTCCCGCCGTTGCCGCCGCGCTTTGCGGGGAATCCTGTCGCGAATGACGAAGGCGATGTCTTCCTGCCTGCGCGTGGTCGCCGCATCTTCGGCGTGGAAGCGGAAGAGTTTGTCGAAGACGAAAAGCCGCGCCGTTCCGGCAATGGCCTGCTAACCGTGCTGGGCTGGACAGGTTGGGCGATCGCCGCAGGTATGGCCGTGGTGGCGGGCCTGCAGTTCCGTGAGCGTCAGGCCGTGCAGAGCGATATGGCCTCACAGCAAGCGCAGTTGCAAAGCACGCAGGGGTCGCTGACCGATCTGCAAAGCGCGCTCGACACGCTGACGGACAATAACGCAATGCAGGTTTCGCTGCATGTACCGGTGAACGGCCAGCCTGAGC
The DNA here is from genome assembly GCF_025685575.1 of Granulicella cerasi. Taxonomy (NCBI): domain Bacteria; kingdom Pseudomonadati; phylum Acidobacteriota; class Terriglobia; order Terriglobales; family Acidobacteriaceae; genus Granulicella; species Granulicella cerasi. The sequence continues at coordinate 26,563 of NZ_JAGSYD010000003.1, forward strand.
CTCCGAAGCCTGAGGGCCACGCAGCGTACAACGCGCAGAAGGGCTCGCTGCTCTTCATCGCGAACCATCTTGCGGAGATTCCGGCGAACAAGACGTATGAGCTTTGGGTGCTCCCCGCTGGCGGACAGGATCCGATCCCGGCAGGCACCTTCCGTCCGGACACGCGCGGCGTGGCCAGCGTCGTGATGCCGCAGTTGCCGAAGGGTGTTGCCGCGAAGGGCTTCGGTGTGACGATCGAAGACCAGGGTGGCTCGAAGACGCCGACCCCGCCGATCGTGCTCGCTGGACTTTAGTTCCCGATCCCTGCCATGAAATGAAAACGGCCTCGCGAGAATGCGAGGCCGTTTAATCGTTGTGCTCAGCCGCTTCCGCCTCAAGCGAGTCCAGGAAGTCGCGCATCGCCCAGAGCCTTGGGGCTGCAAAGCTCTTCGTCGTCTCTAACCGGATCTTCTCGGGGAGCGATGCCAGCGATTTCTCCAGCGAGCGCTGCACGTCGGCAAAGACATGGAAACGCGTGTCCGAGCCGAGCTTTGCAACGGTGCGCATGACGCCCACCGCGCCAAGCTGCTCGAGAATATCTGCGTCCCGCAGCAGGACCGCTTCGCTCGACGTTGGTTCGTCCTGCGGCTGATGCTGCTCGATCGCCGCAATCACAGCGGGGATCTTCTCTGCTGGAAACCCAAACTCACGCAGGAGACAGGGAGCCTTGTCACGCACATAGGCCACATGGTCCCACCGGACGAGCGCTGCCGGGTCTTCCGGACGATGGCCGATGAAGACGCCGAGATCATGCAGATATGCCGCAGCGAAGACGACATCGTCGTCATAGGCGAGCGCCTCGCGTTGCGCGATCTCATGCGCCAGCGCGTAAAGCCGCGGCTGATGCGAGTACTTCGACGAAGGCTGCGCTTCCCTGCGCAGGTAGGCGACCAGCTCCTCGCGCCAGCTCATGCGCCGCGCACCTGGGGCTTGGCCTCGGGACCGAAGAACTTCGCAATCTCTTCGGCGAGCGCGCGCAGCTTTGGCTTGCGTTCGGCAAGCTGGGCGTCGTTGTACTCAAACGCACCCTGCCATATATCCGCAAGCACGGGCTCCAGACGATCCGCGGTCAGCTCCTCGATGCTCCAGGTACTGATCGCTTCGTGAATCTCTTCGGCTTCGATCTCGTACTCGTCGCCCGGAGCGCCTTCGGCCAGATAGCCTTCGACGTCCACAGTGGCGACAATTTCGTTGATCGACTCAAGGTCAGGCGGTGGTGGCCACTGTGCCATTAGGCGGGCTCCTGTTGGGTCATGCAGTGCAATGCGCCAAGTCCCCAGATGAAGTCGACGCAGTGGATGCCGGCGACCTTGCGCTTGGGGAAGCACTCGGCGATGGTGTTCAACGCGATGCGATCGTTAGGGTCGTTGAAGGTCGGCACCAGCACGAGATCATTCGCGATGTAGAAGTTCGCGTAGCTCGCGGGCAGACGCTCACCGTCGAAGATTACCGGCGCTGGCATCGGCAACGTCTTGATCTCGAACGGACGCTTCTTCAGGTTGCGCGCAGACTTCAAGCGGTCGAGATTCTCGGCCAGCGGCTCGTGGTTCTCGTCGTTCTTGTTCTCTTCCACGGCAGTCAGAATGGTGTTCGTGCCGACGAAGCGCGTGATGTCATCGACGTGTCCGTGCGTGTCATCGCCCGCACATCCGCGGTTCATCCACAACACCTTCTCGATGCCGAGATACTGCTGGAACGCAGCCTCAAGCTGCTCCCTCGTCACGCCGGGATTGCGCTGCTGCACGTCCGAAAGCAAGCACTCCTCCGTCGTCAGCAGAATGCCCTCGCCGTTCGTGTCGATGGAGCCGCCCTCGAGTACGAGACGCTGCTTCCTGCCGTTGGCGAGCGTGACCTCGGGTTGCACCGACTTCATCTTGTGCAGCTTCGCTACACGCGACGGCAGCTTGTCATCGCTCTTCCAGTTCGGATACTTCGCCCACGCGTTGAAGCGCCAATCGGTGATCTGCTTTTCCCCCGCAGCGTTCTTCACGAAGATCGGCCCTGAGTCGCGCAGCCAGATGCGGTCGGTCGCCCACTGGTGAAAATGCACGCGAGACAGCACGGCGTTCTGGCGCGAGAGAATCGCCTTCGCACGCTTCTCTGCTGCAGCATCGTTGACGAGAATGTGAACGTCTTCGACCGACGAAAGCTGACGCACGATCTCCGCGAAGACCCACGGAATCGGCTGGAACTTACCGGGCCAGTCTTCTGCGTTGTGGGGCCATGCGATCCACGTCGCGGCGTGCTCAGCCCACTCAGCGGGCATGCGGAAATTGTTCATCTCAGTGCTCATTTTGTCTTCTTGTAGAACGTGTAAGTTGCAGTGTACGGAACGCGCAGCATCGTTCCAAGGTGTGTAGCATCGCAGCCGGTCGAAGGAGCGTTGCCACCGTGAGTATCCGTGCGGCGCACGTAGGCCGCGCTCGCGAGATACTTGCCAACCGCGCCCTTCGCGGAGGTCTGCAACAAAAGCCACGGCACACTGTCTGCATCGGTCGATGCTTGCTTCGCAAGCACCTTGCCCACGATGAATCCGCCATCGTTCCAGGTCCATGTCGGACCGGCGGAGTGCTCACCCACCTTCAGGCCTTCGCTGTTCAGCAGCTCTGCCTCCGGAGAGACGAAGCTATACGCAAACGCACCTATCTGCTGGTCGCAACGATAGATCTGCACGCCGCGTCCCTGCACCGCTACAAGCGGTGTGGCGTCAGCGGGCGGAGCGATGGACTGCGCCTGCAACGCCGAGGCAAATCCAACCACAAGCCACAAGGCCTTCATGCGAACTCCTTCAAGCTGCCTTCAGCTTAGTCGAGGAAGCGGCTGGTGATGCCGCCGTACGCATCGATGCGGCGATCGCGCAGGAACGGCCAGTGCTGGCGCGTGATCTCCACTTCCTTCGCATCGAGGTCGGCGTACAGAATCTCTTCCTTGTCGTGCGAAGCCTTCGCGAGGATGCGGCCGAACGGGTCGGCAATGAAGCTACCGCCCCAGAACTCGAGGCCTGCGCCTTCGGGGCCCTTCATCATCACGCCGTTGTGCTCCACATCGCCCTGCTCGTGGCCCACGCGGTTTACCGAGCAAACGAAGACGCCGTTCGCGATAGCATGTCCACGCTGAATCGTCTGCCACGCGTCGTACTGACGCTCGCCAAACTCTTCCTTCTCGCTGGGGTGCCAGCCGATCGCCGTCGGGAAGAACAATGTCTCCGCACCCTTCAGCGCTGTCACGCGCGCGCCTTCGGGGTACCACTGGTCCCAGCATACGAGCGTGCCGATGGGTCCAGCCGAGGTGCGCTGCGTCTTAAAGCCGAGGTCGCCCGGCGTGAAGTAAAACTTCTCGTAGTAGAGAGGATCGTCGGGGATGTGCATCTTGCGATACACGTCGGCGATGCAGTCCTGATTGCTGCTGGCGTGGTCGAGGATCGCGGCGGTGTTGTGGTACAGCCCGGGCGCGCGGCGCTCAAAGAGACTTGCCACCACAACCAGCTTGTACTCGCGCACCACCTCGGCCAGCGCAGCGGTCGAAGGGCCGGGGATGGACTCGGTGATATCAAAGAGCGCGTGGTCTTCGCGCTGGCAGAAGTACTGCGCACGGAAGAGTTCCGGCAGACAAATCAGCGTGGCGCCGTTCTCAGCGGCTTCGCGCACACGAGCTACGGCCTTCGCCAAATTCGCCTCGGTCGAGGCCTCACACGACATCTGAATCAACGCTACACGGGTGGTCTTCGCCGCCATTTTTCTGATCCTCTCTGCATGATGCAAGCGAAAGGCGCTGACAGTGTTCGCCAGCGCCTCGCCATCTACTGCTGCCCTTCTAGTTTACTGCGTCTCGTCAAGCGCAGGTTTTCACTCGGTCAATTTCCAGCTAGGAGAGCTCCGCAGCGATGGCTTCCTTTGCCGCGCGCGAGGAGCTAAACGTCAGCGTGACGGCCGCCACGACGATCATCCCGCCGCCCACATACGCCGCCGTCCCGAGTCGCTCCCCCAGCAGAAATACGCCCAGCAGTGAGCCGATCAGCGGTTCCATATTCAACAGCACGCCTGCTTGCGACGCCGGAACCTGCGTCAGCCCCCAGTTCCACAGCAGCGTCGTCGCGGCGGTACAGAGGAATCCTGCGGCAGCAGATGCTGCCCACGCCTTCGCGCTCAGGTGTACGGGGGGCACGCCGTACAGCATGGGCACCATCAGGACGAGCATCAACATTCCCGAAAGGACACCATAGGACGTGATGACGATAGAACTGTGCGACTCCATCAGCTTCTTGTTCGACAGGATCCAGACGAGCGCGATCAGCATCGACGCCACGACCATCAAATCGCCACGCAGCGATGGATGCGCAGCAGCCGCTGCCACCGACTTGCCGAAGACGATCAACGCCGCCCCGCATGTAGACGCGGCGATCGCTATCCACCCGAGCAGAGGCAGACGCTCGCGCGCGAAGATCGTCGCGCCCACGGCGAGGATCACTGGCATCGTGCCCACCATGAGCGATGCATGCGAGACGGTCGTGAGCGAAAGCCCGTAGAACTGGATCAGGAATTGCAGCGGGATGCCGAAGAACGATCCGATCAGCAGCAGGCGCCACTCCTTCGCGCTGAGGCGAGGCTTGTGCGTAAGCATCAACGGCAGCAGGCCGAGCGTGGCGAAGACGAAGCGATAGAAGACCATCGCGCCGACGTTCATTTCGCGCAGCGCGATCTTGCCGAAGAAGAAGCCGCAGCCCCACAACATGCTGGCCGACGCACACGACGCAAAACCCAGCGGACGATTTTGTTTCCCTTGCTGCAACGGAGTCTCCAGCTACCAGCTTCGCATGGTGCGAGGTGAAGCGACGCCTCGTACAAAAGGAAACGCGCCCCGAGCCGAAGCTCGAAGCGCGTCTGCGTGCTTGTTGCCAGGGCGTTGGCTTAGAACTGGCCCCAGAGAAGCTGGTTGTACACATCGTGGTGGAACTGTACTTCGCAGTCCTTCACGATGGTGCCGAGCAGGCGCGGGCAACGGTCAGCCGAAGCCTGCTTCAGGTCAGCGTAGCGCTGCTTCACATCAGCACCCAGCAGTTCGGTCGCCCACTCTGCGCTGCGGAAATCTTCGAGAGCGGTGTAGATGTTGTCCGGCAGATAACGCTCAGCCTGACGCAGGTTTTCAATCTGCGCAGTCTTGCCGTCGAGGCCGGTCTTGAAGATCGAGTAGAGCACCATGTACGGGTTCGCATCCGGTCCTACCGAGCGAACTTCCACACGCGACGACTTCTCGTTGCCGATAGGGATACGAACCATCGAGCCACGATCGGTGGCCGAAGCCTTGATCTGGTTCGGCGCTTCAAAGTGCGGGTCGAGGCGGCGGTACGCGTTCACCGAAGCGTTCAGCAGCAGGCAAAGGTCGTTGCCAGCGGTGAGGATGCGATCGACGAACTCCCAGCCGAACTTCGAGATCTTCTCTTCGCCCGCAGGATCCCACATCAGGTTCTTGCCGTCCTTGGTGATGGACACGTTGGTGTGCATGCCCGAACCGTTCACGCCGGTCACCGGCTTCGGAAGGAAGCTGGCGGTCATGCCCATCTGGTTCGCTACCTGGCGGCAGATCAGCTTGTAGAGCTGGATCTGATCGGCAGCCGTCACCACGTCGCCGTAGGTGTAGTTGATTTCAAACTGCGAGGGAGCCACTTCAGGGTGGTCCTTCTCATTCTCGAAGCCCATGGCGCGCTGTACTTCAGCGGTCAGGTCGATGAACTCGCGGAGCGGGTCGCCCGGCAGCGAGTGATAGTAGCCGCCCTGGTTGGTGTAAACGAACTCGCCGGTCTTGGCGAAGTTGCGCTCTGCGTCGATGCCCTCGAAGAGGAAGCCTTCGATTTCATTCGCTGCGTTCAGTGCATAGCCGTTCTTGGCAAATTGCTCGTTGGCGTAGCTCTTCAGCACGCCGCGCAGATCGCCCGAGTAGTGGCCGCCGTTCTTGTCGATCACTTCACCGAAGACGAGCACCTTGCCTGAACCGAAGATGTCGGCCGGCGTGTAGTAGAAGGCGCTCCAGTCGAGGCCGAGGCGAAGGTCCGACTCACGCTGCGCCGTAAAGCCGCGGATGGACGAGCCGTCGAAGGTCAGGTTGTCGTAGCTGTTGACGAGGAACTTCTTGTCATAGTCCAGCATGTGCAGACGGCCTTCGAGGTCCGAGAACAGAACCGTCACGGCCTTCACGCCCTTGTTGTCCGTCAGCCACTTCAGTCGCTCTTCCTGGATCTTGCCCGGGTCCACGCGCTTCTTGCGCTGGTCTTTGGCCTTGAGGTTCAGCTCCTCAAGTTCTTCGTAGGACAACTCCAGAAAATTGCGGTATTCGCTCGACATAGTGCTCCTTTACATGACTACACAGATGCCCTGACCCCTTCTCCGGGGCCCGGAAGTTGATGCAGATGGTTCGTACTCAAAAGATTACGACAAAGAGAGCGGCCCGATGCAGACAGGGGGCCAGTTGAGTTCAAATTATCAGAAATGCGCAAGGGGTATGCGCTGAATTTGCGTCCGCGCCGCAGACGCGCAGAACGATCAGAACAGGCGAAAGTTTTGACCGCACTTTTGCCATTCTTCGATGCGCTGGTTTTGCGGCAACGGTGATAGCCTTTGTCCACCAATTCTGTGGAGGATCTTTCGAATGCTTCGCTTTGCAGCAACGCTTCTTCTCGCCTCGTCTTTGGCCGCCGTCGCGCAGACCACCAAGCCCGCTCCGCCGCCCGCGGCGACACCCGCACCCTCCGCCGACAAGGGCGGTCCCGGCGCGGACAAGGTCTGGGTCAACACCGACACGAAGGTCTACCACTGCCCCGGCTCCAACTTCTACGGCAAGACGAAGAACGGCAAGTACGTCACGGAGAAGTGGGCGAAGTCCGAAGGTGACAAGCCTGCGCGCGGACAGGTCTGCTCCACGAAGTAACTCCAACCGCGCTCGAAACTGCAACGCCAGCCGGTGAAGGCTGGCGTTGTTCTGTCTGCGTGGCACGCGACTAAACCGGCGTGATGATGCCGCCTACCGGAAGCGACTTCGGCAGAAGCTGCGGCCGACGCAGCTTGATCGCCTCCGCAATCGTGTCTACGTACTTCAGCCCCGCACCAGTGTTGAAGAGCACCACGCGGTCCGTTGACTTCAGCTCCCCGCTGGCGATCAGCTTGTCGTAAGCCGCCGTAGCAGCTGCGCCTTCGGGTGACAGGAAGAGGCCTTCGTTGGTCGCCCAGTCGGCGATGCTCGCCAGAATTTCTTCGTCCGTGCTCGCCACGACCGAGCCGCCTGAGTTTCTCACGATGTCCAGGATGATCGAGTCGCCGTAGGGCTTCGGCACACGCAGACCGGCAGCCACGGTATCGGCGTTCTGGAAGAACTCGCTGGCCGCAGCGCCCGCGTCGTAAGCCGTCGCTATCGGCGCGCAGCCCGTGGCCTGAAGCGCGTACATCTTAGGGCGTTTGCCGGAGACCCACCCGAGCGCCTCCATCTCTTCGAACGCCTTCCACATGCCGATCAGCCCCACACCACCGCCGGTCGGGTAAAAGACCGCGTCCGGATACTCCCAGCCAAGCTGTTCGACGAGCTCGTAGCCCATCGTTTTCTTGCCCTCGACACGGAACGGCTCCTTGAGCGTGGAGATGTCGAACCAGATATCTTCTGCAGGCGTACCGGCCTCGCGCTGCGCCTTGATCGTCTCGCCGACGATGCGCGCGCAGTCGGAGATGAGGCCGTCGACCAGCGTTACGTCCGCGCCGTAAAGCACGCCTTCGAGGTGGTTCGCCAGCGGCACATCCTGCGGCATGTAGAGATGCGCCTTGATGCCCGCCGCGGCAGCGTACGCCGCCAGCGCCGAAGCGGCGTTGCCGGCCGATGGCACGGCGAGGTGCTTCAGTCCGTAGTGCTTTGCCATCGTCACGGCCAGACCGAGACCGCGCGCCTTGAAGGTTCCGGTCGGGTTCGCGCCCTCTTCCTTCACGAGCAGGCCGCTGTAGCGCTTGCTCTGCAGCATCGGCGTCCAGCCTTCGCCGAGCGACACAGGCTCGACTTCCGGCAGCACATCAGCGTAGCGCCACATGCCCAAGCTGCGCGGCGACGCAGCGGCGCGCTCGGCGACGCGGTCGCGCGAGGCGGTGCGGCGAAGCTCGTCCATGTCATAGCGGACGTAGAGCGAGCCGGCGTCCAGCGGGCAAAGGGTTTGCGGAGTGTCGGCCGATACGTGGTGGCCGCAACGTGCACATTCGAGGTAAGCAATCTTAGGCATCGCTCTCAAGGCTAACGCAGGCGAGCGGCGACTTTTTGCGCTTTGTCACGTCTTTCAGGCAGACTGCATAAGTTGGTGTGCGCCTCGACGCGCCGCTGCCCTGGGCCAAACCTTCTGATGATTTCGAACGACACGCCGCCGCGCCTCATCGCCATCGATATGGATGGCACCCTCCTCAACTCCGAGGGGCAGGTGAGCAGCGCGAATCGCGCCGCCATTCGCGCCGCGGAAGAAGCAGGCTGCGAGGTGGTCATCGCCACCGGTCGGCGCCACTCGTTCGCCATGCAGCCGCTGCGTACGCTCGGTCTGAACCCAGCCCACGCACTCATCAGCTCCAATGGCACCGTCATTCGCTCAGTGAACGCGGATCTGCTGCATCGAAGCCATCTTTCTGTTGCGTCGGCTCGCTGGCTGGTCGAACATGCCGACGAGTTCCGCTCGGCAATGGTCTTCACCTTCGACCGCGTACAGCCCTCGGGCTTCGACCATCGCGGCGCTCTCGTCGCGCTGCACGAGCATGAACTGAACGACAACATCGGCCGCTGGATGGAAGCCAACCGTCCCTACTTCGAGTACGTCGACAAGCTTGAAAGCTCGCTCGCCAACGAAGACGACGCTCCCATTCAGGCGATGCTCTGTGGCTCGCTCGAACGCATGGAAGCGGCACTGAATCGCCTGCTGGAAAGCCAGCGCGTAGCGATGGCCGGCGAAGAAACCGATGCATCCGAGATCACGATCCACCGCACGGCATATCCCGGCAAGGACCTGATGATCGTGGACATCCTGCCCGCGCGCTGCTCGAAGGCTTCGGCGCTGGAAATCCTGGCAAAAATGCGCGGCTGCACTGCGGAAGACGTTGTAGCCATCGGTGACAACTGGAACGACCTGCCGATGCTCGAGTACGCCGGACGCCCGATTGTGATGGCGAACGCGGTTGATTCCCTGCTCGACCTGGGACACGAACGCGGCTGGCTTATCGCCCCATCAAACGATGAGGACGGCGTGCAGTGGGCCATCGAACAATGTTTGGCAAATCCCGCGCAATGCCTCGCGCAACCCGCCGCTGGGGCCTGAAATCGCCGCTAACGATTCGCCCGGATGGTAGTCTTAAAGATAATGATCCCCTGCTCCAAGGTGCGTTTGGTTGCGCTGCTGGCGTTGTGTGCCACGGGCCTTTCTGCGCATGCGTTGGAGCGGATCACACTGCGCACAGGCTTTGCGTATGACTGCACGCGGCATGAGCCGATCGAAGGCGGACACGTCCGCCTCTACATCGACAAGGACGGCAGCAACTACGTCGATCTCTCGGCCGAGCAGATCGCCAGCGTGGACGTTCTGCCCGATCCTCCGCCGCCACCCGTGGTGACGGTAGCCGTAGCGCCCCCGGCGAACGTCGACGTGCGTGAGCTGCTCTCGACCGCAGGCGAAAAGCACAACATCGATGTCGACCTGCTGGCAAGCGTAGTCCGCGCCGAAAGCGGCGGACGTTCACGCGCAGTGTCACGCACCGGCGCTCAGGGCCTGATGCAGTTGATGCCCGGCACCGCACATCAGCTTGGCGTGCAGGACGCTTTCCAGCCTGACCAGAACATCAATGGCGGCACGGCGTATCTCGATGCGCTGCTGACCCGCTACCACGACAACGTCGTGCTCGCGCTGGCTGCATACAACGCTGGCCCCGGAGCGGTGGACCGCTACCACGGCGTGCCTCCGTACCGCGAGACGCGCCAGTACGTGACGCGCGTGGTGAACGAGTTCAAGCGCCGCAAAGCGGCCGCAGCTCGTCAGGTAAAACTGGCGCAGCGTTAGATCGCCACGCAATCTCTGTAGAATCCTGAGCAAGATGCTCAAGCCCCGCACTTTCCTCATCTTCGTCCTGGCGCTGCTACTCATCGCCGGGCTGTGGTGGGCGCGCACGCATGTTGCCTTCGACTGGCATAATCTTCGGCTGCAACTCCGCACGGTGCGCTGGAGCTTCGTGCTCGCGGGCTGCGCGGTCATCTATCTCTCGATGACATTCCGCGCATGGCGCTGGCAACTGCTGCTGGGCAGCGAAGGGCGCAACAGCTCCGGCGCGAAGCTCGTCGCCGCACAGTTCGCGGGCTTCACCGCGGTTGCGCTCTTCGGTCGCGTTGCCGACCTCACGCGGCCCTATCTGCTCGCCCGGCGCACCCAGACCTCCGTGGCCACGCAGCTTGCGGTCTATTCGCTGGAGCGCGCCTATGATCTCGCCGCGGCGGCGATCCTCTTCTCGACCACGCTGCTCTTCATGCCGCGCACCGTCCCTCACCACGAGTACTACGTCCGCGCAGGTGTCGTGGCGATGGCAGGAACACTCTTCCTCGTCGGCTTTGCGCTGGCCGTGCGCTTCACGGGGATGCAGCTTGCGTCAATGGCTCGCGGCGTCTTCCGCATCGTCTCGCAGGAGTTCGCCAACGGCGTCGCGGTGAAGCTACTAGACTTTCGCCAGGGTATGCTGGCGCTCTCATCTGCGATGCAGCTATTCGCAGCGTTGCTGTGGTCGCTGGCGATCTGGGCTCTGATTGCGGCGGCTTACTTCCTCACCGCGCGAGCGTTCGTCAACACCGCACAGCTCGCAGGCTTCACCATCGCCAGCACAATGCTGCTGATGGCCACAAGCATGGGCGGCTCGCTGTTTCAGCTTCCCATCGTCGGCTGGTTCACGCAAACCGGCGTCCTCGCCGTTGCGCTGCACAAGTTCTTCGACGTACCGCTGGAAGTCGCTACCGCAGCCGGCGCGCTGATGCTCCTCACCACCACTCTCAGCGTTGTGCCAGCGGGAGTGATGGCCGCACGCATCGAAGGCGTCAGTCTTCGCACGGCGGCACAAGCAGGCGAAGCAGCCGCCGAAGTCAGCTAGGGCAGCGTGACGTCAGCGGTGCCCATGCGGCCATTGCGCGCATCGCGCACCACGAAGCGAATGCGACGCGCGGTGGCCTGAGGCTCAGCGGCAAGGTGATACTCCGCTCCGCCCACGTCGCCACGCGGATACGTCTCTTCGCTGGCGGCGTGGCCGATGATCTTGCCCTTGGCGTCGTACCAGGCCGCAGCGATCGTCGCCTCGCAAACCTGCTTGCCTTCAGGCGTAGGGTCCGACCAGGCGATGCCCTTCTCATCGACGTGAAGCTGCCAGTGACCATCGTTGGTCTTCTGTACATGCAGCGCCAGCCCGTTGTACGACAGCGCCGACGTGAGCGCAGAGCTCAGGTCGAGCTGCAGGTTCGCTCGCACCTGCTTCGGGTCCATCGCCTTATCGAGCACCGGGTTCAAGTCAGCTTCGGCATGAGCGTAGTAACCCTCGCGCGTGACCGCGATCAGGGCTTTATCGTTCAGCGTGATCCGCGTCTTGTGGTAATCCGTCTTGCCCTCGGGCGAGTTCGGCACGTACGCCAGCGTGTAGTACGTTCGGCCCTTACTGATACCTTCGCCAATGACGTTTTCGATGTCGTTACGACCGCGGAAGGCCATGCCACCTGTCGAGTCGGCAAGGCTCGTAAAGCTGATCGAACCGCTGCCGCCCATCGGATCATTGCCCAGCGCGTCGGTGGACATGTCGAGATCATCGGGCGTATCCGGGATGATTGTGGCCGTCTTTCCTGGTGAGGGATCGATCGTGTAAAGAGTCACGCGCGCTGCGAGCAGGCGCGAAGTTACGCGGCGCATCGCCGCTTCAATCGTGTCGATCGTGCCGTCGTCCATGCCATCCAGCGACGCCGACGGGAAACCAAGGCCCACCCACAGCAGATTCTTACGGCCGGCGGTTCCGGTAGAGGCCTGCGCGATCTGCTGCAACGCAGCCATCACCTGAGCCATTCGCTCCACGGCCACAGCACCGGTGCGCTGGTCGGCTTTGAACGGAATGCCCGGCATGTGCTTCTTCACAATCTGGATCAACGCGTCGCGGTCCTGCGTATAGTCGTGAAGCTCCTGAAAGGTCGTACTGGTGGCGACAAGTAACTGCGTCGCCTGCGGCAATACCGCAGGCTGGGTTTGGAGATACTTCACCATCATCTGGCGCGAGTACGCAGAGTCCTCGAAACGTGTGTTCAGCTCATCCAGCACAAGGATGGTCACCGGTGCGTTCCCAATCTTCGAGAGGTCAGCTGCAGACTTCACAATCGGCGTCGCGCTGGGCGGCATCTGGTGTTCGTCCGGGCCTTCAAAGTGGCGGATGCGCTGCTCGACGCCGTTGTCGAATACCTTAAAGTCGTCCTGGGTGAGCTTGCGCTGGACGAGGTTGCCCTTCTTGTCGGTCACCACAACGTCCAGCACGACGAGCTGCGTCGTCACATGCAGCGTGCCGCCATCGGGCTGCTGCGACTGCGCGGCACTTCGTCCAGAAACACCCACAAACGCCGCCATGCAGGCAGCCAGTAAGAACACACGCACGCGCCACGACATCATCGGATGCAAACCTCACAGGAAGGGCAAAGCTTTCTCATCCTAAACGTTCAACCGCGTGAATAGTTGCGTTGGAACGCCCAGGAAGCACCACAGCCAGCCCTCTTTCACCGCAGGTACAATCATAGGCGCTATGAAATGTCCGTTCTGCGGGTTCACCCAAGATAAGGTGATTGACTCGCGCGAAAGCAAGGAAGCTGACTCGATTCGCCGCAGGCGCGAATGCGAGCGCTGCAACAAGCGGTTCACCACCTATGAACGCCTCGACGAGATCCCCTACATGGTGGTGAAAAAGGACGGTCGCCGCGAGAAATTCGATCGCCAGAAGGTGCTCCAGGGCCTGCTGCACTCCTGCCAGAAGCGCACGGTTTCTGTCGTGCAGATGCAGCAGATCGTCGACGCCGTCGAAACCTTCGTGGTCGACTCCGCCGAGCGCGAGCGCCCCACGACAGCTATCGGCGAACTCATCATGGCGCGCCTGAAGGACATCGATACGGTCGCCTATATCCGCTTCGCCAGCGTGTATCGCGACTTCAAGGACGTCAACGAATTCAAGGAAGAGCTCGAAGGCCTGCTGCGCGGCAGCAAGGATCCCCTCCGCGCTCGCCGCAACCTGCGCTAGAAGATTCAGAAACGAAGGAGAAAGTAGATGGCTGAAGTTCGCACACACAAGATCACGCTGGTTCCCGGCGATGGCATTGGTCCTGAAGTCTCGGCAGTGATGGTCGCCGCGGTGGAAGCTGCCGGCAAGAAGTTCGGCGCTGCCTTCGAGTGGCACTCTTTTGAAGCCGGCGCGGACGCCCACGCGAAGAACGGTGTACTGATCCCCGAAGAGCTCTACAAGTCGATCGAGACGAACAAGGTCGCCATCAAGGGACCGACCGCGACTCCCATCGGCGGCGGCTTCTCGTCGATCAACGTGGCGATGCGCAAGAAGTTCGACCTCTACGCGAACGTACGCCCGGTGAAGTCCCTGCCCGGCCTTGAGACAAAGTACCCCGGCATCGATCTCGTGATCTTCCGCGAGAATACCGAAGATCTCTACGCCGGCCTCGAAGTGATGGTCAACCCCGACATCGCGCAGAGCCTGAAGATCATCACGCGCAAGGGTTCGACACGTATCGCCGAGGCCGCCTTCGAGTATGCGAAGAACAACGGCCGCAAGAAGGTGCACTCGATTCACAAGGCAAACATCATGAAGATGTCCGACGGACTCTTCATCAAGTGCACGAAGGAAGTCGCGGAGAAGAACACCGAGATCGCCTACTTCGAGCACATCGTGGACAACGCCTGCATGCAGCTTGTGATGAACCCGTACCAGTACGATGTGATCCTTACCGAGAACCTCTACGGCGACATCCTCAGCGATCTCTGCTCGGGCCTCATCGGCGGCCTCGGCCTGGTCCCGGGCGCGAACATCGGCAAGGACTGCGCGATCTTCGAGGCCGTGCACGGCTCGGCTCCGGACATCGCAGGTCAGGACAAGGCGAACCCCACGGCGTTGCTGCAGTCGGCCGTGATGATGCTGCACTACCTTGGCGAGAACGAGGCAGGTACGGCGCTGCAGTCCGCTATCGAAAAGGTCTACGCCGAAGGCAAGACGCTGACCGGCGACGTTGGCGGCAACGCTGGCACGAAGGCATTCGGCGAAGCGGTTCTCGCAGCGCTGTAACTCATTCGAGGACTCAAATGACAGTCCGCAAAGCATTCAAGGCCGCAGCGATCACGCTCTTTGTGATCTTCTGCGGCCTTGTTGTTTCTGCGCTGCTCCTTTACTGGAGGAACCGCAGACTTCAGATTGCAGACGAAGCAACCTTCGAGATGAAGGCAGTTGAACTCGAGCGCGCCCTACCCGCCGGCACTCCGCGAGCAGCCGTCGAAGACTATGCAAGACAGCACGATCTGGACATCGTCGAAGATGGCTCGTCGAATGTCGTCTTCAGACTCCAGCGCATCCATTCAGCGCAGTGGTATTGCGGGTACTGGATAGGAGTCGAGCAACTTGGCTTCGACTCGAAGAGTGATGCGGCTCCCCGCACAACAGCGCGCCGCCATACCGACGGTGACTGCTTGTGACGAACTGGGACACAAAGGCGCATCATAGAAGCTGTGAAGACGCTCGTTACGACCTCGCTCCTCTTTGCCGCCTCCCTCTCGCTCGCCGGATGCAAGTCCAACAAGCCCCAACCTACTGAGTCCACCAACAACGCTGCCGCAGCCGTCCCCGCCGACGCAGGCACGATCTCCGGCGTGGTGAACTTCTCCGGCAAAGCGCCGGAACGCGTCAAGATCGACATGACGATGGATCCGGCGTGCGGCATGACCGCAGGCACGAACCTCAGCGAGCAATTCGTGGTGACCGGCGGAAAGCTCGCCAATGTGTACGTTTACGTAAAGGGCGTGAAGCCGAGCAGCGCGCCCGCAGGCCAGGCACCCGTTTCGCTCGATCAGAAGGGCTGCAAGTACGTGCCGCACGTCATCGCACTGCAGCAGGGCGGAAGCGTAAAGTTCACGAACTCCGACCCCACCATGCATAACGTGCACACCATGCCGGAGATGAATGCCACCGTAGACGTGAGCGAAGGCCCCATGAGCGGCTCCGACACCAAGCAGTTCGCGAAGGCCGAGACAATGATCCCCGTCCGCTGCAACAACCATCCGTGGATGAACGCCTTCATCAACGTCGCCGACTCGCCGTACTTTGCCGTCACCGGCACCGACGGCAGCTTCACCATCAAGGGCCTCGCGCCGGGAACCTATACCGTCGCAGCCGTGCATGAGAAGCTCGGCGAACAGGATGTGCAGGTCACGGTCCCCGCCAAGGCAACCGCAAAGGCCGCGTTTACGTTCCAAGCGAAGTAAGTAGATTCGCTAGGAGCGTAGCCCATGGGCGTGGCACTCGTTACACACAATATTCCGCTGTGGTTTCTCGTGCTCAGCCTGTTCCTGCCGCGCCTTTGCATCGCGCTCGCGTTCCTGCAACATACGATGGGCCAGTACATTCCGTCAGCGGTCGGGCTCATTCCGATCCTCGTCTGGCTGCTGGTGCCTCGCATCCTCATCCTCTTCTGGATCTATCAGGACCAGGGCATCGGCCTCTGGTTCCTGATCCACGCTATTGCACTGTTGCTGGCCTGGGGCGGCGGAGGCACCCGCGTGGTGCGCCGCCGACGCGTCGAGGTCATTGACTAGCGTTTCTTACGGCAAATAAGCGCTTGGCTATATCGCAATTCTTATCGGGCGATAAGTAAAACCAGCGTTATAGGGGATAACCAATCCGTTATCCTTAAGCCATGGAACGTCGTCAAGTCGGAATTCTGGGTGCAACCGGCGCTGTAGGTCAGCGCTTTATTCAACTCCTCGCCAACCATCCATGGTTCGAGATTTCGTGGATTGCCGCGAGCGATCGCTCTGCAGGCAAGACCTACGAGGACGCCTGCAAATGGCGCCTGAGCACGCCCCTGCCCGAACGCATTGCCAAGATGGTGCTCCAGCCGAACGTGCCGGAAGGCTCGGCTGTCGAGCTGCCTCGCATCATCTTCTCTTCCGTGGACTCCGACATCGCCAAGGAGCTTGAGCCGAAGTTCGCCGCTGCAGGTTGCGCGGTGATCTCGAACAGCTCGGCCTTCCGCATGGGCGCGGATGTACCGCTCGTTGTGCCGGAGGTGAACGTCGACCATCTCGACGTCATCGAGCAGCAAGCGACACGCAAGACCTCGGGCGGCTACATTGTCACCAACCCGAACTGCTGCGCCATCGGTCTTGTGCTTCCCTTGGCAGTGCTCGAGCAGAAGTGGGGCATTGAGAAGCTCTTCGTTTCAACGATGCAGGCGGTCTCCGGCGCGGGCTACCCCGGCGTTGCGTCGCTCGACATCCTCGGCAACGTGATCCCCTACATCAAGAACGAAGAAGAGAAGCTGCAGGAAGAAGTTGCCAAGCTGCTTGGCGGCGTGAACGACGGAGCCTTCGCGCCCGGCGACATGACCGTCTCGGCGATGTGCCATCGCGTGCCCGTCATCGACGGCCACACCGAGGCCGTCAGCGTAAAGCTGAAGAAGCCCGCGACCGCTGAAGAGATCATCGCCGCCTGGCGCGCGTTCAAGCCTCTGCACCAGGGTGCTGACGCAACACACCTGCCCTCGGCCCCGGATTCGCCCGTGGTTTATGAAGAGGGCGTCGATCGCCCGCAGCCGCGCCTCGACCTCGAGACCGGCAACGGCATGACCACGACCGTTGGCCGTCTGCGTCCCTGCACGCTCTTCGACTGGAAGTTCACGCTGCTCAGCCACAACACCATCCGTGGCGCAGCAGGTGCAGCACTCCTGAACGCAGAAATCCTCGCCGTTCTCGGCAAGTTCGACTTCCGCAAATATCCGCCGGTGAACTCCGCGCGTGAAGAAAGCTCGGTGAACGCATGAGCACCCCGCGTCCGCAAATCGTTGTGATGAAGTTCGGTGGCACCTCGGTCGAAGACGCGACCGCGATGCTGCGCACCGCCTCGATCGTTGAGGGCCGTATCCGCAAAGGCCTGCGTCCTGTTGTCGTTGTCTCCGCGATGGCGAAGGTAACCGATGCCCTGCTCGCCGCAGCAGCAGCCGCGGGCAAGAACGAGCGCGATGAAGCGCTGAAGATCAGCGATGGTCTCCGCACGCGCCACCTTGGCGTGGCTGCGGAACTCGCATCGGGTGACGCACTCACCTCGCTGCAGCTCAACGTGCACCACGACTTCGATGCGCTCGACGAAATGCTGCGCGGCATCTGCGCCGTGGGCGAACTCACGCTGCGCTCCACTGACAACATCGTCAGCTTTGGCGAGCGTCTCTCCTCACGCATGGTCACTGCGGCGTTCAAGCACCGCGGCATGGACTCCGCGCACGTGGATGCGCGCACGGTGATCATCACCGACGATCACTACGGTAAGGCCGCGCCCGACGAAGCGAAGATCGCTCTCGCTCTCGAGGCCGGCGTGCTTCCGCTCGTCGAAGACGGCAAAGTTCCGGTCATGGGCGGCTTCATCGGCTCGTGTAACGGCATCACCACCACGCTCGGACGCGGCGGTTCGGACTACACCGCTGCCCTCGTTGGCGGCGGTCTGCACGGCGGCGCCATCGAAATCTGGACCGACGTGAACGGCATCATGACCACCGATCCCCGCATCGTGCCTGAGGCCCTGCGCGTAAAGACGATCAGCTTTGAAGAAGCCGCTGAGTTGGCGTACTTCGGCGCCAAGGTGTTGCACCCCGCGACAATTCTCCCCGCTGTGCAGAAGAACATCCCCGTGTGGGTGCTCAACTCGCGCAACGCCGAGAATGAAGGCACGGTCATCACGGCGACGCAACCGCACTGCAAGAGCCCGTTCAAGTCCATCGCCGCCAAGAAGAGGCTGACGATCATCGACATCGTCGCGAGCCGCATGCTGCTCGCACACGGCTTCCTCAAGATGGTCTTCGACGTCTTCGACAAATACGGTTGCGCGATCGACATGGTCTCGACCTCCGAGGTCTCGATCTCCGTCACGGTGGACTCGCGTGAGTCACTGCCGGAGATCTGCGCGGAACTGTCAAAGATCGCGGACGTAAAGCTCGAAGGCTCCAAGGCGCTCATCTGCCTCGTCGGCGAAGACATTCGCGGCCACGCAGGCATCGCCGGCCAGGTTTTCAGTGCTGTCGAGCATGTGAACCTGCGTATGATTTCGCAGGGTGCCAGCGAAATCAACATGAGCTTCATGATCAACGAAGAAGATGTAGAAGAGGCAATCCGCTCGCTGCACAAAAAGTTCTTCTCTTCGCCAGATCCGAGCATCTTTGACGTAGAAGCTGCAGCCGCAGCCAAGGCATAACTCAGCCACAAGCTGAAGAAGGAAACACCATGCGTATTCTCGTTCTCGGTGTAGGCAAGACCGGCAAGCTCGTCGCGGAGATCGCGGCCGAGCACGGACACAGCGTGCACGTACTCGACGCCAAGGAAAACAAGGACGCAGCGGCGCTCACGCCGCCGTTCGTCGCAGGCTTCGATGTCGTCATCGACTTCACCACGCCTGAGGCCGTCATCTCCAACATGCGTGCGGTGCTCGCCACCGGCGGCAAGATGGTCGTCGGCACCACGGGTTGGTACGAGAAGCTTGCGGATATGAGCAGCCTCGCAGACCGTCGCGGCGCTTCCCTGCTCTACGGCACCAACTATTCCATCGGTGTGCAGATCACGATGGAGCTGGCAAAGCGTATGACCGATGCGCTGAAGAACTTCGGCTACACCTTCTCGATCTCCGAGACGCACCACACCTCGAAGCTCGACAGCCCCAGCGGAACGGCACTGACGCTACGCGATGTCGTCGCCGCAGAGCTTCCTGCAGACACCGCCGTCACCATCACCGCACATCGCATCGGCGATGCTGCCGGCATCCACACGCTGGAAGCCGAAAGCTCCTCCGACAAGCTCCTGCTCACGCATGAGTCGAAGTCGCGCCGTTCGTTCGCCGAAGGCGCCGTACGCGCGGCCGAATGGCTCGCGGAGCAGAAGCCCGCGGTTTATAACTTCCGCGACGTCTACGACAAGGTCTAGGACACGCCAAGACACAGAGGCCCGCGAAGCTAACGCTCCGCGGGCCTCTCCTTTTGCGGCGCTTACTTCTTACTCAAGACAATCTCAACACCACCCCCGAACGCGCGCGTCTGCATCGGCACGCCCACGACCTCCTGATAGCTCGCGTTATTGAGGTTCGTCATCTGCACGTAGGGATGAACACGCCAACGCTCATACGCGGCCGACGAATCAAACACCGGATAGAGCTGCCCGTTGTAGCGATTCACCACGCGCAAACGCTCGCGCAGCGTAAGCCCGCAGCGCAACGAAGCGTTGTAGCTCAGACTTGCGTTCTCGTTGGCGTAGTTGAAGACATAACGCGATTGATAGCCGTTCAGCGCATCGCGAGCACCGCTCAGTCCGGTAAACGCTGCGCGAATCTCCTGCCCCTGCGCTGGTCGCCACAGTACGGAAACCTCTGCACCGGTGAGTTGAATGTGCGTCAGGTTCGCCGCCGTGTAGATCGTTGCAGCATTGGGCCGCACGTAGTCAATCACGTTCTTTTGCGAAGAGGTGAAACCCGTCGCCGAGATCGCCCAGTGCATGCCGGGATAGTAGTCGAAGCCGCCCTCGTAGCTCCAGGCGGACTCCGGCTTGAGATTCGGATTGCCCTTCGAAGTTGGGTCTGAGTAGTAAAGGTCCGTGTACGTCGGGATGCGGAAGCCTTTGCTGATCGCACCGCGCAGCTTCAGCCGCTCACCGATGTACTGGTCCAGCGCAAACGAAGGCACAAACACCTTGGTCCCACCTGAGAAGATCTCTTCGCGTCCACCAATCGTCAGCGCTCCGTGCTTCGTCGTGCGAACGCGTGCGTTCAGATAACCTGCGCCGCGATTGCGTCCATGATGACCGAGGTTCGAACTCGCAATCTGATCGAAGTTGAAGTCCAATCCTGCGTCCAGGCCAAGCTCCTGCCACCTGAAATCATCATGCCGCCGCACCACTCCCTGCCAGCTCGTATCAACATGGTTGTTCTCATACGCCGCGGGGTTCAGACGGTAGAGCACAAACTCGTCGGTGTGCCGGCGATAAGCCACCGCCGTCTGCGTCTGTTTACCGAGTCGCTGCTGCAGCGCGGCATACCAATCCTTCGTGCGCTCCCACGACGGGTAGTTGCCATAGAACTGCGCTGCGCCGTAAGCTCGGTCGCTCGCTGCCACGAGCAATGATCCTTCGCCAAACGGAGCAGCATACCGCGTCTCGTTCGCGACCTCCTCGGAGCGATAATCGCGATCAGCGATGAAGCCTTCAGAGAACTCGCGATTGCCACTCAACTGATCGCTGAACTTCTTACCACCGTAGCCGAGCACCGCGGACCCGCTGTTACCACCAAAGCTCGCAGCGCCCGCCCGCAGGCGCGCCGACCAGCCTGCCTGCGGCTTGGCGGTAGTCAGATTCACCACACCGCTCACCGCATCGGATCCGTAGAGCGTCGAACCCGCACCATGCAGCACATACGCACCATCGAGCGCCTGAAACGGCACAGGGATATCAAGGTTGAAGTGTGAGGTCTGCGCGTCGTTAATACGCAAACCGTTCAAGAGCACCAGTGTCTGCTCATACGACGAGCCGCGGATCGACACGTCGCTCTGTACGCCACCGCCGCCTCGCTGCTGAATATCCACCGAGGCGTCATCACGCAGCAGAGACGCCGTGCCATCCGTAGTGAGTCGCACAGGCTGCACGACCAAAGACGCTGTAGAGCGCTGGCTTTGCGCCTCCGTCACAGGATCGAGCGTGCCGACAACGGTCACCGACTCCTTCACCGGAGCTGGCGCTGCAGGCGCTTGCTGCTGCGCGGCCACTGAAATACAGCAGGCCACGCCAAAGGGCCACAGCAGCATACGCGCCGAAGAAGAGATCCATGTCATATCTTTCGAGCTTGAACGAGCTCGATGAATCCTTCAATCCTAGTTCTGTATGATCTGAAATAATTGAACGCATCAATCAAAGCCATGCGCATAGAAACCTTCCTCCACGAAAGCCCTCTCTTCTGTGTCATGCAGACCTCCCGTCGCTTCGACGCGATGACCGCCGAGCTCTTCAAACCAGATGGACTCAGCCTCCTCGAAGCCCTGGTGCTTTCGGCGCTCTTTTTCGAGTCCGCCGTGCCGGTCAAGCCATCACAACTCGCGGAAACCTTCGATACGACTCGCAGTAACGTGAGCCATTGCATCTCTTCGCTGGAGGCGCGCGGCTTCGTGCAACGCAAGGTCGATCCAGCCGATGCCCGCGCTTATCACCTCGTGCTGAAGCCGCAAGGCCGTAAAGTCGCCGTGCGCGTCATCGGCGCGATGGACAAACTGCAGAACCACTTCGAGCAGCAGGTCGGCAGGGACTCTCTACGCCGCAGCCTCGGCGTCATCCGCAAGCTGGCGACGCCTGAATAAGCCGAAAATCATCCGCCCTTGCCAGCGCGGCATTCGCGACCTAGGCTAGTACGCATGGCAACCGCATCCGCTTCCGTCTTCGCGTCTCTTTCCTTCGAACAAAAACTCGACCGTCTTGCAGAAGTCGCCGTGCGCATTGGCCTGGGCCTGAAGGAAGGCCAGGAGCTCGTGCTGACCGCGCCGACCGACGCTCTGCCGCTTGTGCGCCGCATCACCGAGCACGCATACAAAGCGGGGGCGAAGATGGTGACCACGTTCTTCTCCGACGACGCAACGACGCTGGCGCGCTATCAGTTCGCTCCTGACGACAGCTTCGACTACGCGCCCACCTGGTACTACGACGCGATCGCTGCGTCCTTCAAGTCCGGCGCAGCTCGCATGGCCATTGCTGGCGCGAACCCTGCGCTGCTGAAGTCGCAGGACCCCAACAAGGTTTCGCGCGCCGGCGTTGCGGTATCGAAGGCCTATAAGCCTGCGATGGAGTTGATCACGCGCCATGAGATCAACTGGACGATCGTCGCCGCAGCCACGCCAAAGTGGGCGGAGCTTGTCTTCCCCGGCGAGCCGGAAGATGTTGCCGTGGCGAAGCTGTGGGACGCGATCTTTCACGCTTCACGCATCACCAGCGACGACCCCGTTGCGCAGTGGCGTGAGCACGGCGAGAACCTGAAGCGCCGCGTGGACTTCCTCAACGCCAAGCGCTTTCACTCGCTGCGCTTCCACAGCGATGATGGCAAGACCGACCTAACGGTCGGCCTCGCAGACAATCATCTGTGGGCAGGCGGCGGAACGACCGCAGGTAACGGTATCTACTGCCAGCCGAACATCCCCACGGAAGAGTGCTTCACCACGCCGCACAAGGACCGCGTGAACGGTTTCGTCACGGCATCCAAGCCGCTCTCGCATCAGGGCACACTGATCGAAAACATTCAGTGCGACTTCGTGAACGGCAAGATTGTGAAGGCCACCGCGACCGCTGGAGAAGAAGCGTTGAATAAGTTGATCGCGACCGACGAAGGCGCACGCAAGCTCGGCGAAGTGGCCTTGGTGCCTCATGCATCGCCCATCGCAGAGTCAGGCATTCTCTTCTGGAACACACTTTTCGATGAGAACGCCGCGAGCCACATTGCGCTCGGCCAGGCGTATTCCACCTGCCTTATCGGCGGAGAGAAGATGAGCGACGAGGAGCTCGCCAAGCTCGGTGCCAACGAGAGCCTCATCCACGTGGACTGGATGATCGGCGGACCGACGATGAACGTTGATGGCGTCAGCGAAGATGGCCACGCCGAACCGCTGATGCGCGGAGGCAACTGGTGCGACTAGTTCGCACAGTAGCGATCGCAACTCTGCTGTGTGCGTCCTCCGCGGCGCACACGCAGACGCAGAGCATCGACAGCTACATTCACGAGAGCTGGGATAAGCTCTCGCGCTCGACTACCGAATGCACTTCGGTGGTCGACACCAAGCTCAACACCACTCCGATTCTTTACCTGCCTGCTGACGTGCGCGAACCCGCGTCCGTAAACGCAATGCGCACGCAGTGCAAGGTGGATGTGCAACATCTTCCGCGTGTGATCGAGCACGAGGGCGATGTCATGCCTGCAGACATTCAACGCCCCGGCTTGCTCTATCTGCCGAACCGCTACGTCGTCCCGGGCGGCCGTTTTAATGAGATGTACGGCTGGGATTCGTACTTCATCCTGCTCGGCGAACTCGAAGACGGACGCAACGATCTCGCTCGCGGAACGGTAGAAAATTTCTTCTACGAGATCGATCACTACGGCGCGATTCTCAACGCGAACCGCACGTACTTTCTAACGCGTTCGCAGCCTCCATTCCTCTCCTCGATGGTGCTTGCTGTGTATCGTGCGGAGCAGAAGCAAGATCCGAAAGCCGCGAAGAAGTGGCTGCGTCGCGCATGGCCCTACCTGCAGCGGGATCATGACCTGTGGACACATGCGCCGCACCTTGCAGGCAGAACCGGACTCGCCCGCTACAGTGATCTCGGCCACGGCCCCGTGCCGGAGATGAGCGATGACAGCACGTACTACGTCGACGTCATTCACTGGCTGCGAGCGCACCCTTCGCAGGAGACGGCAGCGTATCTCGAACCTGCGAACGCGAAGCAGAAGTGCGCAGCGAATGAGCAGTGCCTGCGCGCAGAAGCAGACGGCTATCAACTCACGGAGAAGTTTTTTGCGGGTGATCGAGCCATGCGCGAATCAGGCTTCGACACCACATTTCGCTTCGGTCCTTACAGCGGATCAACGGACGAGTTTGCGCCCTTCTGCTTGAATGCGTTGCTCTACAAGTACGAACGTGATGTCGCATTCATCGCTGCAGAGCTTGGCCACAGCGATGATGCGGTGGCGTGGAGCACGACCGCAGGCACACGGCTCGCCAAGATCCGTGAACTGCTGTGGAGCGAGAAGCTTGGCATCTTTGTGGACTACAACACGCACACGCAGCAGCAATCGTCTTACGCGTACTCGACAACGTACTACGCACTCTGGGCTGGGATCGCGACGCCGGAGCAAGCGAAGCGTCTCGTCTCGGCCCTTCCCCTCTTCGAGCGCAAGGGCGGCTTGATGACGAGCAATGTCACGACCGGCGTGCAATGGGACGCACCCTACGGCTGGGCGCCGTTGCAGTGGCTTGCGGTCGATGGACTGCAACACTACGGCTACGATGCAGAGGCTCGTCGCATCGCGGAAGAGTTCATGACGAGCGTGCGCAACGGCTACACCCACGATGGCACCATCCGCGAGAAGTACAACGTAGACACCGCATCTGCCGAGGTCGTCGTCGGCACAGGCTACAAACAGAACGTCATCGGATTCGGTTGGACGAACGGCGTTTATGTGAAGCTGCGCGCCTTACTGGCACCGGCGACGAAGTAAACTTGCAGCATTCTTCCTTGAGAGTGCACAAGCCATGTCCGAGCGACAACTTACACCGAATCGACTCGAAGCCTTCACCGATGGCGTGATCGCCATCATCATCACCATCATGGTGCTGGAGCTGAAGGTCCCTGCGCGCGAAGTAAGCAACGGCGAAGCGCTGATACATACGCTGCCGATGCTCTTCATCTACCTGCTCAGCTTCGTGCAGACGGGTATTTATTGGGTGAATCATCACTACATGATTCATGAGGTGAAGCGCGTCACACACGGCCTGCTGTGGGCGAATCTCTTCTTCCTCTTCACCTTGTCGCTCATCCCTTTCGGCACCATGTGGGCTGGCGAACGAGGCCTCACCTCGTTCAGTGTCGCCCTCTACAGCGTGTGCTGCGTGCTTCCCGCTGTCACATGGAACCTGCTCTCAAATGCCATCTGTCGGTCGGGCGGCAAGCACGTTGCAGGGAGTGGAAGAACGGCGAAACAAGTGCTGTCTGGTTGTCTATACCTTGCTGCGATTCCCACCGCATACTTCTCGCGCATCGCTGCAATCGCCTGTATTGGCGCGGTCGCGGTGATGTGGCTCATTCCTCCGAAAGAGATTCGTGAGCTATCGCGTCAGCCACTCAGCTAACGCGATAAACTTACCTCTGGAATGAACCTCGAAGGCTGCGGCACCGCACTGATTACACCTTTCCGCCATGATGGCTCGCTCGATGAAGCGGCCCTGGTGGCTCACGTCAATTGGCAGATCGCCAACGGCATCAACCTCCTTATCCCATGTGGCACTACCGGCGAAGCCGCCACGCTCAGCGAGCAGGAATGGCTGCGGGTTATCGAAGTGACCGTGCAGACGGCCGCTGGTCGCGTGCCCGTCTTTGCGGGTGCGACCCACAACGCAACACACCAGGCTGTGCTGAACGCGAAGAAGCTCGCGGGCATCGATGGCCTCACCGGCATCCTCACGGCGAACCCGTACTACAACAAGCCTGGGCAGGAAGGTCAGTACCAACACTTCAAGGCGATCGCCGAAGCAGTGGACATGCCGATCATGCTCTATAACATCCCCGGGCGCACCGGCACGAACTTGTTGCCGGAGACGATCCTTCGCCTCGCGGAGTTGAAGAACATCGTTGCCGTGAAGGAGTCAAGCGGCAACCTCGTGCAGATCACCGAGTTGCTCACGCAGGCTCCGCGCTCACTGCGCGTCTTCGCAGGCGATGATGCGCTGGCTCTGCCCACGATCGCCGTCGGTGGCTGCGGACTTATCTCCGTCGCATCGAACGCGATGCCCACGCTGATGTCTGCCATGACGAACTCCGCCGTACACGGCGACTGGATCAACGCGCGCCGACTTAACCGTCAGCTCTTCGAGTTCATGCAGGCGAACTTCATCGAGCCGAGCCCGGCACCGATCAAGACCGTGCTGCAACTGATGGGCCGCAGCAACGGACAACTCCGCTTGCCGATGGTTCCGGTGAGCGCAACGACGCGTCGCAAACTCGAAACCGTGATCGGCGAGCTCGGACAGTTGCAGGACCGTCCTGACGCACGCCCGCGCATGTTCTAAACAACAAACGAACTAGGAGAGGCGAGGAAGTAGGAAGAAGGCACAACTGTGCTGCTCTTCTGAATTCGACCTCACCCTCAGCAAGAGGAGAGATGATGAGCACTGCAACACTGGAACAGACGATTGAACATTGGTTTGCCGCAGGCGCCGACGCAGCAGGCAACGCGGAAGCCAAGCAGGCGTTCCTCGAACTGCGCGATGCGCTCGAAGCAGGCACCCTGCGCTCGGCCGAGCCCGACGCCTCGCAGCCGACCGGCTGGCGCGTCAACGCGTGGGTGAAACGCGGCATTCTGCTCGGCTTCCGCGTAGGCGCGATGGAAGAGATGAACGGCAACCACCCTGAGGGCGGTTCCATCCTGAGCTTCGTCGACAAGTCCACCTACCCTGCGCGCCGCTGGACGCCGGAGCAGGGTGTGCGCGTCGTTCCTGGCGGCTCGTCAGTGCGTTCGGGTGCTTACCTCGCGAAGGGCGTTGTGATGATGCCCCCGGCTTACGTCAACGTGGGTGCGTACGTCGACGAAGGCACCATGATCGACTCGCACGCGCTCGTGGGCTCATGCGCACAGATCGGCAAGCGCGTTCACCTCTCCGCTGCAGCGCAGATCGGCGGCGTACTCGAGCCGGTGAACGCTTCACCGGTCATCATCGAAGACGATGTGCTCGTCGGCGGAAACACGGGCGTGTATGAAGGTACGATCGTGCGCTCGAAGGCCGTGCTCGCGGCTGGAACGATCCTCACGCGTGGCACACCGGTGTATGACCTCGTCAACGGCACGATCCTGAAGGCGACTGCTGAGGCGCCGCTGACGATCCCGGCTGGCGCGGTAGTTGTCCCCGGTTCGCGCGCTGTCACTGCCGGCCACGGCAAGGACATGGGCGTCAGCGTCTACACGCCGGTCATCGTGAAGTACCGCGACGAAAAGACCGACCTGTCGACCGCGCTGGAAGACCTGCTGCGCTAAGCGGCAGTTACCCCAAGTGTTACAAAACGACAAATTTCCGGACCGAACGGAACTCGCCGCACTTTTTCTTCGTCACAAGAGAAATGTGCGGCGACTTATTTGGCGTCATCGTGTTATCAAGAACATCTGTCCTCAGGAGGTGCGTGTGTTTAAGCGTCGATCGCTTTCACTCGTCATGTTAATTTTCGCCGGCGTGCTCGCTGGCTGTGGCGTCGAAAACACGACCTACTCCTCTTGCTCTCCGGGCACGTTGACGAACACGGCCTCCAGCGGCAGTAACTTCACGCTTTCCGCGCCGAACTCCATCCTGACCGTCTATCCCGGTGAAACCACCACCGTCAGCGTCAACGTGAACTCGGTCAACGGCTCGACCGGTACGGTGAACCTCGGAACTACCGCGCTGCCACTCGGCGTCACGCTGACGGGCGGCACCGCCGCCATCGGTTCCACCGCAACGATGACCCTCGCAGCTGGCCTCAACGTCGCAGGCACCTGCTTCACCGGCGTGGTGAACCACATCGAAACAGCGGACCGCACGTTGACCATCACCGGCTCGAACTCCACCGGCAACGCGACGGCGCAGATCGACATGAACGTCGTGCTCGAGAACAAGACCTTCCTGCCGACGACGAACTACCTCCCTGTGGTGAAGATCACCACAACCAACAGCGCGGCGATCACCAGCGAAGATGACTACGTCGATGGCACGATGACGATCACCGACACCGCGAATCCGTCTTACAACTACAGTGGAACGCTCGGCATCAAGGGTCACGGCAACTCGACCTGGCTGATGCCCAAGAAGGCCTATCGCCTCAACCTCGACTCGAAGGCTCCCCTGCTCGGCATGACCTCCGACAGCAACTGGATTCTGCTGGCGAACTATGACGACAAGACCCTGCTGCGCAACGACGTCTCCTCCGAGATCTCACGCCGCTTCAGCATGTTCTGGACGCCATCCAGCACCTTCACAGAGGTCTATCTCAACGGCGAGTACGAAGGCGTCTATCAGCTTTATGAAAAGGTTGAAGTCTCGAAAGCGCGCTTGAACATCGGTTCAATCGACGATGACGACATCAGCGGCACGAACCTCACCGGCGGCTACCTCGGCGAGATCGATGAGCGCAAAGATGAAGACTTCATCTTCAACTCGCAGTACACGCAGCTTGCCATTGGCCTCGATGATCCGGACAACGATGTCGATGTTCAGAACCAGTACTTCAAGACCGCGCTGAACACCGCCGAAGGCTCTTTGTATAGCTCCAACTGGACGGACGCATCGACCGGCTGGCAAGCGTATTGGGACGCGCCTTCAGCCGTGAATTACTTCCTGATCGAAGAGTTTGCGCTGAACCCCGATGCTGGCGATGTCTCAGGTGACTACTTCTACAAGCCACGCAGCGATGCACGGTTCTACCGGGGCCCCGTGTGGGACATGGACATCACCTTCGGCAACGTAAACTACTCGCCGGTGTGGGATCCAACCTACAACTACCTCAACCGCGCTTCAGTCTGGTATGCGCGCCAGTTTGAGGATCCCGCCTTCCCCCCCATGGTGAAGGCACGCTGGCAGGCGATGTACTCGTCGCTGTCGACGATCAACGACTACATCGACACGCGCGCAGCCGTACTGCAGCAGGCACAGGCGAATAACTTTGGCCGTTGGCCGATCCTCGGCGAAAAGGTATGGCCGAACCGCGCAGCGTATGGCTCGTATCAGGCTGAGGTTGATCAGTTGAAGGCGTGGATTACGCAGCGTCTCGCACACATGAACAGCGTCTACGGTCAGTAGACGCTGCGTCCCTGCTACATCTGCACTGTGCCGTCGAGCAGCTTCGTGAACTTGTGCAGCAGCTTGCCGTTAGGATCGATGTGTCGCACGATAATGTGCTCCGTCGTGATCTGGAGATGAGTGAAGCCGTACGTCTCCTGCGAGTACCCGCCATGCCGCTTGCCGGGCAGCGGATACAGGAACTGCCCGCCACCACCCGACATCGCAAACGACGTGTAGTAGCCGCTGATCTCAAGATGCTGCATGTCGTGGTCATGGCCCGCGAGGTACAGCGGCACCTTGTACTGCTGGAAGAGCGGACCCCAGTCGCGAATCAAGGTCTGGTTATCGCCATGCTCGCCGTTTGAAAACAGCGGATGGTGTCCCAGCACAATGGTGAACGGCGCTGTCGTTCCCTGCGCAAGCTCGTTTTCCAACCACTGGATCTGCGCCAGTCGCGAAGCATCGTCCATCGTGTAGAAGTGGCCGGTGGGCAAAGGCTGCGCCGGCTCGTTGGGCATGTTGCTGTCGAGGCATAGAAACGTCACGATCGGATTCACATCCGGAAACGAAACACGGTACGACTGCGCAGGCATCGTCCAGCGAGTCCCCTGCGTCTCTGCAGCGTACTGCTGTTCCGCTTCGTACTTAGAGACGGGCAAGACTTCGTAATCGTGATTGCCGGGGATCGCCAGGGCCGGGCAGTTGAAGGTGTCGTCCGGGTACATCGCCTCAAACTGCGTCTGCCACCGCGTACTGCCCGCGCCGCCGGGCAGCGAACCGTAGAAACTATCGCCCAACATCAGCAGCGCCGAGGGGCTGAGGTTCCATTTCTTCACGTAAGCAGCCATCGCGAAGGCCACCTGAGTCTGCTGTGTAGGCGTGCCATCCTGCCCGTAGTCACCCAGGGCGATGAAGTGCAGCGTGCCGCCAGTAACGGCATCGACCTTCCCCTGCGTGGCATAGTTGATGCCTGATCCGCAGCCAGCCAGCATGGACGCCGCGCTGAACGCGAAGGTGCGTTGCAGAAATTGACGACGATTCAACGGATTTTTCGGATCATCGGCCACAGAGGAATCTCTTTCCGGATGGGGTACGCGACCAGAGACAGCAAATGAAGCAAGCCGCGGCAGAATCTCTGAGCTGCGGCAAAGCGTAGTGCCCTCAATACTCTACGGGGTTAGACGTCATTCTATTGCAGAAAGATGACAGCGCCTGTTTTCGCCTGCGAAAAACGCGCGCAGCGCAAGAGTTATGGCGCGCGGTGCGGGCGCCGCGCAAGTGCTGGGATAAACTGAAGCTCCATGGCAAGTGAAAAACTGCAAGTAATCCCGCTCGGTGGTCTTGGCGAATTCGGTATGAACTGTCTCGCCCTGCGCTACGGTGACGATATTCTCGTTATCGATGCCGGTCTGATGTTCCCCGAAGAAGAGTTGCTCGGCGTCGACATCGTCGTCCCCGACATCAGTTACCTCGTCGAAAACCGCGACAAGGTGCGCGCCATTCTGCTCACCCACGGCCACGAGGACCACATCGGCGGCCTGCCGTGGATTCTCTCCGAGCTGAACGTGCCCGTCTACGGCACCGAGTTCACACTCGCCTACGTCGAAGGCAAGCTCGAAGAGCATCGCCTGCTCGATGACGCCGAACTCATCGAGATGCTGCCCGGTCGCCAGTTCGGCATCGGACCATTCACCGTGCGTCCTATCCGCGTAACGCATTCGCTGGTCGACTGCGTCGCCCTCGCGATCACTACGCCGCTCGGTGTCGTGCTGCACACCGGCGACTTCAAAATCGATCTCTCCTCACCGGACGGTCATCCCTTCGATCTGCAGGCCTTTGCCGAACTCGGCAAGCAGGGCGTGCTGCTGCACCTGCAGGACTCGACCAACGTCGATCGGCCCGGCTTCACGCCCGGCGAACGCGCAGTCATCCCCCGCCTCGACGACATCTTTGCCGCGACCAAGAAGCGCCTCTTCTTCTCCTGCTTCTCGTCGTCGATCCATCGCATCAAGATCGCGATGGACCTGGCCTACAAGCACAACCGCAAGGTCGCGCTCATCGGCCGCTCCATGGACAACTCCACGGAAATCGCGCAGGACCTCGGCTACATCGAGCCACCGCAGGGCCTCATCATCCACCCGAGCAAGATCAAGGAGTATGCGCCTCACGAAGTATGCGTGATGATCTCCGGTACTCAGGGTGAACCGATGAGCGCACTCTCACGCGCCGCAGTCGACAACCACAAGTACGCGAAGATCGAAGCGGGCGACACCGTGCTGCTCAGTTCGCGCGTCATCCCCGGCAACGAGAAGTCGATCTACCGCGTTATCGATCATCTCGAGCGCCGCGATGCCCGCGTCATCCACGACGACGGCACGAACGGCCTCATCCACGTCTCCGGCCACGGCTCGGCAGAAGAGCTGCGCATGATGATCAACCTCACGCAGCCGAAGTACTTCATCCCTGTGCACGGCGACTACCGCCACCTGAAGCGTCACGTCGAGCTCGCGAAGTCGACCGGTATTCCCGAGAAGGTGCTGCTGCTCGAAGACGGTGACGTTCTCGAGATCGACAGCCGCGGCGCAGAGAAGGTGGGCAAGGTCAACGTCGGTCGCGTCTGCATCGACAACAACTCCACCGCTGACGTCGTACTCGACACCGTCATTCGCGACCGCAAGCACCTTGGCTCCGACGGCCTCTTCCTGCCGATCATCGCGATCAACAAGCAGACCGGTGCGATCGAAGGCATGCCGGAGATCACCACGCGCGGCTTCGTCGCAGACGACCCCGAGCTCCTGCGCAACGCACGTGACGTCGTACGCCGCACCATCGAGGAGTCCAGCGGCGAAGAGCGCAAGGACTACGGTGTCATGAAGGACAAGGTGCGCGGCGATCTCAAGCGATTCATTCAGAAGAACGCCAACCGCCGTCCGCTCATCATGCCGATCATTCTCGAGCTGTAAGCAGCAATGCAAGAAAGCTCCCTCTTCGGAGGGAGCTTTTTTTTGTGGGACACTCCCCTTACGCAAGCTCGGACTCCGCAAAGGCGAAGCGCTCAACGTGCCGCCACGGCCCGTCGAGGTACTCCCACCAGTCGAGCCCGACCGCTTCACAACGCCAGGGCTCGAACGAGCGCAAGAGCTCTTCATACAAGCCACGCGCCTCATGCGGCGGTACCTTATTCTGCACGACGACGTGCGGCTGAAACCGCTGCTGGTCCTGCGGAATCAGCTCTGCCACGAAGCGACGTGCCAACGCGTCGTGGAGCGCCAGCAAGGCGGAAGACTCCAACCGATACGCGCTCCCGCGTCCCAGAAAACGGACGCCGGTGATGCTCACGTCGAAGCGGCGCCGCGGCGACGATTCCTCCCGCAACATTCTGCGTGTGGCATCCTCCAACGGCAGCCGGTGAAAGAGTGTCACGTGCGCGGGGATTCGGTTGAACGCTGGCGGAAAGTACAGACGGCGAAGGCCCTCGAAGCGCGCTTGCGACGCAACATCGAGGGCCAATGTCAGTACGGTGGTCGACACCTGCTACTCGCCGTCAGCCTCGGCCGTTACGCTTGACTCGAGCGGCTTACGCGCAAAGTAATACAGGCTGAACGCCAGCAGGCCGAAAGCCACGACGCTTACGCCATCGTGATGCAGCGGGTTCGTCTCGCTGAAGTGCCAGACCGTCTTGTGGCTCAACGACTCGTAGAGCTTCGCGCAAACGCCAACCAGCCCCATGATGCCGCCCGCAGCGATCAGGCCCGAAGCATAAAGCGAACCGGGCGAAACCTCTTCGCTCAGTTCGTCCGCGCCGTGGCCCGAACGCTTCAAAGCTTCGTCCACAAGCCAGCGAATGACGCCACCGCAGAAGATCGCGAGCGTCGTGCCGATCGAGAGATACGCGCCCACAGCGAACGTGAGCGAGCGAATGCCGAGCAGTTCGATGCCGATGACCAGCATCACGCCGAGCGTCACCAGCCCCCACGCCAGCTTGCGGCTCAGGATGCCGTTGATCACGGTGGCCATCAAGCGGCCCTGCGGCGCAGCCACGGTCTCACTGCCAATGCCCTGCACCCACTGCACTTCAATCTGCTGCGTCTGCGGGTTGTAGAGGTACTTGCCGTCCTCAAGCGTGGTCGAACCGATCGCGTTGAGCAGAATGTAGCTTCGCGTATTGCCAAGGTCGGTGTGCGTCACATCGCCGTTCGCGGCCTTCACCGTCAACGAGACATGGTCGCGTGTGAATGCACCCTGGTTGGAGACGCCATCGGGCAAAGCCGCGAGCGAAACCTGCTTCACCACCGGCATCTTCTGGAAGCTTTCGAGGCCGCGGTTCATCGCGTTCATCGTCAGGCCGATCGAGAAGGTCGAGATGATAACGCCGACCATCAGCGCTACCTGCTGCTTCCACGGCGTCGCGCCGATCAGGAAGCCGGTCTTGAGGTCCTGCGAAGTGTCGCCCGCGTTCGAGGCCGCGATGCAGACGATGCCGCCGATGGTGATCGCCAGCGCGCCGAACGCCGGAGCCGTCCAGCCCTTCACAAGGAAGATCGCGGCCGTCGCCATCAGCGTAGCGATCGTCATGCCGCTCACCGGCGACGAGCTCGAGCCGACGATGCCCACGATGCGCGCCGAGACCGTCACGAAGAGGAAGCCGAAAACGAGCACGAGGACCGCTGCAGCGATATTCGCCAGCAGCCCCACCTGAGCGCCGGGCACAGGCTTGAAGTAGAGGAAGATGACGATGAGCGCGAGCAACACAGCGCTGCCGCCGAAGATCACCCAGTTCGGCAGATCGTGCTCCGTGCGCGAGGTCACAGTCGCTTCGCTCACCGCTGCCTTCTTGCCCATAGAGCCCTTCAGCGCGCCGATGATCGTCGGCGCCGTGCGGCACAACGTAATGAGGCCGCTGGCGGCCACCGCGCCTGCGCCCATCGGACGAATGTACGTCTTCCAAAGCGCCGACGGATCCATCATGCTGATGGGGATCGTGCCGGGATACAGCGGCCCGTTCAGGTGCTTGCCGAAGAAGACGATGGCGGGCATCAGCACCAGCCAGGAGAACACGCCGCCCGCAAGCATCACCGCCGCAATGCGGATGCCGATGATGTAGCCCACGCCAAGGTACTCCGGCGTAACGTCCGCGCGCAGTGACGCGCCTTTGAGGATCTGCTGCCCTGCCGGGTCAAAGTTCAGATCAGCCTTCGGGGTGGACGGGAACAGACCGAGCAGGCCGTCGTTCTGGAAGAGCGTGTACGCACCGCCGATGCCAAGGCCCAGGAAGACGCGGCTGGCGAAGGAGCCGCCCTGCTCGCCGGCCTTCAACACGTCGGCGCACGCTGTGCCTTCGGGGTACGTGAGTGTGCCATGCTCTTCCACAATGAGCTGGCGGCGCAGCGGGATCATGAACAGCACGCCAAGCCAACCGCCGAAGAGCGCCAACGCGAAGATGCGGAAGCTCTCAAGATCAAAGCCGAGGAAGATCAGCGCGGGCAGCGTGAAAATGACGCCCGAAGCGATCGACTGACCGGCGTTGCCGGTCGTCTGCACAATGTTGTTTTCGAGAATCGATGCCTTGCCGAACGCGCGCAGAATCGAGATCGACAGCACCGAGATCGGAATCGACGCCGCCACGGTGAGGCCCGCCTTCAGGCCAACGTAAACCGTCACCGCCCCAAAGATAATGCCAAAGATGGAGCCGAGAATCAGCGCCCTGGCGGTCAGCTCCTTGGGCGATTCACTCGCCGGTACAAAGGGACGAAAAGTCGTACGTTCGGCCATTAGAAAAACATCTCCCTACCATTACGGTGCGTTATGAGGGAGTGTATCAGCGGCTAAGGTGTGTTTGCTGACGAGGCGCTCGCCGCGCAATGCTGCTGAACCCACGCGACATATTCCGCGTAAAGCGGCTCCCGCACCATGCGCTTCAGCGCGCGGACGTGCGGATCGTCAAGGTTCCGCCCCTCGCTGCGCACCTTCATGAAGTGAACCCCGGTTGCAAGCGGCCCACAATCGCCTGCCACGGCCATCTCCTTGGTCTTCAGTAAGGAATACTCGAACGCTGCCTGCTCGCTGCGGTCCTGACGACGCTGCTCTGGTGCAGTGGTCTGGTAATAGTGCAGGTGACCGATTTCGTGAAACAGCACGACCACCATCCGGTTGTCGTCGAACTGCGGCCGCGGGTGGTCGAGGAAGTCGAGATCGATCGTGATGACGCCGTTGGGTCTGGCGTTCGCGACGGAACGCGCGATGCGCCCACCACGCTCGAAGCGAATCTGCCGGATCAGCGCATCGTGCTGCTGAATGTCACTGAACGAAGCGTAAAACTTGGGAAACTGAGATTTCGACGCCTGCAGCACAGCCTTCACCTCGGCATCGCTGACAGAAGTTCCTTCTGGCGCTCTTTGCGCAACAACCAGGCCGGGCAGCAGACAGCAGACGAGTGTCAGTCGGCGCAGCACGTAGCCTAGCTCGCGACTTCGAGCGATCTTCCGAAGCGGCTCACGATCGCCAGACGCTCGCCACCGAGAATCCGCTTGGCTTGCGAACGTGCATGGCTCGCCCACGGGCCCTGCGGATCGAGCTGCGCGTACGCCGTCCAATGCTTCAGTGCGCGGCGCGGCTCCTGCAGTCGTTCAAATGCCAGCGCAAGGTTGTAATGCGCGTCCGCATACTGCGGCACCAGCGCCAGGGCTCGCTCGTAAGCCTTGATCGCCTCAGGCAGCTTCTGCATCTCGTCCAGCACGTTGCCGAGGTCAAAGAACGCCAGCGCGTACTCCGAGTCAGCTTCCGTGGCCTGGCGATACAGGCGCTCTGCGCCGAGGAAATCGCGCTCGTTGTAATGGATGGTGCCGAGGTTGATCGCAGCCGCAGCGTGCGCCGGGTCGGCGGCCAGAATCTCCTTATAGAGCGCCTTCGCTTCTGCAAGTGTCGCGGGCTGCTCCTCCAGACGCACCGCGCGCAGGAACATCTCCTGCAGCTCGCCGGGATGCGGCAATGCCTCAAACGCATTGCGATCGACGATCGAGATGCCCTGCGGCGAGAAATCAAAGTCGAAGCCGAGCTGGCCGGTCATGGGGTCAACCAGCGCCCCGCCCTGCCGGAACGCCACGCGCGTGCCGTTCGAAACCGCCACGGACTCCAGCAGAGGATTCGCCATGCCCGCCACCTTGCGCATCGCGTCGACAGACTCGCGAATACCCCTTACCGAAATGCGGGTCTTGGCGAGGTCGCGCAGCTTGCGGAGCTGCACCAGGTGATCAAACGTATATTGCTCAGCGACAGAAACCAGCCCCGCACGCTCCCAGGATGCCAACTGCCGCGACGGCAGACGGAGAATGCGGAGTACATCTTCACGGCGATATCGGCTCACGGCAGCGCTCGTCTTTCGGATGCAAGAACTCAATGACACTCTCCAGCCGAACCCGCCTTAGCTGGATTCCTTGAGATGGAGTATGCGTGTAGTTATTGCCGCATTCAAGAGTTTCGTGCATGGCTTTTGCGAAAAGACGTGGATAACTCGAACCAACGATGGTTCATCCTGACTTTTCAACAGCAAAGCACGTTCCAACAGGCTTTCCACCCATGCGTTGCGTAGACTCGGCTCGATGAAACTTCGCTCGACGCTGCTGCTCTTTGCTCTGCTTCCGCTGGCCGGTTGCCGCTCCACTCCGGCCGTGAACGGCGGCTTCGAAAGCCACTACGCGCCCGCCGAAAACCTCGAAGCCATCGACACCTCGAACTTCCGCACTGCGCAACGCAGCATCGAACTCTGCGCCTACAGCCTCACCGACCACCTGCTCGCGCAGGAGCTCATCAACGCCGGCAAGCGCGGCGTGCGGGTGAGGATCTATCTGGACCAGGTACAGACGCAGGGCGAACTCGCGCGCGAGGACAAGTCCCAGGAGCGCGTGCAGGATGAAGAGTCCGACGACCTCAGCAAGTTCGATGTACTGCGCTCGCTCGCAGCCACGCCCAACGTCTCGGTCGAGGTGAAGCGCTCGAAGACGCTGATGCACCTGAAGAGCTACGTCGTGGACGGCAGCCTGCTGCGCTCAGGCTCAGCGAACTTCTCGCCCACCGGAGAAAAGCGCCAGGACAATGACCTGACGCTCACTCGTGACACAGCTGCCGTCGGCCGCTTTGAACGCAACTTCGAGGTGCTCTGGGCGCGACGCGATAACGTCGGCCTCGACAATCTGCGCCGCTAGCGCAGATTCACCCAGCGCCCTTCAACCTTTTTCTTACCGATGGCGTCGAGGACGCGTGCCTCTTCCTGCCCCAGCCTCGTGCGGCATTTCGCAGTGTCGTTTCCGCTGGTGGACTGGATGCGGCAGGCCCGCAGCGCGAAGAGCAGATCGTTCACCTCCGCGAGCGCGCGCTCCTCGCGGTCGGTGCTCGTCATAGCCTTCAGATTGCCGTAGACGGTTTCCACGTTCTGCATCTGGCTCGTAAGCTGCTCCGGCGCTGCGGCCAGGTCGACCGCGTCCACGGCATCGACGGTGCTCTCCACCGCAGTGACGAAGGTGTTGCTCAGCGGCTCCCCTTCGGGACGCACTTCGCGCGGCGTCTGCGCAGCGACTCCCGCAGAAGCCATCATCAACACCACCGCCAAGCCCCAACGCTTCGTCGCCATCCACTCTCCCCTTGCGGCATCACCATGCCCTTCTCCGAACATAAACCGTCGCGCCGGCTTGGGATCAGAGCGACGACGCAACTATTCGCCAGCGCGATTTGGTTTTCCACGCAATTTTCCGTAGAATGAACTCAAGGAAGTTGGCCGATGTAGCTCAGTTGGTAGAGCAGCTGATTCGTAATCAGCAGGTCAACGGTTCGAGTCCGTTCATCGGCTCCATTACGCCAAGCTTTCTGAATGACCGCCGCTCGCGAGAGCGGCTTTTATTTTTCCCCGCGACATTCTCTGTTCAATTACGACCGCGTTTTCCACAAACGCAAAAGAGCCGCCCGGCAACAGGGCGGCTCTTTCATCTATGGGAGGCAGTTCCAACGGAGGCAAAGCCATCAGAACTCTCTGGTGCAAGAGTATGGTCGGTGTTCCCGCATGTCAAGGTATTCCGCAGGGAAATCATAAACCGTTCTACTTCAATCACTTGCGCGCTTTTCCGGCGGTTTAGCGGGTTTCTTCCGGGTTTTCTGGCCGCTCGACGGATTTTTCCTGTGCAAAGCTCGCGGGAGCGTTCTGCGGATCGAGGTGAAGGCTCAAAAACTCCACTTCTGCAGCCGCGGGCTTGCCGCGTAGCACGCGAATGGCCGCTCTGCCGCCGCCCAGGAAGAGCCCCAGCAGGACCGCCGCTGCGCAGAGGACGCCGGAGAGGATCATGATGTTCGCCAGCAGGCTTGCGGTCTTGCGCACCTCGCTGTGGAACTCCGGCGGAGGATTACCGCGCTCGGTCGAGGCGATCTGCTTCATATGGACGCCATCGATCATCGCCTGCGCCGCTGCTGGTGAGAACGTGCCGCTCGCCAACACTACCAGCAGGGCTTCACGCTTCACCTTGGCCGTCTCGAACTTCGGGCCAAGCCCAGGCAGAACAGCCTGCACATGCTTCAGCGAGGCGGTGGCGATCTGCGGCGTCGGGTAGAAGAAAAGCGTCAGCGTTTCTTCACCCCGCTTGTCCTTATAAGTGGCGGTCACGGCTTCCCCGCTCTTTTCCCAGCCAAGACCAGCGGAAGGCAGCACGCCGCCCTCGCCCGAGTAAGTCGCCGCGCCGAGCGCGTAGCGGACACTGCCGTCCACCAGCGACTTCGTCGGGAGATACGTTGGCAGCAACGGCGGTTGAGCGGCCGAACCGCGAACCGCAGGCAGCGAGCCAGCGAGCGGCTTCAGCGCCTCAACATCGGCACGCGTTACCGGATAGGCCACCACGACGGTCGCGCCCTGCTGAAAGAGGATCGCGTTCTCGCCGACAGCATCGGAGGCACCGAGCGACTTCTCGTCCTTGAGGCCCGGCTTGCGAACGAGCGTGTAAGCACTCCACGCTCCGGAGAAGTCCCCGAACTGAACCGCTTCGACGCGCATCACGCGTCCGCCGGGGCCGACGAAGCTAGTCACCTCCGAGCGCTGCGGATTCGCCTCCTGCAGTGCGGCGTGGTTCGCATTCACCAGCGACATCGCCGGTTCTGCGGTGGGAGCCTGCGCGCTGGCATCGGCCTTCCACGCACCGAAGGCGGGCGGCAACAGAGAGGCGTGCGCGGGTACGAGCGTCGCGGAGTTCTGCGCCAGAGCGGCGGAAGCGGAAGCACCGAGGAGCAAAGCTCCGAGGGCGCTGAAAAGGGTGCGGCTGCGTCGCGTCATCATCTACACCTTCGAGACTACACGCGGTCGAAGGACGCCGCACGAGCCTCCTTATTAGACACCGCTCGCGCGCATCGGTTCCCTTCGCGAAACTCCTCAACTCATCGGGTTAGAATCACCTGCATGGGTATGCGCATTGGTCTCGGCTTCGACTCTCACGCTTTCAAGGCGGATGTTCCGCTCGTCATCGGCGGGCTGAAGATCGATCATCCTGAGGGCCTGGCCGGACACTCCGACGGCGACCTGCTGCTGCACGCCATTACCGACGCTCTGCTCGGCGCAGTTTCTGCTGGCGATATCGGCACGTTCTTCCCGCCGACCGACCCGAAGTGGAAGGGCACCGACTCGACCGTCTTCCTGAAGACGGCGCTCGAGGAAGTCGCGCTCGCTGGCTACAAGATCGTGAACCTGGACTGCGTGCTCATCATGCACCGCCCCAAGATCGTGCCGATCGCCGAGAAGATGCGCGAGCGCGTTGCAGACCTGCTGGGCATCGACATGAAGGACGTGAGCCTGAAGGGCAAGACCCCTGAAGGTCTTCCGCAGGATGGCACCGCGGTAGCGCACGTCGTCGTGCTGCTGGAGTCGATCACGATTCCCGACGAGCACAAGCACCTGACGCTGCACGCTGAAGCTCCGCTCGACGCAGACATCGACGGCGTAGTGGGCGAACTCGTCCGCGACACGCACGACATCTCGGCCCTCGGCCGCAAGGTGCCCGCCTTCGATCCCGGCGACGACCTCACCTAATGAAGCCGCTCACACTCGCTCTGCCGCTCGCGTTGTGCCTCTGCGCTTCGTCCGCTCACGCGAGCGATAAGAACCTGCATCCGTCGTTTCCCATGGATGACGGCAAGGCTACGCTGACCTTTGACTTCACGAACGCCCCCGACCTCGCGGACTGGGGCATGGAGAAGATCGCGCCAGCGATCGAGCGCTGGTATCCGCGCATTGCGACGATGCTCGCCTCGCCCGGCTTCCATGCGTCGAAGACCGTCGTCGTCGAGTTCAAGACGCAGACGAATGTGCCTGCTTATACCGAGGGCCACACCATCACGGCGAACGCGGAGTACTTCCGCAAGCGACCTCAAGACGTAAACGCGCTGGTCCACGAGGCCACGCATGTCATTCAGGCATACGGCTCAGCGGACAATCCATCGTGGCTCGTTGAGGGCCTGGATGACTATATCCGCTTCTACATCGTCGAGCCCGAGACCAACGGCGCAACGATCAAGCCGGAGCGCATCGCGAGCGTGCACTACAACGACAGCTACCGCACCACGGCGAACTTCCTTCACTGGCTAGTGAAGCAGTACGGCTCCAACGTCATCGAGGAGTTGAACGCCGCCATGCGCGACGGTCGCTACAAGCCAGAGATTTGGATCAAGCTGACGGGACACTCCGCGGATGACCTCGGCGCGCAGTGGAAGCAAAACCTCACTGCCACAGCATCGAACTAGCCTTCGATCCTTCGGCTAACTGCGTGATGCGCTACACTGGCGCAAATGCTCCCCCATCGCTGTGTTGCTGCGCTCCTGTTGAGCGCGTCGCTTTCTTGCGCCGCGCAGAGCACCCCCGCCCCTGAACACTTCCGCCTCGTGCTACCTAACGCTCCGGGTGCTATCGTCATCGAAACCTCCGGCGGTTGGGTGATCGATCACGCTACGCTCACGAACAAGGGCAAGCGTCCAGTGGTGCAACTCCACCATGAAAAGCTCGGCTTCGAGGTTTCCTACATCCTCGACCACGACCCACCGTATTACGAAACCGACGAAGCGTGTCTCAGAGACACGTTGAGAGGCCTGGAAAAAGGAAAGCTCTCCACATGGTCGATGTCTGCGCGCAAGACAGCTACGCACCCGCTTGACAATGGCGGCAGTATCCCCGTGATCTCCTACCGCATCGATGCAATCGAAGGGAAACCGGTCGACCAGCAGAACGTCTTTGGCTTCCGTGCAGAGGACCACACCTGCGCCACCATCCACATCTCTCGCGCTAATTTCACCGTTGCGGATCAGCCGGTCCTGGACGCTCTGCTCTCCAATTTCCGCTTCGAACCGAAATACGTCGCCACGGAGGAGGACCGCCAGCAGATGGCGAAGCTTCTGCCTCCGGCAATGGCAAGACTGTATGACAAAGGTCTAAGTGAAGCTGCCGACGCCGGGCCCGTTCCCGCACGGCAAGACAGCCGACAGTCGCTCACCTTCTCCCTGGCATCGCATCCGGGCTACCTCCATCTGGACGCGCCGAATTTCGTCATTAGCGAACTCTCCGCGAAGCCGAATGGCAAGGAGTTCGGCATTCGCGCTGAGGACAAGACGCTAAGCCACGCAGGCTTCCTCGGCTTCCTGTTTCTGCCTGAACCAGCGCAGCCCAATGCAGAGGCTTGCCGAGAGTGGATGCTGCGCCACGAGGGGAAAGGAGGGATGAAATCGAAGGTCCTTTCGAGGTCCACGATCAAGAGCGACTCGGGCGTTGAGATTGCCATGGTTGACCTGCGCGACGATAAAGCTGGAGCCTTCGCCTATCAGCGTCGCGGCTTCATCGCGCAAGGACAGCTCTGTGCGGACCTGGTGCTCTTCGCGGCCAACGAGACGATGCTGCAGAGCGATCAGTCCCTCTTCACCTCAGCCACCTTCCATCCCGATCAAAAGCCAGACTTCTTCGCCAAGATGCGCTACGCCAAGGTGCTATCCGATCACCATGCCGACGTAGCCGCGGCTCCTGTATACGAAGACGCGATCAAGGACGCCGATCAAACACCAGAGCCGTTGAAGTGGCGTCGTGTCGCCGCCGATCAAGCGAGTATGGCCTACGGCATGGCGGGCGACCTCAAGCACTCGCGCGCGATCAACGAAGCGGCTATCGCGAAAGACCCTGACTATCCGCTCTACTACTACAACCTCGCCTGCGCCGACGCCGAAGCTGGCGAC
Source organism: Granulicella cerasi (assembly GCF_025685575.1). Lineage (NCBI taxonomy): Bacteria > Pseudomonadati > Acidobacteriota > Terriglobia > Terriglobales > Acidobacteriaceae > Granulicella > Granulicella cerasi. Next base: position 68,686 of record NZ_JAGSYD010000003.1, read on the forward strand.
GCGAAAGCAGCCCAGAGCCACCTGAAGCAGGCATTCAATCGCCGCGCCAATGTGATCCCCGGAGAAACTCTTCCGGACCCGAGGACAGATGACTCGATCCTGAAACTTAAAGGCAATCAGGAGTTCTGGCAGTTTGTGCAGAGTCTGCCGAAGTCTTAGACTGGTCGCCTCAGCTCACTACACGACTTGCATGCCCTCTGGAGGTTTCACCGATGGATCCGCAACAAGCTCAGCAGCAAATGGCACACGCCTTCGCCCTCCTCATTCCGATGATCCTGATGTTCTGGGTGGTCGGCGCGGCGATCATCATCATTCCCTTCTGGCAGATCTTCAAGAAGGCCGGCATGGCGCCCGCGCTGTCGTTTCTGATGGTGCTGCCGCTGGTGAACCTGGTGATGCTTTACGTGCTCGCGTTCTCGCACTGGAAGATCATCCCGGCACCGCAGTTTGGCTACCAGCCCCAGCAGCCATACCCTCCGGTTCCCTATCCTCCGCAGGCCTACGCACCGCCGCAACCGCCTTCGCCGTACGCCACCCCTCACCCGCCTGCGACCACCCCAACGGGCGATCCGGTCCCGCAGGTCGTCACGTCGATTCCTCCGGCGGACGACGAACCTACGGGCGTCTAGCCGTCATCTGCAGGTCGCGACGCGTTCGCGGCCTGCAGACCTAGTAAGATCAGGGGTGGAACGATTTACGAAATGACTCCTGAGACAACTCCCGCATCCTCTGCGCGCAAGACGCGCGTCCGCATCGCCCCCTCGCCCACCGGCGACCCGCACGTTGGCACGGCCTACATCGGCCTGCTCAACTACCTCTTCGCCAAGCAACGCGGCGGCGAGTTTGTCCTGCGCATCGAAGACACCGACCGCACCCGCTTCGTCGCAAGCTCCGAGCAGATGATCTTCGACGCCCTGCACTGGGTCGGCCTCGAGTGGAACGAAGGCCCCGACGTCGGCGGTCCGTTCGGCCCGTATCGCCAGAGCGAGCGCACCGAAATCTATCGCGAATACTGCGACAAGCTGCTGCAGAGCGGTCACGCGTACCGCGCGTTCGAGACCGCCGAAGAGCTCGAAGCCGAGCGCAAAGCGCAACTCGCAGCGAAGCTGCCCCCGCGCTACACCGGCCGCTCGCGCAACCTGAGCCCCGAAGAAGTACAGGCTGAGCTCGCCGCAGGCAAGCCCTTCACCATCCGCCTCAAGGTGCCCTCCGAAGGCTCGATGACCTTCCGCGACGAGCTGCGCGGCGACATCACCTTCGAGTACACCAACGTCGACGACCAGGTGCTGATGAAGTCTGACGGCTTCCCCACCTATCACCTGGCCAACGTGGTCGATGACCACCTGATGGGCATCACCGACGTCATCCGCGCCGAAGAGTGGATCTCCTCCACGCCGAAGCACGTGCTGCTCTACAAGGGTTTTGGCTGGGAAATGCCCAAGTTCTGGCACATGCCCCTGCTGCGCAACGTGGACAAGTCAAAGATCTCCAAGCGCAAGAACCCCGTGAGCCTGAACTACTACAAGGACTCCGGCTACCTGCCGAACGCGATGCTAAACTTCCTCGGCCTGATGGGCGGCGGCATGGCCCAGCCCACCGAGCAGGAGATCGTCTCGAAAGGCTTGAACACCAAGGAAGGCGATATCTTCTCGCTCGCCGAGATGACCGAGCGCTTCGACTTCTCGCGCATCTCGCTCGGCGGCCCGGTCTTCGACCTCGTCAAGCTGAAGTGGCTGAACGGCGAATATATCCGCAAGCTCACGCCTGAAGAGTTCTTCGCCGAGATGCGCAAGACCGTCTTCTCCGACGAGTATCTGCGCGCGATCGCGCCGCTGGTGCAGAACCGACTCGAGACCCTCGGCGGCTTCGGCGACATGACCTCGTTCCTCTTCTCCGACAACGTGATGCCAGCAGAGACCACGTGGCTGCCGAAGAAGCGCACCGTCGAAGAGACGCTTGCCTTCGCCGGCGAACTGCTCGGCGTGCTCGAAAAGGCAGAGTGGGAAGCCTCGGCCATCGAGGCCGCGATGAAGCAACTCGGCGAAGAGCAGCAGTGGAGCGTGAAGGAAAACTTCATGCTGCTGCGCGCGATCCTTACCGGCTCGACGCAGTCGCCACCGCTGATGGAGTCGCTGATCGTCTTCGGCAAGGCGCGTTCGCTCGACCGCGTGCGCCGCTTCATCGACGCACAGAAGAAAGTTCGTCGCTAAAACCCGAGCGAGGTTTATGCTGACCCGCATGAGCCTCGCTTCTCACGCACCGATCGGCTTCGTGCCGACGAATCACGCAGACCAGGCCCTGGCGTTCTACGAACAGACGCTGGGGCTTTCGTTTGTCTCCGATGACGCTTTCGCGCTCGTCTTCCGTTGCGCCAACGGCGTGATGCTCCGCGTAGTGCGCGTCGGCGAGTTCACGCCCGCGAGCTACACGATCTTCGGCTGGGAGACCGCGAACATCGAAGCCGACGTCGAGGCGCTCGCTGCCAAGGGCGTCGTCTTCGAGCGCTTCAGCAACTTCGAACAGGATCCTCGCGGCATCTGGACCGCGCCCAACGGCAACAAGGTTGCGTGGTTCAAAGACCCGGACGGCAACACGCTCTCGCTCTCGCAGCACTGATAGAACAAAGAAAAGCCCTGTTCCACCACAGCAGGTGGCGGAACAGGGCGTTTCTTGTTCTCGGCAACCGCAGCTTAGGCCGAAGCCTTCAGCTCCGCCACCACTCCGGCGATCTTGTCGAGGATCTGGTTCCAGCCCTCGAGCTGACCGCTTTCCTTCGCGCTCTCCATCGGCTCGTTGCCGATGAAGGTCAGCTTCGTCCTGCCCTCGCCCAGATCTTCAAAGAGCGTCACATCGTAGGCGTCTTCGATCGCTTCATGCTCGATGCCGAGCGCCGACGCGTCGATCTTGTTGCCCTGCGCGTCGGCAAAGTACATCGACGACACGATCTTCTCGTACGGGACGATCTCGATATAGTCGATCCCGTTCCAGAACTCCTGCCCGTCCGGCGACTTCATACAGAACTGCGCCTTGCCGCCGACGCGGAAGTCCATCTTGCAGACGGGGCAGGTGAAACCGTCCGGCCCCCACCACTGCATCACGTACTTCGGGTCTGTCCATGCCTTCCACACCAGCTCGCGCGGGGCGTCGAAAACTCTCGTCACCACCATCCGCTCCTTCTCGCTACCTTTGCTTTCTGCCATCTTGGACCTCCTCTTTCTTCATCTGATCGAGCACCCCTGCCAACTTGTCGAAACTCTGCTCCCAGAACTGGCGATAGCTGATCGCCCATTCGCTGACCGATTTGATCGCCTCAGGCCGAAGACTGCAGATACTCTCCCGACCCCGCTTCGTCTTGATCACGATCCGCGCCCGCACCAATATAGCGATGTGCTTGGAAACCATCTGCTGCGAAATCGCAAAGGGCTCCGTCAGGCTGTGCACCGACGCCGGCCCGCGAGCGAGTTGCTCCATCATCGCTCGGCGGGTCGGGTCAGCCAAAGCAGCGAAAATCAGGTCAAGCGCATCCACAACCATATAGTTGTGGATCGAGGCGCGATTGTCAACGGCAATCTTCTCTGGTTTGAAATTTGAGTCTGGGGCTACTGCCCGGTCACAACGAACCGGAGCGGCAGCGTCCTCGGCGGGAAGCAGCTCGCCGTGTCGCAGGCCTGGTAGCGCAATACACCGCTCACCGGCGTTGTGCCCTTCGGCGCGGCGAGCTTCACGCGCACACGGAACTCACCTTCATAGACATCAAGCAGCTCGCCCTTACCGACATTCAGCTTGAACGGCTTCCCTGCCGGGTACGCCACGTTCAGCACGTGCAGCGACTCGAGTTTCACCGCCGTCGGCAGCAACAGCTCATCCTTCGGCGCGTGCGAGTTGATGTGCAGACCGGAGTCGATGCGGAAGCGCAGCTCAATCTCGTCGGGCTTATTCGCCGCGACGATGTAGGAGTCGCTCAGCAGCTCGACATGCTGACGCACGCCAGGCTTGCTGGCAGAAGGAGTATCAAACGAAATCCCCTGCGCGCGCATGGCGGCAGGGGCAAGAAGGACCAGAGCGAGTGTAAGCTGCTTCACTGGCCACCGATGATCTTTTGAATATTGGCTTCGATTTCGTCCTTGGACGGCGCGCCTGGGGTCTGGATCAACACCTTGCCGTTCGCATCAACGTAATAGGTGCTGGGCAGGTAGTCGCCAAGGCCATACGCCTTCTCGATGCTCGTGTCCGCGATCAGGATCGGATAGGTGACGCCGGTCTTCTTCACCGCAGCGTGAATGTCGTCCTTGCTGGCCCCCTCTTCGTCGTCGATGCCGACGACCTTCAGGCCCTTCGCCTCATACTTCTTCGAGAACTCCTCGAACCACGGCATCTCCAGGCGGCAAGGACCGCAGTATGTCGCCCAGAAGTTGATGACCATGGGATGGCCCTTCAGCGAGGCCGAGTCGAATTTGCCGCCCTCGAGCGTAGCGAGCTTGAACGCCGGTGCAGGCTGGTTGCGAAGGTCTTTGCCGAGCGAGTCAGACGAGCCCTGCATGGTCATCGTCGCCGAGCTGTCGCCGTCCTTCACCAGCTTGATCTGGCTTTCGCGCGCGGCCTGCATCTTCTGCTGGCGCTCGTGGTAGTTATACACACCGCCCCAGATCATCAGCCCCAAGCCCGCAATCATCAGCACTACCATTGCCACGCGACGTAACACTCTTGCACCTCGAAACCTTCTGCGCGGACGAAATCAACGCGCCTCTTCAGTGTAACGCTCTGCTAGCATCGGGTTTGACCCGATATGCTCGACCCGTTTGACGCTCCGCATGATTCGCCCGCCGCGCTTGTCCGCGTAGAAGCTGCTGCGCTGGAAGCGCTGGCCAAGCGCCTCGACGGCCCCATGTACGGCAAGTTTGTCGGAGTGACGAACCTGCTGCTCACCACCGTCCGCACCGGTCGGCGCGTCGTCGTCACCGGCATCGGCAAAAGCGGCCTGATCGGGCGCAAGATCGCCGCCACGCTCGCATCCACTGGCACCCCGAGCTTCTTCCTGCACCCCGCCGAAGCGCTTCATGGCGACCTCGGTGGTGTGATGCAGGGCGACGTACTGATCGCGCTCAGCTACTCCGGCGAGACGGAAGAAGTGCTCCGCCTGCTGCCCGCGGCCAAGCGCATCGGCGTCACTATCGTCAGCTTCTGCGGCGAGCTGCACTCCACGCTCGCCTCGGCAAGCACCCATGTGCTCGATGTCTCCGTGGACCGCGAGGCCTGCAATCATCAGCTCGCGCCCACAGCCTCCACCACGACGATGCTCGCACTCGGCGACGCGCTCGCGATCGACGTCAGCCGCCGCCTCAACTTCCAGCCACAGGACTTCGCGGAGTTTCACCCCGCGGGCAGCCTCGGTCGCAAGCTCGCCACCGTGCAGCAACTGATGCACAAGGGCGATGCACTGCCCGTCGTTTCGCCCACGGCTGCGATGCCGCAGTTGATCCACGAAATGTCCGCGAAACGCCTCGGCATGACAACCGTGCAGCAAGGCGGTCGACTGCTCGGCGTGCTCAGTGACGGCGACCTGCGCCGCCTGCTCGAACGCAACGGCCCCTACGCCTTCCACAAGCAGGCGCAGGACGTGATGCATACGACGCCGCGTACGATTGCCCCGAATCTGCTGGCCGCAGACGCCCTCGCGCTGCTTGAAGAGCACAAGATCACCGCGCTCGTCGTGACCGAAGACGGCACTCCGCAGACGCAGGTCATGGGTGTTGTGCACCTCCATGATCTGTGGGAAGTGGCCCCGGGGAAGAAGTAGCCGTAAGCCTCATCCCGTCAACGCCGCAAAAAACGACGCCGCAAAAACAATGCCGCGAGAAATCAACGCCGTGAGAACCCGTGTTGCAACGAACGGTAGGTCACGGCTTTAGCCGTGACCTCGGACCAACACAAGCCACGCGGTTTCAGCCGCTGAGGCAGGATTGGCCGAACTTACCTCAGGGGCTAAAGCCCCTCGTCATCGGCCATCCATGGCGCGGCTGAAGCCGTGCCCTACCGTTCGTGCCATCCTCATGCACTTGCATCCGTGCCGGCCTCCAATGCTTCCACCTGAAACGTGCGAACGCGTCACGACACACATGAACCACGACGCATTTCCGCCCACGCGCCCCTAGTACAATCAACGCTGTATGCAACGTTGGTCTAAGCTCTTCATCCCTACGCTCCGCGAAGCTCCGGCTGACGCGGAAGTCGCCAGCCACAAGCTCCTTCTCCGCGCCGGATACGTGCGCCAACTGGGAGCGGGCATTTACAGCTATCTGCCGCTGGGCCAGCGCTCCATCAACAAGATCATCGCCATCGTCCGCGAAGAGATGGACCAGATCGCGCAGGAGTTCTTCCTGCCCGCGCTGAACCCCGCCGAAGTCTGGCAGGAGTCCGGCCGCTGGACAGGCATGGGCGACAATATGTTCCGCCTGAAGGACCGCAAGGGCGCCGAGCTTTGCCTCGCCATGACGCACGAGGAGATTATGACCTCGATCGCGCGCAACGAACTGCGCAGCTACAAGCAGCTCCCGCAGATCTGGTATCAAATCCAGACGAAGTTCCGCGACGAACCGCGCCCCAAGTCGGGCCTGCTGCGTGTGCGCCAGTTCACCATGAAGGACGCTTACAGCTTCGACATCGATCAGGCCGGCCTCGATATCAGCTACGACAAGCATGATGCGGCCTACCGCACCATCTTCACGCGCTGCGGACTGGAGTTCGTGGCCGTGGAGGCGGATTCGGGCTCCATGGGCGGCTCGCAGTCGCAGGAGTTCATGGTCTACACCGAAGCCGGTGAAGACCTGATCGCGTCGTCGACCTCGGGCTACGCCGCGAACCTTGAGAAAGCAACCTCCAAGCTGGCGCCGGTCGAAGACCTCGCTGCAACGGCTGAGGCTCCGGAAGAAGTGCACACGCCGGGATTCCGCACCATCGAAGAGGTGGGCAACTTCCTCAGGACGCAGCCGCACCACCAGATCAAGACGATGGCCTACATCGTCGAGCATCCTGAGTCGGACGCCAAGCAGATCAAGACCGTCGGCAAGACGCGCGCCGTCGTCGCCTTCCTGCGCGGCGACCACACGCTGAACGAGACGAAGCTCGGCGCGATTGCGCTCGGCGAAGTGCGTCCGATGACGCCCGAAGAGATCGCTGAAGTCTTCAAGGCTCCGGCAGGCTACCTCGGCCCCATCGGCCTCGAAGCGGCGCCCCATCCCCGCAAGCCGGGCGTACTTGTCGTGCTCGACGCTTCGCTTGAAGGCCGCACGAACCTCATCGCGGGCGCGAACAAAGAGGAGTACCACCTCCGCAACGTGACGCCGGGCCGCGACTTCAAGCCAACCGTCATCGCCGACGTGCGCAACATCAACGAAGGCGAGCTGGACCCCATCGGCGGTCAGCCGCTGCGCCTGGGCAAGGCCGTCGAAATCGGCCACATCTTCAAGCTCGGCTATAAGTACTCCGAGGCGATGGGCGCGCGTGTGCTCGACGCCAACGGCAAGGAAGTGACGCCCATCATGGGCAGCTATGGCATCGGCATCGAACGCATCCTCACAGCGGCGATCGAGTCGAGTGCAGCCAAGTTTGCTGAGCAGACGAAGGATGATCCGAAGGCCACCGAGCAGTATGCACTGCCCGCAGCCATCGCTCCATTTGAAGTCGTCGTCTCCGTCACCAACGTGCGCGAAGCCGACCTCGCCGAGGCCGGCGAGAAGCTCGCGAGTGAGCTCGATGCCCTGCGCATCGATGTGCTGCTCGACGACCGCGACGAGCGCGCGGGCGTGAAGTTCAAGGACGCGGAACTGATCGGCGTTCCTTTCCGTATCAACATTGGAAAGAAGCTCGCCGAAGGTCTCGTGGAGGTGGTCGATCGCCTGACGGGAACCACGGCGGACGTGGCTATCGACGGTGCGGCGCAATACGTCCAAACTCTCGTGGCGACGGCCAAGAAGTAAGCATCCAAACCGTAAGACGCGACAAACGAGTACGACGAGGCAAAGCGCTGATGGCAGTGAAAGTGAAACTGGGTGGCAGCGGCCACTCCATCTGGTGGAAGCTCTTGCGAGTCGTACTCGTGGCCGTACTGGTGGTTGCGGTCATCGGCGGCATCGTCTTCGCAGCGTACTACCACCAGTACGAAGGCCTCGTGGATGCGCGCCTCTCCTCGGGTCCGCTCTTCGCCTCCACCGCGCAGATCTACGCCGCACCGCAAGAGGTCCGCACCGGCCAGCAGCTGTCTGCGCAGTCCATCGCGATGCATCTGCGCAAGGCCGGCTACAACGTCAACCCGCAGATGGGCAGTTTCCAGATGCGTGGCGACTCGATCCTGATCAAGCCGGGCGCACAGAGCTACCTCGCCACGGATGGCGCAACCATCAACACCAGCGGCGGCACGGTGCAATCGATCACCGCAGAGAACGGCGCCTCGCTCGCTGGCTACAAGCTCGAGCCGCAGCTCATCACCGCTCTCAGCGAAGATAAGAACCGCACCAAGCGCCGCATCGTCACCTACGACCAGATTCCACCGCGGATGGTCCAGGCCGTTACCGCGATTGAAGATCGCCGCTTCTTCGAGCACGGCGGCATCAACTACGTTCGTACCGCCAAGTGCGCCGTGCAGGACATCGTCGCTGGCCGCAAGAGCTGCGGCGGATCGACCCTGACGCAGCAATTGGCACGCGGCTTCTTCCTTTCGCCCGACAAGAAAATCTCGCGCAAAATCGCTGAGATCATGATCACCTTCCAGCTCGAGCAGCGCTTCAATAAGCAGCAGATCTTCGCGATGTACGCGAACCAGATCCCGATGGGCCAGCGTGGATCGTTTGCGATCGCAGGCTTTGCCGAAGCGGCGCAATCGTACTTCGGCAAAGACCTCCGCCAGCTTGATCTCGCCGAATGCGCCATGCTCGCGGGCCTCATCCAGCGCCCCAGCTACTTCAACCCCTACAAGCACGCCGACCGCATGCTCGAGCGCCGCAACATCGTGCTCGACTCCATGGTCGAGACCGATGCGATCACCGCAAGCGAAGCGCAGCGCGCGAAGGCCGAGCCGATCCGTCTCGCTCCGCCGAACGTAGATGCCAGCGAAGCACCTTACTTCGTCGATCTCGTGCACGACCAGATCGTGCAGCGCGTCGGAGACTTCAACACCTCGCACTCGCAGCTTCGCATCTACACTTCGCTCGATCCGCAACTGCAGCAGGTTGCCTCTGAGGCGGTCGAAGCAGGCATGCCGCACGTGGACGAACTCGTCCGCAGGCTGCATCGCAAGAGCACAGGCGCGATCACCTATCCGCAGGTCGCGCTCGTAGCACTCAACCCGCACACCGGCCAGGTGCTCGCGCTCATCGGCGGGCGCAACTACGCGATGTCGCAGCTCAATCACGCGCTCGCCGAGCGTCCTACAGGCTCGATTTTCAAGCCGTTCGTCTACGCGGCGGCCTACAACACCTCGCTGAACGGCACCTCGCTCGGCGACGGTGGCGTCTTTACCGCAGTCTCGCGCATCAACGACGATCCGCAGGACTTCGGCGGCGGCTACATCCCCGGCAACTTCGAGAAGGGCGAATATCCCGGCATGGTTACGGCCGCCGATGCACTCGCACACTCGCTGAACATCGCCACCATCGCGCTCGCGCAGAAGGTCGGCTACGACAACGTCGCGAGCCTCGCACGCATCTCTGGCATCACCAGCGTGAAGGCCACGCCGTCGATGGCCATCGGCACCTACAGCGCTACGCCGATCGATATGGCCGGCGCCTACACGGACTTCGCCAACTACGGCGTGCACATCAAGCCGTGGCTCCTGTCGAGCGTTCGTAATGAGCAAGGCGACATCGTCTCCGACTTCACGCCCGATGCGAAACAGATCCTCGACCCGCGCGTGGCTTACCTCACGCAATCGCTGATGGAAGGCGTCATCAACCGCGGCACCGCAGCACGAGTGCGTGGCCTCGGCTTCACCGCTCCTGCAGCGGGTAAGACAGGCACCTCGCATGACGCGTGGTTCGCGGGCTACACCTCGAACCTGCTCTGCGTCATCTGGATCGGCAACGATGACTACTCAAACATCAATTTGCAAGGCGCCGAAGCGGCTGCGCCGATCTGGGCTGAGTTCATGAAGCGCGCAGCGAAGCTGCCGCAGTACTCCGACATGAAGGGCTTCAACGCGCCGGACGGCGTGCAGATCATCCCGATCAACCGCGCCACGAACCTTCCCGCCGATGAGACCTGCCCCGGCGACAGCCTCTCGCTCGCGTTCCTCGCAGGCACCGCTCCCGGCGGCACCTGCTCGCACATGGGTGAAGACGCGCAGTCACTCGGCAGCCGCATCTTCGGCACCGATGGCAGCAGCGACCCGAACGGCGACGGTCAGCATCGCAACTTCTTCCAGAAGATGTTCGGCATCGGTAAGAAGAAGGAAGATGATCCGCAGCAGCAAGCGCCACCGCAGTAGTCCTTCAACAACCTGAGCGTCGACGACGCGGCCCCGTGTGCTTGGTATTGCGACCCACCGGGGCCGCTTCGCTTTGTCCGGCATCGGCAATCCACGGCTGACACTGCGGACACCAGTACGTAGGCCGCGCCTGCTCGCCCTGCAGGCGTCGCTCCACCGCAGTGCCACAGCGCCGGCACTCCTGTCCTTGCCGGCCATACACCCACAGGCGATCGCCAGCGTTCATGCTGTGCGTTGTGCGCCGGTTGCCGGAGTACGTCACAATGCCGTCACCCGAGCCATCCATCACATTCGCCTTCATGTAACGCTGCGAAACATCCGCCATCGTTTCAAGCTCGCGCTCCGTCACCGTACTCATGCGACGAAACGGATTCACTCCAGCAGCGAACGCGACCTCGCTCTTGTACACATTGCCGAGGCCCGCGAGCACTCGCTGATTCAGCAACGTCACCCCTACTTCCGCCTCAGGATGCGTTCGCCCATAATCACGCAACGCAGCCACACCGCCTTCCGGCGTATAGGCATCGCTCAAGACATCCAGACCCAACGCCGGAATCTGACGACTCCTCGCAAGGCTGCGCTCCGTATGAAACTCCGCTATCTGCGCATCAAAGAGCACTGCCTGCATCTCTCCGCAAGTGATGGCGACGCGCATGTGCGAGCGGCCCTTCCACCACTTTTCACCGGTGCGATAGATGTGCCACGAGCCCGACATCAGCATGTGGCTCGTCAGAATAAGATCGCCTGAGAAGAAGATGAGGTTCCACTTGCCGCGCGCCTCAACGCGCTCCACCAAGCGGCCTGCCACCGGCTTGTCATCGTTCACGCTCGCAAGCGTCGCAACGCCAGTTTCAAACGCGGTGACGACGCGGCCTGCGAGCGCTTTCTCCAGTGCGCGCGCCGTGCGAAAGAGTGTGTCCCCTTCAGGCATGAGGCATTTCCTTCATGGCATCATCCGTCGGCAGGCGCGGCAGCGCACGTCGCACGTTGAAACCCACCGGTGACGGAGTGAACCCAGCATCGAGCAGGAAGCGAGCGAATGGGTGCTCCGCGACAGGCACACCATTCACCATGTTGATCAACATGCCGCTGCGATCATGGCCAGGCTCATCCCGCACGCGCTGCGTCTCGCGCACGAAGAACTCTGCAACCGCGCGCGCAAACTGTGAGCGTTGCGGCTCTTCCTCCGGCAACAGCAGTTGAATGCCAGGATTGCCGCGCCGCATGTATGCCGTGAGCGCGCCGTCGACCAGCACGACACGCGCACCCACAGAACGCGTCATCGCCGATCCCTCTTCCTGCGCCGCAGGCCAACGCAACATCGCACCGTAAGGATTCGCCGGATCCGTCGCAGCGAGCATCACGACTTCCTGTTCTTCATCGCGGCTCCCTGCGCGCAAGGACCGCAGCAGATCTACTGCAGCTGGCATAGCGAACTGCGTTACGCCGAGGTCTGCCGCGAAGTATCCGCGACGCACTCTCCCTGACTCCTCCAACGCCTTCAACACGTCATAGATCGCCGAAAACCCACCCGGCAGATTTTCGGCATGAGCGGTCTCACGCAGCACCACTCCGTAGCGCGTGAGCAACTGCTGCGCGATAGCATGTGACCAATCCGTCATCCGCGCAGGCTCAAGCCGATGCAGATCAAACGCCACTTCGTTCAAGCTCCAACGCCCTTGCGCCGTTGGTGGCGTCGTCCGACGCGAACGAAATGCGCTCTGATTATGCACGCGGCGCTGCGGCTTCGCACGTCCTCCGCCTGAAGGCTTCTCGCAATAAGCGCGCAGTGCATGGAGCGCATCATTCGTCAGCAGGCCACGCCACACCAGAGACCAGAGCGCTTCGATCGTCTCGCCGGGAAAGCCGCCGCCGATGCCATCGTGCAACGGCTGAAAGAACGACGCACCATGCGAGCGCAGGTACTCAACGATGGCGGCTTCCTTCTCGCTCAGCGTCTGCTCCGGCGTCGCGCCCTTTGTAGCTCCGCGATAAACATGGTCAGGCGGCCACAGCATGGGCAGCTTCTCCGAAAGATAAAGCCCCACGCGCCCATCGCGTTCACCAAGCGGCTCGAGCCCCGTCCATACGACTTCGCCAGCAGCAATCAACGTGTCGAGATCTGCAGGCCGATACCCGGCGATACGGTATGGCAGTATCTCGGTTTCAATCAGCGACGCCGGCAACGGCGCGCCCTCCAGACTCTCGATCACATCGAGCAGCGCATCCAGCCCTCGACGCGGCTGCAAAACACCCTGCCAACGCGTGAACATCCGCGCAAGCGTCCGCTGCTCTACCGGCTCAATCTCCTTGCGCAGCTTCGCAAGGGACTTGCGTCGCACCGTGCGCAATACCTCCGCGTCGATCCACTCGCGCGCAAGCCCACCGGGACGGAAGCCGCCTTCAACAATGCGCCCTGCTCCGACAAGATGTTGCAGCACAGCTTCAACGCTTGCTGTCGGCAACCCATAGCGCTCCACAATCTCCGCCGTGACGAACGGACCATGCGTGCGAGCAAAGCGACGAACGACATCGAGCAACGCATCCCGCGCTGGCTCGAGAAACGCCGTGGGCAGACCCGGTGGCAACGGTACACCGAGCGCGTCTCGCATACGCGCAGCGTCTTCAACGGCGATCAATCGCTTCTCGCCGTTGATGCCAAGTTCGAGCACACGGCGCGCTTTGATAAGCCGCGTCGCGCTCGCCGCTATCTCCGCGCTCTCGCATCGTGCAGCAAGCTCTTCGCGAGTCAGGTCCCCGAGACGCAGCAGAAGATCGTGCACACCATCCAGCGATCGCGCCTTATAGCTATCGACCACACACTGCAGCTGCTCTTCTGTCTCCTCGATCGCATTGATGTCGAGCAACTCGCGCAGATCAGCATCACCCAGCAACTCGCGAAGCTGTTCCTGATCGATCGACAACGCCTGCGCGCGCCGTTCAGCCAGCGGCGCATCGCCTTCGTAGATGTAGTTCGCCACATAGCCAAACAGCAGCGCACCCGCAAACGGCGAAGGCGTGCGCGAGTCCGTAACATGCACACGGATAGAGCGGTTCTGCAATGCGCGCAGCGTCTCCATCAGCGCAGGCATGTCAAACACATCGCGCAAGCATTCTCGATACGCCTCGAGGATCATCGGGAAGCTTGCATAGCGCGAAGCGACAGACAGCAGATCATACGAGCGCTTGCGCTGCTGCCATAGCGGTGTGCGGCCATCTGCACGACGGCGCGGCAAGAGCAACGCGCGCGATGCGGCCTCGCGGAAGCGCGCTGCAAAGAGCGCGGTCGCGCCGAGCTGCTGCATCACATGCGCGGACGCTTCCTCCGGTTCCATCAGGAGGAAGTCCACATCAGGCGCGGTCTCACTCTCCGGAAAACGCAACACGAAACCGTCTTCGCTCCACATTGTCTCCGCCGCGATACCGGCGGCGCTCAAGCGTGCACTCGCGGCCATGGCCCACGGCGTGTGAACGCGCGAACCGAACGGCGTGAGAACACAGACACGCCAGTCCCCCAACTCATCACGCACTCTCTCTACAACGACCGTGCGATCATCCGGCACCTGCTGCGTCGACAACTCCTGGTCAGCCAGATAGCGCAACACATTCTCCGCGGCGCGCTCATCCAGATCATGGTCCTTGGTTAGTTTCACGATCGCTGCGGAGCGCGGAAGCTCGCGTAGCTGCCGCACGAGCGCACCAATGCGTCTGCCAAACTCAATCGGTCTGCCTGCCTGATCGCCATGCCAGAACGGCATCTTGCCCGGCTCACCCGGAGCCGGCGAAACAAGCACGCGGTCCTGCGTGATCTCATCGATGCGCCACGTAGAAGCGCCGAGCACGAACGTCTCCCCCGTGCGCGCTTCGAAGACCATCTCTTCGTCGAGCTCCCCTACACGCAGTGGCTTCGTCGCGCCTGAGAGAAACACACCGTAGAGTCCGCGATCAGGAATCGTGCCACCGTTCAAGATCGCAAGGCGCTTCGCTCCTTGCCGCGGCGTGATCCAATTACGCTGACGGTCCCACGTCACGCGCGGCCGCAGCTCCGCAAACTCGTCTGAAGGATAGCGCCCGGCGAGCATATCCAACACGCCTTCGAATGCTGCCGTAGAGATACTCGCAAACGGCGCCGAACTCCGCACGAGCGCGACAAGCGCGTCATAAGAGATGCCCGGCGACGCCTCTTCCTCTTCCGTGCGACGGCGCTTGGCACGCAGAGCGACCTCCTCTGCAGGTAACGGAGGTTGTGCGACGATCGCCACGATCTGCTGCGCGAGAATGTCGAGCGGATTACGCAGAAACCGCGTCGACTCGACATGCCCTTCATGCATGGCTTCGGTGACCGCAGCACAAGCGATCAGATCCGCACGATACTTCGGAAAGATGATGCCGCTCGATGGCGCACCGACCTGATGCCCTGCACGACCGATGCGCTGCATCCCGCTCGCAACCGATGGTGGAGCTTCGATCTGCACGACGAGATCGACCGCGCCCATATCGATGCCGAGCTCCAGCGACGACGTACACACGAGTGCTTTGAGTCGCCCGGCCTTCAGCAGTTCTTCAATCTCAGTGCGCTGCGCCGAAGCCAGTGACCCGTGATGCGCACGTGCGATTGAAGCGTCGGCCAACTCATTCAACGCGCCCGCAAGTCTCTCAGCCACACGACGCGCGTTCACGAAGATCAACGTGGACGTATGCGCCTGCACGATCTCCAGCAAGCGTGGATGGATCGACTGCCAGATGCTTGTTCGCTTCGGCCCCTGGGACGCAGGACCACTCGGCAGCTCGTCGATCTCGCCAAGCTTGGCCATGTCCTCGACCGGAACTTCGACTGTAAGCTCCAGCTGTTTTCGTACACCCGCGTTAACGATCGTTACAGGCCGATACTGCGGCCCACTGGCTTCGCTCGGCACGTCAACGGATTCAGAGTCCGCGAACTCCGCCACCAGCTCCGTCTCATCGGAGCTCTGCGAGCGCTTCGGCTTGGCGATGGCCGCACCTTCCGCCCCACCGAGGAAGCGCGCGACCTCCTCGAGCGGCCGCTGCGTCGCGGACAAACCGATGCGCTGGATCGGCCGTCCCACAAGCGCCTGCAAACGCTCCATCGACAGCGCCATGTGCGCGCCGCGCTTGGTCGGAACCAGGGCATGAATCTCGTCGATGATGATCGTCTCGACAGTACGCAGCGTCTCCCCCGCATCGCTCGTGAGAAGCAGATAGAGCGACTCCGGGGTTGTCACCAGGATCTCGCCCGGATGCCGCTTGAACTGCGCACGTTCCTTCGAGCTCGTATCTCCGGTCCGCACACTGATCGTCGGCGTGTGCACCGGTACGCCTTCGCGCTCGGCCATGTTCGCGATGCCCGTCAGCGGTGAGCGCAAATTACGCTCCACGTCCACGGCAAGCGCCTTGAGCGGAGAGATGTACAACACGCGGCAGCCTTCGGTCTGCGGCGGCTCGCGAAGCATCAGCTTGTCCAGGCACCAGAGAAACGCGGTAAGCGTCTTACCCGTGCCCGTCGGCGCAAGGATCAGTGTGGACTCGCCGCGAGAAATGGCAGGCCAGCCTTCACGCTGTGGAGGAGTTACGTCCTCAAACACTGCGCGGAACCACTTCGCCGTCACCGGATGAAACAGTGAAAGCGCCTGCTCGCTGGCATCACTCTGCAGCTTCAGGTCGCTCATCTTTCGGTTTGCCGATTTCTTCGTTGCCACGCGCACCGGTCCTTACGATCCTGCAATCAATCTATTGGATGCAATCAACAGCGCAACGCTGTTTCCACACTGCATCACTTCGTATGCCGACCCGGCTTGTTGCGACCCTGTAAAAGCAACACCCCACACTTGCCGTAAAGCCACAAAGGGGCTACGCTAAACGACTCGACCATGTCGAACGAAACTCAAACACCAAACGCCCTCAGCGCCGAAGCCAAGATCGCGCTACGCCGCCTTGCGCTCGAAGCCGCCGAAAACTCTTACTCGCCCTACTCGAAATTTCGCGTAGGCGCAGCGCTGCTGCTCACCGATGGCACCATCATCACCGGCTGCAACGTGGAGAACTGCTCCTACCGCCTCACCAGCTGTGCCGAGCAAGGTGCCATTGCGCGCGCCGTCGCGCAGTACGGCCCGAAGATCCGTCTGGAGGCCGTCGCCGTCGCCAACCTCAACGAGTCGGCATCGATGCCCTGCGGCGCCTGCCGCCAGACGCTCACCGAGTTCGGTGACGACAGCGTGCTCGTGCTCTACCCCGGCGAGGGTGGCAGCGACGAAGAAACCACCATCGGCGACCTCCTGCCACATGCATTCCGCCTCGAGTTCATCAAGTAGACCAAGACTATGAGCAACACACCGATTCATCCTCTCGACGTCATCATTCGCAAGCGCGACGGCCACGAACTTACCAAAGCCGAGATCGCGCACCTCGTGCATACTGTGGTGCTCAACGGCGAAGCCAAGCTGAACCCCGCCACAGCCCCCACAGTCGCCACCGATAAGATCACCGACGCGCAAATCGCTGCCTTCCTGATGGCGGTCTTCTGGCGCGGGCTATCGCGAGAAGAGCTCGCCCACCTCACCACGGCGATGCGCTTCTCCGGCGAAGTCTTCGACACGAAGTCGCTCAACAGCTTCACGGTCGACAAGCACTCCACCGGCGGCGTAGGGGACAAGAGCTCGCTGCTCATCGCGCCAACACTCGCTGCAGCAGGCATCGAAGGCACGCCTTCGATCTCCGTGCCCATGATCAGCGGTCGCTCGCTCGGACACACCGGCGGCACGCTCGACAAGCTTGAAACGATCCCCGGCTTTAATACGCAGCTCACGCTGACGCGCATGATGGAAGTCCTGCACGAGTGCCACGCCGTGCTCGTCGGCCAGACGCCGAAACTCGTCCCTGCCGACCGCATGCTCTATGCGATGCGCGACCACACCGGCACCGTCGAGTCGCCGTTCCTCATCACCGCCAGCATCATGAGTAAGAAGCTCGCCGAAGACCTGCAGGGCCTCGTGCTCGACGTGAAGGTCGGCTCCGGCGCCTTCATGCCGAGCTACGAGCAATCGAAGTTCCTCGCCGAGTTGATGGTTTCCACCGGCGAACACTCCGGCACCAAGACGGTCGCCGTGCTCACCACCATGGATGAGCCGCTCGGGCGCTTCTCCGGCAACTGGGTCGAGGTGTGGGAGTGCGTGGACATCATGCAGGGCAAGCGCCACGCGATGTCGGCCGACCTCATCGAGCTCTCGAACGTACTCTCCGGCTGGATGCTCTTCCTCGCCGGCAAGTCAGACTCTCCTGAAGCCGGCGCCAAGCTGGCCGACGACCTGCTCGCCAGCGGCGCAGCGTACAAAGCATGGCTCAAGCTCGTCGCCGCACACGGTGGCGATGCCTCCGTCTTTGAAGATCCCGCAGCGTTCCATAAGCCGAAGGCTACACAGGTGTTAAAGGCCAAGCGCAGCGGCTACCTCGCTGGCATGGACTGCAAGGAGATCGGCTGGGCCGTGCAGCGTCTCGGCGCAGGCCGCGCCAAACCCGGCGATCCCGTCGGCGCACACGCTGGCATTGAGTCGCACGCGAAGCTCGGCACGAAGGTCGAAGAAGGTCAGCCGCTCTTCACGCTCTTCGCCGAAGAAGCCTCGCTCCTCGCTGAACCGCTTCGCATGATGGAAGAGACGATCGTCATCGCAGACGAGCCGCCGACCGTACAGCCGCTCATTCGCGAGATCGTGAAGCAGTAGTCCCGCAGCATAACGACGAAGGCCGAGCCATGATGGCTCGGCCTTCGTCGTTCACTACTACTTTGTCTCCGTCCAAAGGAACGCCATCTCGTCCGCGTAGTCCTCCACGAGCTGGCTCATCGACACACCCGCCGAGTGGCCGCCCTTGATCGAGTAGTGCAGCAGGATCGGCCTGCCGCCGCGTGATGCCTCCTGCATCGCAGGCGTCATCTTGCGTGCGTTCATCGGGTCCACACGCGTATCGCCATCGCCCGTGAAGAACATGATGGCCGGATACTTCGCGCCCTGCTTGATGTTCTGATACGGCGAGTACTTTGCGATGTACGCAAACTGATCAGGGTTCTCCGACGAGCCATACTCCGTGGTCCACGTGCGACCCAACAGAAAGTACTGGTAACGCAACATGTCGAGCAACGGATAACCACACCAGATCGCCGCAAAGAGGTCCGGGCGTTGTGTCATCGCCGCGCCCATCAACAGGCCACCGTTCGAGCGTCCACGAATCGCGAAGTGCTCCGCGCTCGTGTATTTGTTCGCGATCAAATACTCTGCCGCTGCAAACCAATCATCGAAGACGTTCTGCTTGTGCTCGAACATAGCGGCCTTGTGCCAGACCTCGCCATACTCATTGCCGCCACGCAGATCAGGCAACGCAAACCAGCCGCCCTGCTCCATCCACCACGCATATTCGGGGTTCCAGTCCGGTCGCATCGCCAGGGCGAAGCCGCCATATCCGGTCATCAGCAAACGCTCTGTGCCATCGCGCTTCAAACCCTTCTTGCCTGCGATGAACATCGGTACGCGCGTTCCATCCTTCGAGGTGAAGAAGACTTCCTTCAGCTCATACTGTCCGCTTTGAAAAGGACTCGGCTGCGTGTAAAAGACCTCGCTTTTTCCGCTCTTCACGTCGTAGTGGAAATACGTCGGCGGCGTGATCAGCGATTGAAACGCGTAGAAGCCATCGTCGCTCTTGAAGCGCCCCGCCATCCCCGACCCGGACCCCACACCGGGAAACGCGATGTGGCCTGTCTCCTTGCCGTCGAGCGTGTAGACGCGCAGATCGCCCATCACATCCTTCAAGCGCAGCACAAACATCCTGCCACCCACGAAGCTCACGCTCTCGATGACGTCCTTACCTTCAGGAAGGATCGTCTTCCACGCATCCGGTGCAACACCGACCTCGGCCTTCAACACACGATGGTTCGGTGCCTTCCAGTCCGTGTCGATGAAGAACTCATCCCCGACCACATCCAACCCGAAGCGCGCATCGATGCCATAGACCAACGGCACAATCGGTGCATCCGGCTTGGTCAGGTCCTTCAGCAGAATGTCTTCGCGCTTCGCAGGCACACCACGGTTGATGTTGAAGACGAGCCAGTGTCCGTTCTCCGTCACACGCACACCGATGCCATCAATCTCGCCCAGCTTCTCGCCTTTGTACTCTCCGCCGAGCAGCAGCTTGTCCGCCGTCATCGGCGTCCCGAACGCGTGGAAGTACACCTTGCAACCGACATGCGGCGTAAAGCGCGAGTAGTAAACACCCTTCTTGTCCTTCGCAATCGAGACGCCGTAATAGCGTGCACTCGACAACACCTCGCCTACATCCTTGCGTGTCGCGAGATCGAAGAAGTGCACTTCGCTCTCATCCGCGCCGCCCACACGAACACCATAGGTCAGCAGCGAGCCATCTTCCGTCACACCCATGAAGTTCACACTGGTGTTGCCATCGGCCGAACGGCTTGGCCCGTCAATGAGCTTCACATCCGCACCATGCAAGCCCTTGCGCATATAGATGGAACCCTGGTTCTCGTCCGCCTTGCGCCTGCTGAAGAAGTACACGCCGTTGCGCTCCGTCGGCATATTCATCTGGTCGACCTTCAGCAGCGCTGCCATCGACTCACGCACCCTGGGTAGCATCGTCAGCTTATCGAGATACTGCTGCGTATACACGTTCTGCGCATCGATGAACGCGCGCGTCGCCGGTGCCTTCGCATCTTCCAGATAACGATAGTTGTCGGTGTACGAGACATCGGCACTGCCGGTCACCTTATACGTGTCCGTAACAGGCTTCTTCTCCACCACTGGCGGAGGCGGCAACGTAAACCCCGCACGGCTCGTAATCACGGGCTTCTCCTGCGCCGCGCCCGTCAGGCTCATCGCTACGCAGGCCAGCATCAATGTCTTCTTCATCGCGCAAACTCCCTCTCCGCATACGCTATCGCATTTGCGCGCCAAATCCCCCTCGCAGGCAGTACACTACTCTGCATTCACCCCCTTGGACTCCACGGAGAGAAGCATTGGCACGTTTCACCGGATTGCTCGGCCTCATCGTTTTTCTTGGCATCGCCTACGCGCTGTCCACTGACCGCAAGGCCATCCGCTGGCGCACCGTGGCATGGGGACTCGGCCTGCAGGTCTTCTTTGCCTTCATCGTGCTGCGTGCCTCCTGGGGACAACGCATCCTGAAGAGCGGCGCTGATGCTGTCGCTGGCCTACTCGGCCATGCCGCAGACGGCTCTGCCATGGTCTTCGGCAAACTCGGTGACCCGCACTCGCCCATGGCGATCTTCGCCTTCGCCGTGCTGCCCACCATCATCTTCGTCTCGGCACTCTTCGGCGCGCTCTACCATCTCGGCATCATGCAACAGATCATCAAGGTCGTGGCCTGGGTGATGCAGCGCACCATGGGCACCTCCGGCGCAGAGTCCACCAACGTCGCGGCCAGCATCTTCATGGGCCAGACTGAAGCCCCGCTCACCATCCGCCCGTACCTCAATGACGCGACGCGCTCGGAGCTGATGACCATCATGACCTCCGGCATGGCACACGTCTCCGGCGGCATCATGGCGGCATACATCCTCTTCGGCATCCGCGCGCAGGACCTGCTCTCCGCTGTCATCATGACCGCACCCGGCACTATCCTCATCGCCAAGATGCTGGTGCCTGAAACCGAAGTGCCAAAGACCCTCGGCACCGTGCACATGTCCGAGAACGAAGAGCATAAGAACGAAAACCTCATCGGCTCCATCGCGCGCGGCACCATCGACGGCGGTCAGCTCGCCTTCAACGTCGCGATTATGCTCATCAGCTTCCTTGCCATCGTCGGTCTCATCAACGCGATCATGCTTGGCACGTCGAATGCCCTCTGGGTGCACGGCATCCGCTTCCCGCACTCGCTCGGCAACGCGCTCGGCGTGCTCTGCGCACCGGTAGCGTGGCTCATCGGCATCCCGTGGCATGACGCGCCGATCGTCGGCAACCTCATCGGCACGCGCGCTGTGCTCAATGAGTTCATCGCCTACAACCAGCTCGGCACGCTCGCCAAGTCCGGCGCCATCTCTACCCGCACCCTGGCTATCGCAACCTTCGCACTCTGCGGCTTTGCCAACCTCGGTTCAGTCGGCATGCAGATCGGCGGCATCGGCGCACTCATCCCGTCGCGTCGCAACGATCTCGCCAAGCTCGGCCTTCGCGCCATGCTCGCTGGCACGATGGCGAACCTCATGTCCGCCGCGATCGTCAGCATGCTCATGAAGTAACCCTCGAGCTCGAACAACAAAACGCCCGCAAGTGACAGCCGTCACTGCGGGCGTTTCTGCGTCGGCGCAACATCAGAAGCATGAGAGCCGATGCCCATTCTCTCGGAGTGACACCTTACAGCCCGCACGCAACGGCGTTCCTGGACTGGCGCCTGAAGTCGCCGTTGCGTGGGCCGCTCGTGGTGCTTGCCAACCTCGCAGTGGTCGTCGCCCTGTCGCATTTCCCCGCACTGCGACCCAACTTGTGGATCGCGCTCCCAACGCTTGCCATCGCCCTCGGCACTTGGGATACGCTCCGCAACCTGCACGTGCGCTGGGACATGCGACAGGCGGGCCTCGTGCTCTGCGTATACATGGACATGATGGCGCTGTTCATCGCGCTCTTCTGCCTCGTCTATCCGTACTTCAACCTCAGCGCAGGTTCCCTGTAGAGCTCAACCTGCGCACAAGACACGATGAGCGGGCCCCTTCAGGCCCGCTCATCGTGTCCATGTCATGAAGTACGGGTTCCAGTCTGTCTCAGGACACCCGACGAGCTTAGTGGCCCGACATCATGTCGTTGAACTGCTTCACAAACGCGTGCTCGTTCGGACCAGCGTTGTTGCGCAGCGGCAATACGCGCTCCACCAGGATCTCGTCATGGCCTTCGCCGAGCAGTTTCATCGTCTCAGCGATGTACTCATCGAGCGGCATCGCGCGCGGATCGCTCTTCTGGTGATCACCCATCAACTCCGTCTGCACGTACGGCGGAGCGATCTCGATCACCTTCACATTCGTTCCCGCCAGCAGATAACGCTGCGACAGAGCATACGAGTGAATCGCAGCCTTCGTCGCGTTGTACGTCGCCGTCGGAGCCAGCGGAGTGAACGCAAGCCCTGACGTCACGTAGGCAATCGCCGCTCCGGGCTGAGCCTTCAGGTGCTCGATGAACGCCGACGTGATGCGAATCGGCCCCAGCAGGTTCGTCGTCACAATCGACGTTACCTGCTTGTCATCGACAGGCTTGTCCACGCCGTCCATGCTCATGATGCCCGCGTTGTTGATCACCACATTCAGCGCCGGGAACTTCGCAATCAGTTCCTTCGCCACCGACGCAATGCTCTCCGGACTCTCCACGTCGAGCACGATCGAGTGCATACCCGGGTTCGCTGCCGTTACCTCATCGAGCTTGTCTTTGCGACGTCCCGAGATGATGACCGTGTTGCCAGCCTTCTGCGAGGCCTCTGCCAATGCGCGACCGATGCCCGATCCGCCGCCCGTAATGAAAATCGTATTTCCTGTGTGCTTCAACTTTTGCTCCGTTCTGCATCGGCCTTGCCCGGTGCTAGGATTGAATCTATCGCCGACACTCTCTTTTGGGAAGTAGGCACTATTTTCTGCTCTAGTTACCAAAAGGAGAGCGTGCCCATGCCCGCCAGCAAAACCAAAGGCCATGCCGCAGTCTGCCCCATCTCGAACGAACGCGTCGAACTCCTCGTCACAGAGATCATCGGCCGCGTCGCCGACAAGTGGACCATGCTCATTCTCGAAGAACTTGAGCAGCACGGCACGCTGCGCTTCACCGAAGTCCGCAAATGCGTTCCCGGCATCAGCCAGAAGATGCTCACGCAAACCCTGCGCCAGATGGAGCGCGACGGCATCGTGCTGCGCACCGTTCATCCCGTCGTTCCGCCGCACGTAGACTACGAACTCACCGAGCTCGGCGGCTGCCTTGGTGAAGCCTTCTGCGGCGTCTGGCAGTGGGCCGAGAAGAACTTTGCGCGCATCGAAAAGAGCCGCGCCGCCTTCGATAAGCGCGCCGAAAAAGCTGCGACGAAGACCGCTGCAACGCGCTAGACTAAGCATCCGTATGAGCGATAACACACAGCAAGAAGCCAAGCCTCTCGACCAATTTACGCGCGCCACCCAGGCCCTCACGCACATCTTCCTCAAGACCGAAGTGAAGCCGGTCGTAGGCATCATCCTCGGCTCGGGCCTCGGCAACTTCGCCTCGCAGGTCGAGAACGCCGACGTGATCCCCTACGACGAGATCCCCGGCTGGCCGCTCTCCACCGTCGAAGGCCACAGCGGCAAACTCGTGCTCGGCACCATCGCCGGTGTGCCCGTCGCCGTGATGCAGGGCCGGGTGCATGCGTACGAAGGCTACGAGATGAACGAGGTCGTCTTCCCCATGCGCGTGCTCGGCATGTTGGGATGCAAGAAGCTCATCGTCACCAACGCCGCCGGCGGTATCAACACCAGCTACGGCGAAGGCGCGCTGGTGAATATCACCGACCACATCAACAACACCGGACGCAATGCTGCCATCGGCCCGAACGACAAGCGCTTTGCGGTGCAAAGCGGCTTCGGCCAGCGCTTCTTCGATATGTCCAACGCCTACTCGCCGCGCCTGAACGCGCTCGCCAAGGCCGAGGCCGCCAGGCAAGGCATCGCGTTGCACGAAGGCGTCTACATGGCTGTGCTCGGCCCCAGCTACGAGACACCGGCAGAGATCCGCGCCTTCCGCACACTCGGCGCCGACCTCGTCGGCATGAGCACGGTGCACGAAGTCATCATCGCGCGCCACATGGGCATCGAAGTTCTCGGCTTCTCGCTGGTCACGAACATGGCCGCAGGCGTGATGCCCGAAGCGAACATCAACCACGAAGAAGTGATGCAGATCGGCAAGCGCCTCGAGCCACAATTCGCCTCGCTGGTAAAGGCACTCGTGCCGCAAGTCGCAGCTGCTTAAACTCCCCGCGAATGGGTGCCCCAGGTCTCGCTTCTGAGACCTGGGTTCGCAGGATGCTTCAGGAAGCATCATCTCCCACCCGTCCGCATGAAACCCGCACGGATGGGACACCCACCAATCTCGGAGCATTCCTTCCTGCGGAGAATCTGCGCCTTCGCGACCACGCACCATCGGCGTTACACTAACGTCAATGTCCACCGAACCAGAACAGCTCACCTTCCTCACGAAGCCCATCATCATCGGCATCGCGGGCTGCTCCGGCTCCGGCAAAACGACCCTCGCGCGCGAGCTCGCCACGCAACTCGACGCCGCGCTCTTCCCCTTCGACTTCTACTATCGCGATCTCTCGCATCTCCCGGTCGACGAACGGGCCGAACAGAACTTCGACCATCCCAATTCGCTCGAGCACGAGCTCCTGGTCGAGCATGTTCGCCACCTCGGCCAGGGTAAGGCCGTCGCCCGTCCCGTCTACGACTTCAGCGTGCACACACGCGTCCCTGATGAGTTCGACGAACTCGCACCGCGCCGCTACGTGATCGTCGAAGGCATCCTCGCGCTGCACTACGCCGAGCTGCTGCCTCTCTACGACTTCAGCATCTACGTCGACGCCCCGAACGAAGTCTGCCTGAACCGCCGCATCTACCGCGACATGCGCGAGCGCGGCCGCACCGAAGACTCCGTCCGCGCCCAGTTCGACGCCACAGCCAAGCCCATGGCCGAGCAGTACGTCATCCCCTCGCAAACCAACGCGACCATGACCGTTACCGGCACCGAGAGCCTCGATTGGTCCATCGAACTGATCTTGCGCAAGCTGAATGAGATGAAGCTGACGTAGCTGCGACTAATGCGCAGCGCTCGCAGGCGGTTCGCGCCCCACGCGAGGATACGTTTCCAGCCGCGTCTGTAACTCCTCATCGTCGACGCGATGTGGGAACACAACCTCGACACGATCTCTCCCGCCATCCTTCGCACGATACAGCGCAATGTCCGCAGCGCGCAGCAGCATGCCAAGCGGTAGGTGATGCCGATCAAACATCGCAATGCCAATGCTTACGGTAGCGGTTAACGAACTGCGCGTTCGGCCATCGCCCAGCTCTCCTGGCAGCCCGGCATCCTGCACGGCAAGACGAAACTCATCGGCTCCTGCTTGCACCGACTGAACGGGCTGATCCGGTATAAACACGGCGAACTCATCGCCCCCAAGACGCGCGCATACTGCGCCTTCAAACTGGGCAGTCATCGCCTTCAGCGCCAACGCAATTCCGCAGAGCACGGCATCCCCTGTCAAATGGCCGTGAGTGTCGTTCACTACCTTGAAGTTATCGGTATCGATAAGAAGCACCGCGTATTCCGCCGAATCCTCGCGCAGCAGTATCTCCGTCACTAGTTGCTCGAAGCCGCGGCGGTTTGGAATTCCGGTCAGCGAGTCGTGCAGCGCAAGCGCCTGCATCTGCGCAGACTCGGAGCGAAGGTTCTCTTGCTCGAGATACAGCTCGTTGTAAAGCAGCTGTGTTCGCAAAAGGTAGCAGATCATCGTCAGCACGATCCATGCATCCGCCAGGCGGCTATGTTCACGCAACACAATGAGCGAGAGAAACACGCTGCAAGCAGCTAATAGAGAAGGTTGCAGACTCTCAATCAACACGCGGTTGCTGAAACGGATTCGTTGCCTGTCACCACGTCTCTGCGGCGCAGTGCAAGCTCGCAAAGCACGAGTGTCGGCACGGGCAAGAGCACGTCGGACAAAAGAATCTGTGGCTTCGGCAGCACAAATTCGTTCACGATGTTCAGCAACAGTATCGAAGCCGCTCGGAACCAGAGATAGATGCTGACGGTGCGGAAGAAATGCTCGCGCTCCGGCAGTCTGTTCGCTTGCCAGGCAGCATGCGCCAGGCCTGCCATGATGCAAGCGACCAGTAGCAGTACGAGTTGCCGCTTGATCGGCTCTGGTGACACCCAGTTGATGCTGATGAACGCGGCGAGCATAAAGATCGCCAGCGCGAGCATCACCAGATCCAGACCGCGCAGCCAGCGGTTCCCTTTTGCGCCCGAGTATGTAATCGGCACGATGATGAGAACGGTAAACAGGCTCTGCATCACGGCCGCGATCTGAAACCGCCGCGCGTGCAGCAGATCATTACCCCAAACATGAAGAGCATAAGCAATGGCTGAACAGCAGAGCGTGACGGCCAACACTTGCCAGCACCATCGCGCCGTGCGCTCTCTCATCCCGACAAAGAGACAGCAACACACAGCAAGAAGATTTGCGGCCACAAGAAACGGGTAGATGAACATCCCATCGTTAGTGGGCGCAGCAATCGGCGTCAAGAGAGCCAGCGAAGCGATTACGATCAGCGCGATGCGGCGCGCACAATCCCGCTCAAGGATGCCAGCTACCGCCTCCATCATCGCCCCATGGCCACGGAACATACGCGCCTCACCCGCGCCGTATCCGTTTGTGAACAAACGAAAAACGGTGAGACATAATAGTCTCACCGTTCCGCAATTCATGTGCAGCTCAGCTGCAATTCGTTACACAGCAACCGGCTGCTGCAGCACTTCCGAGAACGCCTTGCCCGTACGGCCAGCCTGCGCGTTCTTGTGGAACGCGTAGCCAGCGATCAGCGGGAACGCGATCGTCGCTTCTGCGTAAACCATCTGCTCAAAGGTCAGGTCGACCTTGCCCCACGAGCTGGCTTCCTTCAGGGTCGAGCCCGAAAGAGCGCCATCGCGCGAGTCAGCTACCGTGATCTGGATCGCGTACTTGTGCATCGACGCTTCCACGCCAAGGATGTCCGCAGCCACCACGATGTCCTGTGCGAAGTTCTTCGGCACGCCGCCGCCGATCATCAGCAGGCCCGTCGTCGGGTTCGCAATCTTGATCTGCGTCAGCTCGTAGAAGTCCTTGCCCGAGTCAATCGCCACCACCGGCTTGCCAGCGTTTGCATGCTGGTGAGCCACAATGCCGAAGCCGAACGAGCAATCCGAGAACGCCGGGCAGAAGATCGGCACGTTCAGCTCATAGCAAGCC
This sequence comes from Granulicella cerasi, assembly GCF_025685575.1. NCBI lineage: Bacteria > Pseudomonadati > Acidobacteriota > Terriglobia > Terriglobales > Acidobacteriaceae > Granulicella > Granulicella cerasi. The sequence goes on from NZ_JAGSYD010000003.1 coordinate 96,200, forward strand.
AGAACGATCGAGTCGTCTGCGCCCGCCTGCGGCGTGCGGCCGTTGTCCACCAGATACTTGCCCATCGCGGCGATCAACTCGCGCGACGAGTACGCACGCGGCTCGAGCGAGTTGATGATCTTCTCAGTCGTGTCGTCGCAGATGCGCAGTTCTTCTTCGTCGATGAAGGTGTCGTAGATACGGTCGATCATCATCTCGCGCAGGTCAGCATCGCCCGCGCCGTACTTGTACTCTTCGCCCGCAACGTAGTGGCGGAAGCCGAGGGCCTCGAAGAAGTCCTGATCGACGATGTTCGCACCGGTCGAAACAATCGCGTCGACCATGTGGTTGCGAACGAGATCGATGATGACCTTCTGCAGACCAGCCGAAATCAGCGAGCCAGCAAGGCAAAGGATGACGCCGCACTCCGTGTCGCGGAGCATCATGTCGTAAATGTTGGCAGCGCGCGCCAGATCGCGCGACGAGTAAGCCATCGAAGCCATCGCATCGACCAACGGCACGACGTTGTGCTCGGCAATGTTGATGTGCTTAATCGGGGTTGTCAGAAGTTCTTGTTTGGTCGCCATATCGTGTATCAGTTTATCGTGATTCCGTTCAATGCTGACGCGGGATTCATGTAATTTTCACGCAACCGAAATTCACCCTGCCCAACCGCTCAATCGGCCGCCTGGCCTTACGCGCTTGGCGAAATCAACAACGCGATTCCCGCCAGAACGAACAGCACCGAAACCACATACTGCAGCACCGTCTTCACCATCGTTCGCTCCTTCAGCGCGCGGCTACAGCGCACAGCCTTCCGTCCGCTTTACGCGCACGGCCATCACCATGATGCGAATCGCCATCGCCACCACGACCGCTGTCCACACCCACAACGCACGGGAGTGCCCACGCATCAGCACCGGCCCCACGCCGCTCATGGAAGCCATCACGGAACACATCACCACCAATCGCCGTCTCGCTTCGCTCAACTTTCGCATCGCCTTCTCCTTATTCGTTGTCCGAAAAAATCGTCTCGATCGGCAGCGCAAACAATCGCGCTATCCGAAACGCCAGCGGCAGCGACGGATCGTACTTCCCCGTCTCAATCGCGTTCACACTCTGCCGCGAAACCTCAAGCTGCTCGGCCAGGTACGCCTGCGACCAGCCGCGCTCGCCGCGCAGGTCCTTCAGCCGGTTATTCATCGTCCTTCACCCGGTTGCGCAGCTTCAGCACCAACTGCACCACGGCCATGCTGCCCCAGAAGATGAGGAACTCCACCAGCGGAGGAAGCGCGGTCATCGCTCCATACGCACGCAGAAAGTCAACCACCGTTGAAACCGCCAGCGTGATCCCGATCGACCAGAGAATCGCCTGCACCGTCATCCAGCGCTTGAACTCGTCCCGCTCATCGCGCAGATACAGCCCCACCACCGCCAGCAGTCCGAGGATCGGAACCGCAGGCAGCATCGCCACGCACCACAACTTCGCTCCGGTGAAGTGGTGCGCGTGAAGCATCCTGGTCACCGACCACACGCAGCCCACATAGCAGAGCATCACAGCGAACGCGCGCCGTTGGTACTCCTTCGCCGCCTTGCTGCGATCCCTGCAAACCAGCCCGCCTAGAAACGAAGTCATACGTCTTCTCCCTTTTGAAGCGCGGTATGCGCTCCACTCAATGACAAGCAAACTTTACGTCAAGCAAACTTGTCATGTCAAGCATCCTTGTCACAACTCCTGGAGATTTGGAAGGTCAATCTCTGATCTCTCATCTCTAATCTCTTCACCCACTCGCCGAGCGCCCCTCTCATCTCGTATCGTTGAATACCAAGCCATGAACGTGAACTTCGCCGAACGCGCCCATAATCACAACTTCAAGCTCGACCCCATCGTGCGTTCGCTGCTCGACACGGACTTCTACAAGCTGCTCATGCTGCAGTTCGTCTGGAAGAACTTTCCGACCACGCACGTGACCAGCGAAGTGCATAACCGCACCGTGCGCGTGCGGCTCGCCGAGCGCATCTCCGCCGAAGCACTGCGCGACCAGATGGAGCATGTGCGCGGACTGCGCTTTCTCAAGTCCGAACTCGTCTGGCTCGCGGGCAATAGCTTCTACGGCACGCGCCAGATCTTCGAACCCGCGTTCCTCGACTGGCTCGAGCACAAGCACAGACTCAGCGACTATGAGATCCACGAAGAAGACGGACAGCTCATCCTGCGCTTCTCCGGCCTCTGGTCCGAGGTGACGATGTGGGAGGTCTACGCGCTCGCCATCGTCAGCGAAATGAAGACCCGCGCCGCTCTCGCCGAGCTGAACGAGCTTGAGCTCGACGTCCTCTACGCACGCGCGAAGACGCGCCTCTGGGACAAGATCGAGCTGCTGCGTAAAGTGCCCGGCCTGCGCATCTCCGACTTCGGCACGCGCCGCCGCCACAGCTTCCTGTGGCAGGAGTACTGCGTGCAGGCGATGGACGCCGCACTCAACACGAACGCCGCCGACCAACGCTTTGTCGGCACTTCGAACACCGCGCTCGCGTATAAACACAACCTCGAAGCCATCGGTACCAACGCGCATGAGCTTCCGATGGTACTCGCGGCGATCGCCTCGCGCGGCAGCGACGAAGAGCTGCGGCAGTCGCAGTATCGCGTACTTGAACTCTGGCAGCGCAGCTACGGCGGCGAACTGCTCATCATGCTGCCCGACACCTTCGGCACGACACAGTTCCTCGAAGGCGCGCCTCCCTTCGTTACGCGCTGGACCGGCGAGCGCGTGGACTCGAAGGATCCATTCATCGCGGGCGAAGAGTACCTTACGTGGCTGGAACAGCGTGGTGAAGACCCGCGCAAAAAACGCCTCATCGCCAGCGACGGCCTTGACGCCAACACGATCGTTCGCCTGCACGAACACTTCTCGCAGCGCATTCGCTTCTCTGCGGGTTGGGGCACGCTGCTCACCAACGACTTCCGCGACTGCCATCCGCGTGGCCCTGAAGAGGGACAAGCAACCTTCGAGCCGATCTCGATGGTCTGCAAGATCACGAGCGCCGACGGCATCCCGACAGTGAAGCTCAGCGACAACCCCGGCAAAGCCAGCGGGCCAGCGGAGTTGGTCGAGCGCTACCGCAAGGCCTTCGGCTCACCGGTGCTGGAAGAGCTGCCGATTCTTGTATAGGCAAGCACAGAGCTTTTTCATTCGTCCTCCCAGCAGGGAATCTGCGTTCCACACGAGCCGCCACGGATTTCTATGAGGCACGGACGGTAGGTGACAACACAGCCATAGGCCTCTATGAAGCACGGACGGTAGGCGACGTCTTCAGCCGTCGCACCATGGCGAAGAAAGACTCGCGGCTTTAGCCGCTGAGGTAAACTCCCGCCATGCCGCCACCGCAGAGCTCCACGGCCACCTATTTCATCACGTCCGCGACATGGGAACGCCGCCCTTTTCTATCCATTCCGGGACGCGCAGAGCTATTTCTACAAACACTGCAGCATTACCGACGCGAAGGCCGTTACAAACTCCACGCCTTCGTCGTGATGCCCGATCATTTCCATCTCTTGCTGACTCCGCAAGGCATCACGATCGAACGCGCAATCGGCCTGATCAAAGGCGGGTTCTCGCATCGTCTGGAAACGAATTATCCGTTCTGGCAAAAGGGCTTTCACGACCGCCGCATTCGAGACTCGGATGAGTTTCTGGCGCAAAGACATTACATCCACCAGAACCCTGTTGTTGCGGGTCTCGTTGAGCGGGCGGGGGATTATCCGTTCTCCTCAGCATTCACCTCAGCGGCTAAAGCCGCTCCTGCAGATGCGGCTGAATGCGACGGCTGAAGCCGTCGCCTACCATTCGTGCCTCACGAATATCCCTAACCGGTCAAGACCAGACGTTGCGTCATATACTCCCACCATGCGCTTCCCGTCCCTCACCCGCATCGCCTCTGCCTCTGCGCTGATCGCCGCCATCGCCGTTCCCGCCAACGCCTGGGGACCCGACGGCCACATGATGATCAACCGCCTCGCCGCGTTGAACCTCCCCGCAGACGTACCCTCCTTCGTGCGCGACCAGTCCGGTGCTGCGGTCATCGAGTACCTCGGGCCGGAGCCCGACCGCTGGCGCAACAAGGCCGAGAGCGAACTCGCCGCCACGCAGGCCGCCGACCACTTCATCGACATGGAATGGGCGAACTACGGCAAGGTGCCCTGCGGCACGAACTCGCCCGCACCCGATGCGCCCGACGCGAAGCCGGTCAACGACCCGTCCTGCGTGAACGGCTGGATGCTTCCGCGCAAGCGCTTCGACTTCCTGCGCTCGCTCGCCGCCGCGCAAGCCCAGCATCCCAAGGACAACCTCTCGCCCGAAGGCGTCGGCCTGCAGCCCTGGCAGGTGGAAGAAGTCTGGCAGCGGCTCAAGGTCGACTTCCGCGAGTACCGCGCACTGAAGAAGGCCAACAAGGACACCCACGGCGTCGAGACCGCGATCCTCTTCGACTGCGGCTGGCTCGGCCACTATGTCGGCGACGGCTCGCAGCCGCTGCACGTCAGCATCCAGTACAACGGCTGGACCGGCCCCAACCCCAACGGCTACACCACCGCACATAAGATCCACTGGCAGTTCGAGAACAACTTCGTCATCAACGGCGCCGATAAGGAAGACGTCGCCAAGATCGTCGCCGCCAGTAAGGCGAAGATCTACGACGATGAGTGGATTCAGTACTTCACCTACCTGCACCAGACCGGCACCAGCGTCCAGCAGGTATACAAGTTCGAGAAGGCCGGCGCGCTCAACGACAAGGGCACGCCCGAGTCGCGCGCCTTCGTCGACCAGTGCCTCGCCAACGGCGCCATCGAACTCCGCGACCTCATCTACTCGGCCTGGGTCCATTCGGCTGATCCGGTGGAAGAGTACAACGGCTAAACTCCGCCAACAGAAAAACGGCAGACTCATCGCGAGTCTGCCGTTTTTGATGTCCTCTGCTAAGCGGCGACGCTTTGCGACGTCAACATCCTGCGCAGAGCCAGACGCAGCGCCCACGCCATCACCGGAACCGCCACGCACATCGCCGCAGCCCAGACCACCAGCGCATGCCACTCCCACCCCCACAGCAGCTTGGTGGTGTCCCACGGATGATGTTTCACCGCGTCGAAAAGCGCATCCTTCGTCAGCGGCAGGCCCTCCGTGCGGAAGAGCATGACGCCCAGCTTGATCCACACCGGAAACAGCAGCAGTTCCAACGGATAGAGCAGATGGTTCGAGAGTTGCGACGCCACCACATTCAGCCGCAGCACCGCAGCCAGCGCCAGAGCCAACAACGTCGTCGAGCCCAGCAGCGGGTTGATGCCCACCGCCGCACCGACTGCCAGCGACCACGCCAGCCTTTCGGGCGTTGCTCCGCTGCGCAGCAAATCCAGCAGCGGTCGCACAATCTTGTTTTTTACGATCGTCAGCACCAATTACTAAGGATACGCTTCCTCCCCTTCGAGATGCCCGTCCGGGCATACAAGGGATACACTCGAGGCATCACAACCATTAGCCTTTTCGGTTGCACGGGGTTCCCACCGCTTGATCTTCCGCAAGTTATTCCGCCTTGTCCGCGTCGTCCTTGTCTTCGCTTACTACATTGTTGAAGTCATCATCCGTCGCCCGAAGACGCGCGCCCTCCGCGCCGCATGGCTCTCGCGTCTCTGCAAGAGCCTGATGCGCGCGGCGAACATCACGGTCAGCGTGGAAGGCCCCATCCCCACGCAGGGGGCGGTGATCACCAACCATCTGAACCTCACCGACATCCTCGCTCACTCTGCAGTGAACCCCTGCGTCTTCATCTCCAAGATGGAAGTGCGCAAGCTGCCGGTGATGGGCTGGGTCAGCATGATGGCTGGCACGCTCTACGTCGAGCGCGGCGCTGGTGGCCAGGCAGCGAAGGCCGCCGAGCGCATGGCGCGCGACTTCCGCGAAGGCGTTCCCGTCGTCTTCTTCCCGGAAGGCACCACCGGCACGGGCGAAGTAGACCTGCTGCCCTTCCGCTCCGGTCTGATCGCGCAGACCATCATGGCCAAGCAGCCCATTTATCCGGGCTTCCTGCACTACGATCTCTCTGCGGACGATCTCGCTCGCGGCCTGACCACGGTCAAGGATCTCCACTGGGGAACGCAGCCGATGGGCGCTCATCTCTGGACGCTGCTCGGCATCAAGGCCACCCATTGCACCATCCGTTTCGCCAGCGAGCCCATCGCCTTCACGCCCGCCGGCCTTGCGAACCGCAAGATCGCGGTGGTGGAAGCGCAGGCCGCCGTGCAGGCGCTGGTAATGCCTCTGCAATCAACACCTGCGCCCGCTAGTCGCTAGTCCGGATAACGACCTCTGTGCGGGATGCGGTCCGCACTTGGCGTGGAACTCATTTACGATGAACAGGCCAACACATTTGCCTGAGCATGAATACACTCGTCATTGCCGTCGTGGTCTTCCTCACCGTGTTCTGCGGTGTGCTGGCCATGCTGCTGATGCGTGCAAGCCATAGCGAGCGCGAACTGCGCCAGCGGCTCTTCGAGCTGCAACGGCAACTCACCAACGCCGAACAAGGCCTGATGGAACGTCGTCAACTCGACGGCATCAAGGACGAGTTCATCTCCACGGTTTCGCATGAGCTGCGCACGCCGCTCACCTCGATCCGCGGCGCGCTCGGTCTACTCTCCTCCGGTCTGCTCGGCCAGCTCGACGTCAAAGCCGCGAACCTGCTGCGCATCGCGGTCACCAATACTGATCGCCTCGTCCGCCTCATCAACGACATCCTCGACCTCGAGCGCATGGACTCCGGCCGCGCAGCCATGCAGTTGCGCCCCTGCTCGCTGCACGAGATCATCCAGCAGTCCGTGGAAACGATGCAGTCCATGGCGCATGACGCAGGCGTCCGCATCGAAGTGGTGCCCGAGCCAGGCGGCATGCCTGCAGCCTTTGAAGGCGACCCCGACCGCATCCAGCAGGTGCTCGTCAACCTGCTCTCGAACGCCGTCAAGTTCTCCACGACGAATTCGACGGTACTCGTCCGGTCGCAGTTCGATGCCAGCACGTTGAGCTTCCGCGTGCAGGACTCCGGCCGCGGCATCCCCGCCGACAAGCTGGAAAGCATCTTCGGCCGCTTCACCCAGGTCGAAAACGCCGACTCCCGCCAGAAGGGTGGCACAGGCCTCGGCCTCGCCATCTGCCGCACCATCCTCGCGCAGCACGGCGGCATCATCCACGCAGAGCGCAATGACGGTGACGGCTCCGGTCGTTCCGGCTCGACCTTCGTCGTCAAGCTTCCGCGCTCGGCATCCGCTGAAGCCGAAGCCAAGGCCGCGCAGGAACGCAACGCGAACACCGTCCTCGTCTGCGATGACGATGAAGACTTCCGCCACCTCGTCGCCGAGATGCTGCGCATCCATGGCTACTCGGCAATCGAAGCGGGCAATGGCGAAGACGCGCTCAAGCTCGTCACCTCGCGCAACATCGAAGTCGTGCTGCTGGACCTCTGTATGCCGGGGCTTTCCGGCTGGCAGACACTCGAGCTGCTCAAATCCAATGCACGCACGGCGCGCCTGCCGGTGGTCGTGCTCAGCGTTCTTGGTCCTGCAGAAGGCTCCGCGCGTCATCCCATCGAAGTGCCGCCTGAAGGCTGGGTGCAGAAGCCCTTCGGCCCCGAAAGCCTCCTCGGAGAACTCTCGCGCGTGCTCTATGCTTCCGGCAGCGACGGCCGTATTCTGCTCGTCGAAGACGACGCCGATCTTGCTGCGATTGTGATGGCGAGCTTCGCCGAAGACCGCACCGCATCCGATGTTCGTATGCAGCATGCGCGCTCGCTCGCCGAGGCGCAGAACTTCTGCCGCGCAACGCCGCCCGAAGCGATCATCCTCGACCTGAAACTGCCCGACGGGACCGGCTTCATGCTGGCCGAGTGGCTGCGCCAGCAGCCTTCCCTGCGGTCATTGCCGTTGATCGTGTACTCCGGCGCGATGCTCAGCCAGGAAGAGCGCGAACAGCTTCGCCTCGGCCCCACGCAGTTCCTCGACAAGGCCCGCGTCTCCCCGCAGGAGCTCGAGCGACTCGTCGTCAGCATGATCCAGCCCGCCGCGGTATAAGTCTTGAGTCGCCTTCACGCGACGACCACCGACTCAGGCTAGAATCAAGCGGAGAATCCACCGCTCCCGAGGACGCCCCTTTTGAGACACATCCTCATCATCGACGACGAAGACGACATCCGCGAGGTCGCCAGCCTCGCGCTGGAATCCGTAGCTGGCTGGCGCATCTCCACCGCCAGCTCGGGCGCTGAGGGCATCCACAAAGCGATCGAGCTCCGCCCCGACGCCATCCTGATGGACGTGATGATGCCCGCGATGGACGGCCCTACGACCTTCCGCGAAATGCAGAAGCAGCCCGAGATCGCCCACATCCCCGTCATCCTGCTCACCGCCAAGGTGCAGGGCGTCGACCAGCGTCGCTTCGCAGGACTCGGTGTACAGGCGGTGCTCTTCAAGCCGTTCGATCCCCTCACGCTCTCCGATCAGATGTCCGCCGCCCTCGGCTGGTAGACCCTGTTTCTCAACTGGAGTCACCCGTAGCGAAATCCATTTCGCTGTGCCGTGCGTTCCCCGATAGAGTCGAGAAGAATCGTGAGCGAACTAACCAAGAAGACCTCTGCTGCCGCGCAAAGCGCAGCTCTGCTCGCTGCCCTCTGGCAGCGCAACCTGCCCCGCGTCCGCGAGCGCATCCAGGAGCTTCACGACGCCGTCATGGCCGCCTCCATTGGCGTACTCGAGACGGTGCAACGTGAATCTGCCGCGTCCACCGCGCACAAACTCGCTGGCTCGCTCGGCATGTTCGGCTACCACGATGGCACGGACGCTGCGCGTCGTCTGGAGCTGACGCTCGAAGCCGAAGGAGAACTCGACATCGTCGCACTGGAAGACTCCTTCGACGCTCTTTGCCGATCGCTGCCGCTCTGAATCTATTGGCAGGTCAACGCAGTCCACACCCCAGCCGCCGCCGAGGATGATCCGTCGATGCGAAAGTCGATGAAGCTTCCAGCCGGGATCGTCACCGAGCCCGTCGCCGGGCAGCTGCCCGCCGTAGACGGCGTACACGACAGCGTGGTGTCCGCCATCGCAGTCGGCGACGAACCCGCCCTCAGCGTCACCGTGATCGCTCCGGACTGCATCGAGCTCACCTCCAGCCGCGTCGCCTTGCAACCCTGCGGCACCCACGAAACCACCGCCACGGTCTCCGTCAGTGCACCAGCCGCCGTGTTCACCGAGTAGTAGTTCGACGCGTAATTCACCGAGTGATACATCGCCGCGAAGGTGCCGATCGCGGTCGTAGAAGACGACGAACCACCACTGCCCGCTACGCCTTGCGGAATCGCAAAATTCAACACCGCCGCACTCGTCGTACCCACGTTCGTCACCGTTGCGGACGCCCCCGCTGCCAGCGTCGTCACCGTGCCGACAGTCACGGTTGCAGCCTGCCCGGAAGCACCCGTAGGCCCCGCGCCACCTGCCTGCGCCAGCACCGTCCAGCTCTGCACATTCGCATCCGGCGGCGAGTTCAGGTTCGCCGCCAACGCCAGATATGTCGAGCCGCTATACGTCACGGCATCGTTCGTCGCATAGTAGGTCGACGCATTCCAGGCCGCGCGAAAATTCATTCCCGCCGCGCCGGTAGAACCCGTCGGCCCCGCTACGCCCGTCGCACCTTGCGGCCCCGTAGGCCCGGCCACGCCCTGAACGCCCTGCGCGCCGGTCGCGCCCGTAAGACCTTGCGAGCCCGCAATACCCTGCAAGCCCGTTGGCCCCGTCGCGCCAGTTGTGCCCGTCGCGCCGCGCGCAGAAAACATCGTCCAAAAGCTCGGCGACTGGTCCGGCGCATTACCGTGGTTATTCGCCTGCAGCGATACGTACCCCGCCCCGCTGTAGAGCACGCCGTCGCCCGCCGCATAGCTCGTCGTCGCGTCGTACGTGCCTTTGAAGCTCATGCCGACCGCGCCGGTCGCGCCCGTTGGCCCCGCGACGCCGGTCGCACCCGTCGGCCCGGCCACGCCTTGAATCCCCTGCGCCCCAGCCTGACCCGCGACACCCTGAGCACCGGTCGGCCCTTGCGCGCCTTGCACCCCCGCAGCGCCCTGCAAGCCTTGCGCGCCTGCAGGTCCCTGCGCTCCCACCGGCCCTTGAACGCCCTGCGCCCCCTGCACTCCTTGCGGCCCCTGAATACCCTGCGAACCCGTCGCGCCTGTGGCTCCGGTCGCGCCAGTCGGCCCGACTCCACCAACGGCGGCCAGCAGCCCCCAGTACGTCGGCGAGGCATCCGGCGCGTTGCCATGGTTGCCGTCCACCAACGACGCGTAGCTCGCGCCCTGCCACTGCACCACGTCACCGAGCGCATAGTTCGTCGCCGACGCGTACGCGCCGCGATACGCCAGCCCAGCCGAACCCGTTGCGCCCGTGAGCCCCGTCGCTCCCGTGGCTCCGGTCGCGCCCGTAGCACCAATTGCCCCAGCAGCACCGGTCGCGCCGGTGGCTCCAGCGGCCCCATTGCTTCCGCTCGCGCCTGCCATCGCAAACAGCGCCCACGCGCTCGGCGACTGGTCCGGTGTGTTGCCATGGTTGTTCGCCACCAGCGACACATACCCCGCGCCTTGCCACAGAACACCATCCGCCAGCGCATAGTTCGTCGCCGCGCTATAAGCGCCCTTGAAGCTCAACCCTGTCGGCCCAGCCACACCGGTCGCACCCACTGCTCCCGTCGCTCCGGTTGCTCCCGTCACACCCTGAATCCCCTGCGCGCCAGCTTGTCCCGCGACACCTTGCGCGCCCTGATCGCCTTTCTCGCCCGGCGAACCCACAGGCCCAATCGCACCCGTCGGCCCAGCGACACCTTGAACGCCCTGCGCACCCGTAGCACCTGTCGCCCCAACATTTGCCAGCACAGCCCACATCGTCGGCGAGGTACTCGGCGTGTTGCCATGGTTGCTCGCCACCAACGAGACATAACTCGATCCCGACCACAGCACCACATCGCCCAGCGCGTAGTTGCTCGCCGAGCTATAGCTGCCCTGATACACAAACCCCGCCGCGCCTGTGGCACCTGCTATGCCAGTGGCTCCAGTGGCACCCGTAGCTCCCGCTGCGCCAGCAGGCCCCTGAGCACCAGTGGCTCCTTGCGAGCCTGTCGCGCCTTGCAGACCCGTGGCTCCAACAGCCCCCGTGGCTCCGGTAGAACCAGCACTGCCCGTTGCTCCTGTTGCTCCCGTTGCTCCCACGCTGCCAGTCGCGCCTGTAGCCCCTTTGGCTCCAGCAGCTCCAGCAGCGCCTGCAGCGCCGGCTACCCCCTGAATACCCTGCGCTCCGGTAGCCCCAGTAGCTCCGGTAGCACCCGTCGCCCCAACCGCACCCGCAGCTCCACTCGTCGCCAGCTGAATCTCCAACTGCGGCGCATGCCCGGTCTGGTCATTTTCCTTGGAGTCGAACTGCACCACCGCGCTCGCCGACGTCAGCAGCAAACCATGGTTCGCCGTTCCCGCAAGCCATGCCTGTACCGCTGCCGTCACATCGAAGACGGCATAACCGTCCGCGCTCGCATCCGACGTGCCGAGCACGCCACCAGCAGCAGGCAGCGTCGCATAGGTCACGCCGTACTCGCTCCACGCGGACTGCAGCAGCGCCACCGACACCGCACCAGCCGTATCCGCACGATTGCAATAAACCCGCAGCGTCGCCTTGCTCACTTGCGCCGCCGTCGTTCCGCTCGGCAGCGTGCCCAGATCAAACTGCAGCAGCGCCGAGTAGCCGCCGCCAACATTCAGATTCGTGAGCGTTCCAGAGTTCACCGCAGGCCGCGCGCTCGACACATGCGCGTCCGCCATCAGCGTTGCCTGCTGCGCACACAACGGCACCGCCGCCCACAGCCCCACGGCTGCGGCGACGCACACGCGCGCCCACCTCTTCATCCTTCGCACCAACGTTTCCCTGCTCAGCGAATCCACATTGCCGCGAACGAGCGCGAGGCCGTCGTGACAGTTTCAACTCGAAACGAATATGTCCCGTTTTAGCAGAGTTTTCCCGAAACGCAAGTGGCATCCTTCATGCCATCTCCACGCTTCTAACCAACATGGCATTTCCTATCACCGACGCACCCGCGTATGCTGGCGGCATGTCCGCGCATTCGACCCTGCTGAACACCCCTGGCCACCACGCTTCGCCCGACAAGCTCGTCAATCTGCCCCGCCTGCTCACGGCGTTCTACGCGAACCATCCTGACCCCGAAAATCCCGCGGAGAAGGTCAGCTTCGGCACCAGCGGCCATCGCGGCTCCTCGCTCTCCACCAGCTTCAACTACGCGCACATTCTCGCCATCACGCAGGCCATCGTGGAGTACCGCACCGCGCAGAAGACCACCGGCCCGCTCTTCCTCGCGCAAGACACGCACGCACTCTCCGAGCCCGCCTTCATCGCTGCACTTGAAGTGCTCGGCGGCAACGGCGTCACCGTCTTCTACGACAAGGACATGGGCTACACGCCTACGCCCGCGCTCTCGCACGCCATCCTCACCTACAACGCGGGGCGCAAGAGCGACTACGCCGACGGCATCGTCATCACGCCTTCGCACAACCCTCCCGAGGACGGCGGCTTCAAGTACAACCCGCCCACCGGCGGCCCCGCCGACACCTCCGCCACCAAGTGGATTCAGGACCGCGCCAACGAACTCATCGCCAGCCGTCTGCAGGGCGTCAAGCGCCTCAACGTCGGTAAGGTGATGTCGCTCGACACCACCAAAGAGTTCGACTACATCACGAACTACGTGAACGACCTCGCGAACGTCATTGACTTCGACGCGATCCGCGGCACGGCGCTCAAGTTCGCGGTGGATCCTCTCGGCGGCGCAGGCGTAGCCTACTGGCCGCGCATCGCCGAGCAGTACAAATTGCCGCTCGAAGTGCTGAACCCCTACGTCGATCCCACCTTCCGCTTCATGACCCTCGACTGGGACGGCAAGATCCGCATGGACTGCAGCTCCCCCAACGCGATGGCCTCGATGATCGCCAACAAAGACCTCTTCGACGTCGCATGGGCCTGCGACACCGACCATGATCGCCACGGCATCGTCTGCAAATCCGCAGGCCTGCTGAACCCGAACCACTTCCTCGCCACGAGCATCCAGTACCTCTTCACGCATCGCCCCGAGTGGTCGGCGAAGGTCGGCATCGGCAAGACCCTTGTCTCCTCGTCGATGATCGATCGTGTGGCACAGGGCCTTGGCCGCCCGATGCTCGAAGTGCCGGTCGGCTTCAAGTGGTTCGTCGATGGCATCCTCGACGGCTCGCTCGGCTTCGTGGGCGAAGAGTCCGCAGGCGCAACATTCCTGCGCCTCAACGGCACCGCCTGGACCACCGACAAAGATGGCCTCATCATGGGCCTCCTCGCCGCTGAGATGACCGCTCGCACCGGCAAGGATCCCGGCCAGCTCTACAGCGAACTCACCGCGAAGTACGGCGCACCGGTCTACCAGCGCGTCGATGCCGCAGCGACGAAGGAGGAGAAGGCCAAGCTCGGCAAGCTCTCTCCCTCGGCGGTCACGGCGAAGGAGCTCGCGGGCGAGCCGATCACGCAGATCCTCACCGAAGCGCCCGGCAACAAGGCTTCCATCGGCGGCTTGAAAGTCGCCACCGAAAACGGCTGGTTCGCCGCGCGCCCCTCGGGCACTGAAGACGTCTACAAGATCTACGCCGAGAGCTTCAAGGGCGAAGACCACCTCAAGCAGATCCAGCAAGAGGCGAAGGCCGTCGTCAGCGCAGCCCTCAGCTAAAACCTCACACAATCACAACGCCGCTGAGCCACCACTCAGCGGCGTTGTTGCGTTTGAACTCACAACGCATCGCTCACGACTCAAAACTCGAATCAACTCCAGCCACACTCCTCGCACAAATCCGTTGCAAAACGATCAGACCTCGCCGTAGCATTCCGCGAAACATCTGCACCACTTTTCCGAGGAGTAAAGCACCATGAAGCTGAAACCATTGGCAGTGCTCGCCGCGCTGCTCATCACGTCCACCGCAAGTTATGCCGAGAAGATTCCACCCGCTCTCTTTGAGACCTTCGCTGGAACGAAGAAGATCTCCGAAGCCAAATACACGCTGAAGAAGACCAAGACCGGCATCGAGATCCGCTCCGACATCACCTATCCCACCGACTCGCAGGGTCAGGTCACCAACGCCTATCACGTAGGCAACGACGGCATCCTCGATGACGCTGCGCTGCGTGCAAGCGCAGACAAGTCGCTCATCATGTACACGCCTTCCAAGACCAACGACGTCATCACCGTCGATGTGCTGAAGAACAACCAGAGCGTCGGCGGACGCAAGGTTCCGCTGCAGTCCCCGGGCGACCTCGTCATCGCCTTCACGGATGACCCCAGCGCCTTCGAAGTGCTCATCCGCAACCTCGAAGCGCATCCTCACACCAACAGCATCTACACGCTCTATGTGCCGATGAAGGGCGATAAGACCGATCGATTCGAGCCCTACCAGTTGATGAAGAAGGACGAAGCCAGGGGCAAGCTCGAAGACAAGGAGATCGAGCTCGTGCACTACACCCTGCGCTTCAACGCAGGCACCAGCGACATCTACACCGACAAGGACGGCAACCTGATGCAGGCCAGCATCGCCCCGCTGCGCGTACGCCACAATCGCAAGGGCTTCGAACTCGTCAAGTAACCGCGACCGCGGGAAACCACACCGACCGCTCTCCCCTCTGCGCGTTTGCAGATGGGGGAGAGCGAAGAGGTACAGAGCACCATCGAACGATGACTCCACGTACCTCTCTGGTGGCCCACATCTCAGCACCAAGGTGTGGGCCACCCGGTCTCGCAGATTTCCGCAACCGCTCCGCTCCGCGACGCATCTCATCACCTGTAGCCGCAAGCCGTCTTGACACGGTTTGCTAACTACCGTAGGCTCAATACCTGAATGAAGCAGAACCTCACCACCGTCGCGAACGCCTGTTGCATGTGTTGTTGCATGCCGCGTTGTTGCGCCGGTGTTTGTCTGCTCTAAGCGAGTTCTTACCTCCTAAGATCGCTTCTCCAGACCTAGCAAAAGCACCCACGCAACAGGCCATCCGCCGGCGTGGGTTTTGTATTTGCCCCTCTGGATTTCTCCCGACTCAGTACAACTGAAGGCAACACCCGGAGACGCTTCCCATGTCCCCTCGCATCCAGCCCAGCAAGGCCATCGCACACGCACAGGCCCGCCTGAACTTCAACGCCGACGCAGCCGCCATCGTTCTCGGCCTCGCGCTCGCCGCGCTCATCCGATTGAACGTGATTCACCACATCGGCTGGTAAGGACCTCTTTCGCTCGTGCCCACAGCCACCATGCCTAACCCCAACGCTGCCCCTGCAGCCACAGCACCAGACTCCCGCGCCGCGCATCTCTTGTCGCTTGTGCCAGGGACGCTGCTGCTTTTCGGGTTAGGCTTCCTCGGCAAAGTGATGGAGTCGCTCGGCACCATCCTGCCGAAGCACCACATCCCCTTCCCTCACATGGAGTACGTGCTCTGGGCCATCGTGCTCGGCCTCATCGTCTCCAACGTCACCACCATCCCCCGCATCTTTCGCGCCGGCATCGCCACTTATGAGCTCTGGCTGAAGCTCGGCATCGTGCTCATCGGCGCGCGCTTCGTGTTGAGCGATATGCTCCACGTCGGCGGCGTGACCATGCTGCTCGTCTTCGTCGAGCTTGCGCTTTCGCTCGCCGTCATGACGCTGCTCGGCCGCCTCTTCGGGCTGCGCCCCAAACTCACCTCGCTGCTGGCGATCGGCTCCTCCATCTGCGGCGTCACAGCCATCATGGCCGCGCAGGGCGCCATCGAGCCCGACGAAGAAGATACCTCCACCGCCATCGCCGCCATCCTCGCGCTCGGTGCCATCGCGCTCTTTACCTTCCCGGCCATCGGCCACATGCTGCACATGGGCCAGCAGAGCTACGGCATCTGGGCTGGTCTCGCCGTGGACAACACCGCAGAGGCGACCGTCACCGGCGCGCTCTATGGCGAAGAAGCTGGCAAGTACTGCGTGCTCGCGAAGACCGCACGCTCGGCCTTCATTGGCTTCGTTGTACTCGGCTACGCGGTCTACTGGGCCTCGCAGGGTCAGGCCAAGAAGGTCGAGCGCAAGGCGCTCTTCCTCTGGCAGAAGTTCCCCAAGTTCATCCTCGGCTTCATGGCGTTGAGCGTGCTTGCGACCTTCGGCTTCTTCAGCAAAGGCCAGCTCAACTCCATCGCCAACCTCTCGAAGTGGGCGTTTCTGCCTGCTTTCGCAGGCGTCGGTCTGCGCACCAACCTGCGCGACCTCATCGATCAGGGTTGGCGTCCGATCCTCGTCGGCGTGCTCGGTGAAATTTTCATCGCGCTGCTGACGCTCGGCCTCGTCGTCCTCGGCTTCCATGGAGCCGGTCGATGATCAAGCTCTTCACCAAGATGTGCAGCTGTTGTTGTCGCCGCTAGTCACCCTGACTCAGCGCGAGGACCAGCCCACGCCATCTTCGCTATCCCATCCATAAGCGATCTGCCCGCATAAAAATGGCAGACGCCTACACGCAACACATTCAGGAGAGCCTCATCATGTCTTCACGCAATCGCGTGTCTGCTTCATTGCTGTTCGCTGTGGCCAGCGCCGCCGCTTCCGCGCAAGTCGTCGGCGGCAACATCTCGGGCGTCGTCACCGACCCCTCAGGCGCGGTCATTCCCAAGGCCCACATCACCATCCATAACGACGACACCGGCTCGCAACGCGACCTCGTTTCTTCGAGCAGCGGCAGCTTCACCGCGCCCTCGCTCACCGTCGGCCACTACACCATCACGGTGGACGCACCCGGCTTCGCAGCCTTCCATCGCTCCGACAACATCACCGTCGGCCAGACGCTCGAAGTGAACCTGAAGCTCGCCCTTTCCGGCTCAGAGACCGTGACCGTCAACGGCGACCTCGCCTCCAGCGTGAACCTCTCCACCGAGCAGACCTCCGGCCTCGTCAACGCACGTCAGGTGAAAGAACTTCCGCTCAACGGTCGCTCGTATGACCAGCTCCTCACGCTGAATCCCGGCGTGGTGAACTACACCAACCAGCGCAGCGGCTCCACCGGCACGTCGAACTCGTCGGTCGGCAGCATGTTCTCCATCTCCGGCCGTCGCCCGCAGGACAATCTCTTCCTGCTCAACGGCATCGAGTACACCGGTGCATCGCTCATCAACACCACGCCCGGCGGCACGAGCGGCCAGCTGCTCGGCATCGACGGCGTCCACGAGTTCAACGTCGTCACCGACACCTACTCCGCCGCCTACGGCAAGCGCGATGGCGCACAGATCTCCATCGTTTCGCAGAACGGCACCAATCAGCTGCACGGTTCTGCTTACGGCTTCGAGCGCAACAGCTTCCTCGACGCTCGCAACTACTTCGACAACGCGCGCATCCCTGAGTTCCAGCGCCACGTCTACGGTGCTGCGGTGGGTGGCCCCATCAAGAAGGACAAGCTCTTCCTCTTCGGCAACTACGAAGGCTATCGCCAGAACCTCGGCGTGTCGCTGCAAACGCTTGTGCCCGACAACAACGCGCGCGCAGGCTTTGTGCCGAACCCCACCACCGGCGCGCTCGTCCCCGTCACCGTCGCGCCGAACTCCGCAAAGCTGCTGAACCTGTGGCCTGT
Organism: Granulicella cerasi; assembly: GCF_025685575.1. NCBI lineage: Bacteria > Pseudomonadati > Acidobacteriota > Terriglobia > Terriglobales > Acidobacteriaceae > Granulicella > Granulicella cerasi. The sequence continues at coordinate 113,897 of NZ_JAGSYD010000003.1, forward strand.
CGCCAATGGCGCTGAGGTCACGCAGAACGGCATCCCCACCGGCATTGCCAAGTGGACCGGAAGCGCGCCGCAACGCATTCGCGAAGACTTCGGGACCACGCGCTTTGACTGGAACATCGGATCGAAGGACAACTTCTACTCCACTTACACGATCGATGACTCCTACGCGAACACGCCCAGCGGCAACCCCTACACCTACGTGCAGGAAACGCTGCGCGAGCAGGTCTTCAGCGCGCAGGAACAGCACGTCTTCTCGCCGCGCCTGCTGAACATCGCGCGCTTCGGCTTCTCGCGCTCGTCGTTCTACTTCTACGGCTACGTCCCCGCGGCGCAACAGGCGCTCGCGCCAACCGTCCGCCCTGGCGTGCCCACCTACGCGGTCGTCATCTCCGGCTCCACCGCGTCGAACGGCGCATCCGCCATCACCGGCGCAGGAGCGAACGTCGGCTCGAACAACGCCATCGCTCGCAACCTCTTCACCTTCGACGACCACCTCTACTACACCGTCGGCAAGCACACCTTCCAGGGTGGCGTGTGGGTGCAGCGCCTGCAGTCCAACGACAACCTCGCACAAAACCAGTACGGTCAGGCATCGTTTGCCAGCCTTACCACCTTCCTGCAAGGAACCATCAAGACCTTCACCTACGCACCGACCATTACCCCGCTCGGCTGGCGCGCCACATACGTCGATGGCTTCATCGAAGACACCTGGCACATCACGCCGAACTTCGAAGTACGCGCTGGCATTCGTACCGAGTCCTCCACCGGCTGGAGCGAAGCGCAGAGCCGCGCCTCGGTCTACACCTTTACGAACAATGTGATCAGCACCAACCCCACCTCGGGTCTTTCCAACGCTCTCACCGACAACAAGGCGAAGATCCTCATCGAGCCGCGCCTTGGCTTCGCCTGGAACGTCTTCGGCAACGGCACGACAAGCGTAACCGGTGGCGTGGGCTTCCACCACACGCTGCTCGATGCGCTGGACTACCGCCTCGATCAGGCCGCGCCCTACAACACCACCTACTCTTACAGCACAGGCTCCACCGTAGCGAACCCCGTTGCGGGCACCGGCAAGGTCTCGCCGTCCACTGTGGACAGCGGCATGGCGACACCTGCGCTGCTGAGCTACACGCTGAAGGTCGAGCAGCAGCTTGCGCCCTCCACCACGCTCTCGGTTGCCTACAGCGGCTCGCACAGCTACCACCAGATCATGAACGGCGATCTCAACGAGCCCGCGTTCACGCGCGTCAACGGCCGCGTCTTCTACCCGGCGTCCGGCACACCGACGGCTCCCGCGGCTCCGGTCTACGCCAACCCGAACGTAGCGAACACCACCTCGTGGTGGGCAGGAGCTTCGGGCAACTACAACGCGCTCATCGTCGACGTTCGTCATGATCTGCGCAACGGCTTGCAGTTCCGCGGCAACTACACCTGGGCCAAGAACCTCGACGATGGCTCGGCGTGGAACACCTCGGTCTCCTCCAACACGCCGGCCTTCGTGAGTGTGCCGCAGCTTCCGCATCTCGACTACGGCCGCGCCGCAACGGACCTTCGTCACATCGCAGCCATCAACGCCACCTACGAGCTTCCCTTCGGCGACGGCAAGCACTTCCTCGGCAAGACGAACGGCTTCACCAGCCGCGTCATCTCCGGTTGGTCGCTTTCGAGCATCGTGAATCTGCTGAGCGGCTTCCCCTTCTCGCCGCAACTCGGTTACAACCCCACCGGCTCCGGCGACTCGCGCAACCCTGTGCGTCCTGACGTGAACGTCGGCTTCACCGGTCAGCTCTACACCAAAGGCACCACCGCTCAGCGCGTAGCGAAGTACTTCGACTACACCGCGTTCTCGGCCCCTGCAGCGGGCTACGTTGGCAATGTCGGTCGCGACACTCTCAGCGGCCCGCACTACGCCAACGTCGACGCATCACTGCTGAAGAACACGCGCATCACCGAACGCGTCCACGTTCAGTTCCGTGCAGAGTTCTTCAACGTGCTCAACCACACCAACCTCGCACTGCCGAATACGATCGTCTACACCGCTGGCCCCACGCAGGGCACGCTCGCTTCGCAGGCAACCACCCCACAGTACGGCTCGCCTGGCGTCATCTCTTCGACAGCCAACACCAGCCGCCAAATCCAACTCGGTGCGAAGATCCTCTTCTAGCCATCACGCAAAATGACGAAGCCTCCGCATCATGCGGAGGCTTCGTCATTTGTACTTAGCGCTACTTCCCTACATACGCAAAGTCGATGAACGCGCGCTCGGGGTCCGTGTGAATCAGCTTCACCTGCACCTTATCGCCCACGTCCAGTCCTTCACCGCCATGCACCACACGTCCTTCAAACGGAGGACGAATGACGCGCACGTACACGCCCTTGTCGGTCGCGCCGGTGACCACACCGTGGAAGACCTCGCCCACACGCTTCGCCATCGCCACCGCAGCAACGCGCTTCTGCATGTCGCGCTCAATCTTGCGCAGCGCCTTGTCCGCATCGTTGCAGTGCATTGCAATGGCTCGCAGCTCATCATCGCTGTACGGGGGCTCCGCCTTGTCCTGCAATGCATGAAGCGCGCGCTGTGTCACGATGTCGGGAAAGCGGCGGTTCGGTGCGGTCGAATGCGTATAGTCACGCGCCGCCAAACCGAAGTGCCCCGTCGGATCATCATCCGGCCGCGCAAGAATATACTCGCCCGGCCCCATCAGCTTGATCACCGATAAAGCCACGTCAGGATAGTGGTCCGCATCCTTCGCGCGAATCTGCTCGAGCACATTGTTCAACGCCAGCGAATCAGGATTCACCGGAAGGTCATAGCCCTTGTCCTTCGCCAGCGCGACGATACGGTCCCAACGCTTCGGAACCACCACCACGCGCTGCAGGCCCGAACGTCCACCCTTGCGCAGCGTGCGCGCCATCACGCCATTCGCTGCAACCATCAGATCTTCGATCAGGAGCATCGCGCGATTCTGCGTCGCCTCCTGCACGTCGATCACCTTGCCGTCGACGACCACAGGGTCGGCCTCAGCCTTGTGAAACTCCAGCGCGCCCTTCGCCACGCGCGCGGCATGAAGCCACTGCGTCGCTTCATCCTGCAGCTTCAACTGCTCCACGAGCCAGTTCGCAGGCAGCGCACCTGAGTCCAGCTGCGCTTCATCATGCTCGCGCGCAGAGTCTGAACGCAGCGCCATTACATCATCATCCTTCACGCCCGCAGCCACACGCTCCAGCCACGGCCCTACACGCGAGTACGCCAGCTGCGCGCGATTGCGCACACGTGCACGACGCACCAACTCATCTGCGATCGATCCATCCTCACGCACCGTGAAGCTGATCACCACCGCGAGACGATCGCCGTTTTCATTCAGCGAAGTCATGTCCGTCGAAAGCTCCAACGGCAGCATCGGAAAGTTCCTCACTGCGGTGTAGATCGTCTGCGTCTGGTCCTTCGCATGTTTGTCGATCGGCGAATCCTTCTGCACCGCCGTTGCTACGTCACCGACTCCAATGTGCAGGCGGATCCCACCGGCGACGCGCTCAGCAACCTCAATCTGATCGAGATCGCGCGAGGTATCGTTGTCGATCGACGACCAACCCAACGCGCGCATATCTTCAAAACCGGCAGAGGTGTTCTCATCAGCGAGCATGCGAGCAATCTCCTGCACCTGCTCCTCGACGTCGGGCCCGAAAGCAGGGTGAAAACCCGCCTCCTGCATTTCTTCCAGCGCGGCGCCAGCCAGATCAAAATGTGCCGCATCTACGTGATGCCCTGTATGCGTCGGCGCTGGCGTGAACCGCTCATGGCGCTGCTGGCGGAACTGCTTCAACTGATCATGATGCGACCGTTCGTATGTATTGCCCTGCCCGGAGCCCTGCGACTGCGAATGACGATGATGCGACATGCCTCGTGTTCCTTTCTGCTGCCTTGCCCTGCCTTCGCATAGGATGCAATCCATGCAACCCGCTGATCCGTAAATCGGATAGGCTGGTTGTGCATGGCGACTCCCTCACCCTCGATGCGATTTCTCGAAGCGCTGATCCAATCCAGCGAGAAGTCCCCCATGTTCGCACAACTGTTGGACGCCCTGCCCGAAGGATTGATACTCTGCGACGCAGACTTTCGCATCCTCTATGCGAATACCCGCGCGCAGGAAGTCTCTCGCCTCGTTGATGAAGACTTCAACTCGCGCACGCACTGGGAGCTCTTCCCTCAGTCCGTCGGCACCATCGTCGAGACCGTCTACCGACGCGTGCAGCGAACCCGCGTCGCTGAAAACCTGCCGGACGTCTACTACGCTCCCTTCGACACCTGGTTCCGCGTGCACGCGCTTCCTGTAGGCGACGCCGACCTTGCACTCTTCTACGCAGACGTCACCGAAGAGCATCGTCTCGCCGCTGAACGGAGTGACGTCGAAGGCCGCCTCGCACTCGCGCTCCACGCTTACAACGGCATCGGCATGTGGGACTGGGACATCGTCAACGATCGCGTCTACTCCGACAGTCATTTCGCGCGCATCTATCGCGTGGATCCCGCCGTCGCCAGCTCCGGCACACCCATCGCTGAATTCACACGCTACATCCATCCGGAAGACAAGCCCGACATGACAGCGCGCATCCTGCGCTGCATCGAGACAGACAAACCGTTCGATGCCGAGTACCGCGTACAGCAGGCTGACGGCACCTCGGTCTGGATCGCCGCGCGCGGACAGGTGCAGCGCAACGCGACCGGGGACCCCATCCGTTTCCCCGGCATCGCCATCGACATCACCGAGCGCAAGAAGACCGAAGCTGCCCTCATTCAAGCCGAGAAACTCGCAGCCGTGGGTCGCCTTGCGTCCTCGATCGCTCACGAGATCAACAACCCGCTCGAAGCCGTGACGAACCTCGTCTACCTCGCGCGCCAAGGTCAGGATGCGCAGGACATCCATACGTTCCTCGATCTCGCCGAGCAGGAGCTCAAGCGCGTCTCCGTCATCGTCAACCAGACCCTGCGCTTTCACAAGCAATCCACGCGGCCCACACCCTGCCACGCGAAAGACCTCTTCGACAGCACGCTCGGCCTCTACGAAGGTCGCCTGCGCAACTGCAACATCAAGGTCGATCTCCGCAGCAACGCCGGAACCTCCATCGAATGCTTCGAAGGCGACATTCGTCAGGTGCTTTCGAACCTTGTCGGTAACGCGATTGACGCCATGCCCCAGGGCGGACGCCTCATCCTGGCTGCGCGTGAAGCAACGGACATCCTGAGCGGTCGACGCGGTATCCGCTTCACCATCGCCGACACCGGCGTGGGCATATCCCGCGCCACCAGCGCCCGCATCTTCGACGCCTTCTTCACCACGAAGGGCCACAGCGGAACCGGCCTCGGGCTTTGGATCTCCGCCGACATCATTCAGCGCCACGGAGGCACGTTGCGCCTGCGCTCCTCACAGTCCCCCGAGCACCACGGCACCGTCTTCACCCTCTTTTTGCCCTTCGGTCTGGGCGACGGTGTGATCGCGGATACAACTCTCGCACAAAGCGAGCGGTAACCGAACAAACCCTTCCATCTGCCCCTCGCAGAGGTCTAGCATAGATACGCCATGCCGACCACAGCGACGAAGCCCGCGTCTACGAAGACTGCCGCCAACAAGGCCGCAGCCCAGCCTCAACCCTCCAGTAATTCGCCTCAGCGCGAAGTCGTTTTCGACATCTTTCGCCGCTGGGGCTTCCTCCAGGCCACGCTTGACCCGCTCGGCCAGTACCTGCCCGCCGAGCCCTTCCCCACGCCCGCCCCCGACGGCCCCGACAGCGAAGAAGCGCGCAAGTATTACTGCGGCAGCATCGGTGCAGAGTTCATGCACATCGCGTCGCCCGAGAAGCGTGAATGGATCCAGCGCGAGCTCGAACGTGACTACACCGTCGAGAGCACCGCGAACATCCTCACCGATCTCATCCGCGCCGACGTCTTCGAACAGGTGATTCAGCAGCGCTACCTTGGCACCAAGCGCTTCTCCCTCGAAGGCCTCACCGCCACCGTTCCCTTCCTCTCGCAACTCTTCACCACTGCGGCTGACCTCGGCGTCGAGCGCGTGCTCTTTGCGATGGCCCACCGTGGCCGTCTCAACGTGATGGTGAACACCGTCGGTCGCGACGGCTACGAGATCTTCTCCAAGTTTGAAGACGTTGATCCCCGCACGACCATGGGCGGCGGCGACGTGAAGTACCACATGGGCGCGACCGGCGACTTCACCACCGCGCACGGCAAGACCGTCTCGCTGCATCTCGCGTCGAACCCCTCGCACCTCGAAGCCGCCGACCCCGTCGTCATGGGCCGCACGCGTGCGCGTCAGCAGCGCATCGGCGCAGAAGGCAAGAAGCAGATTCTGCCGATGATCATTCACGGCGATGCAGCGTACGCCGGTCAGGGCATCTGGGCCGAAACGCTCGTGCTCGCGACGATCAAGGGCTACGAAGTCGGCGGCACCATCCAGGTCATCACGAACAACCTGCTCGGCTTCACCGCGAACCCCGAAGAGTCCAACTCTTCGCGCTTCGCTTCGGACATCTCCAAACGCCTGCCGATCCCGATCTTCCACGTCAACGCAGAAGACCTCACCGCCGTTGCGCGCGTGGCGGAGCTCGCCGCGAAGTATCGTCAGGAGTTCAGCTCAGACGTTGTGATCGATCTCATCGGCTATCGTCGTCACGGACACTCCGAAGTGGACGATCCGACCGTCACGCAGCCGCGCCGCTACGCGAAGATCAAGAACCACCCGACGCTTTCGAAGCTCTACGCTGACCAGATCGGCGTCGATCCCACCGAAGAGATCAAGAAGTATCAGGACGAGTTCCTCGAAGCGCAGCGCAAGGCCGCAGCCGAAGAAGCGAAGGGCAAGAACACCTTCGTGATGAAGCGCCTGCATGAGCTGCCCGAGTACTGGCACGGCTTCACCGGCGGCGCGCTCTCGCCCAGCGACAGCCCCGTTACCGGTATCGATGCGGCCAAGCTCGGTGAGCTCACCACGAAGCTCGTCGCTTCGCCTGCTGGCTTCAACGTGCATCCGAAGGTCGCCAAGTTGCTCGAGCAGCGCGCTGAGATGGGCGCAGGCAAGAAGCCGCTCGACTACGGCTTTGCCGAACTGCTCGCCTACGCTTCGCTGCTCGAAGCAGGCAAGCCGGTCCGCCTCTCCGGGCAGGACTCGCAGCGCGGCACCTTCAACCACCGCCACTCCGTACTCATCGACACCGAGACCGAGCAGCGCTGGTCGCCGCTGAACCACATCGCCGACAACCAGGGTAAGTGGGAGGTCTACAACTCCATGCTCTCGGAAGCCGGTTGCCTCGGCTACGAGTACGGCTTCTCGCGCGACTACCCCGAAGCGCTCACGCTCTGGGAAGCGCAGTTTGGTGACTTCGCCAACGGCGCGCAGATCATCATCGACCAGTTCATCGCTGCGGGCGAAGCAAAGTGGGGCCTGCTCTCCGGCCTCGTGATGCTGCTGCCGCACGGCTACGAAGGCCAGGGCCCGGAGCACTCGTCCGCACGCATCGAGCGTTACCTCCAGCTCGCCGCGCAGGACAACATCCAGATCGCCCAGCCCTCGACCGCAGCACAGCACTTCCACCTGCTGCGTCGTCAGGCGTTGCGCACCTGGCGCAAGCCGCTCGTGGTCTTCTCGCCGAAGTCGATGCTGCGCCACCCCGACGCGCTTTCGCCGCTCAGCGACCTCACCACCGGCCGCTTCCAGCCTGTGCTCGCGGACACTTCGGTGACGAACCCGCGTCGTATCCTGCTCTGCACCGGCAAGATCGGTCACAACCTCCGCGTGGAGCGCGCCAAGCGCAAGCTCGACGACGTGGCGATCATCTTCATCGACCAGCTTTACCCTTGGCCGGAAGAAGAGATCCTCGCCGCGATCAACCAGCACCCCAGCGCTCACGAAGTCGTCTGGGTCCAGGAAGAGCCGGCCAACATGGGCGCACTCTTCTACGTGATGCCGCGCCTCAAGCAGCTCGTCGGCGACCGCGCCCTCACCTCGGTGAAGCGTGTTGCCTCCGCCAGCCCGGCCACCGGTTCGGCAAAAGCACACGAGATCGAAGAGAAGGCGTTGATCGATCTCGCTCTCGGCCACAGCCACTAGAGGCAGTCGTAAGTGTGAAGTCGTAAGTAAAAAGTAAAAGCAAAGGCGGGGCATATGCCCCGCCTTTGTGTTGCCCTTCCGACTTCCGACTTCCGACTTCCGACTTACGACTTACGACTTACGACTTACGACTTCACACTTACGACTGCTTCAGCCACCGGCACTTCCGCCACCCAGATCTGATGCGTCACCTTCGGAGGCCCATCTCCCGAGTGCAGCTTCCACACCTTCTCAATCAACTCCGCATCTGAAGCCGTCGTACGCTCACGCGAGCGCAGATAATCCAGCCAGCTCTCCATGACGAACGTCTCGTTCAGATGGTCCGGCCGCGCGGCATCGCGATACACCGCCCAGCGCACAGCACCATCGCGCAGCCGCACGCTCTCCAGCCGATGAATCGCATGAGTGAACTCGGGATAACTCTCTGCCGTCACGCAGTACTCAATCGAGATGCGCACCGGCCCATCCTCTTCATCCACGGCCGCAAAATACGCAGGCGCAGGACGCTTCCGCTTGAACGGCGTCAGGTCCGGTAGCTCGCCCTTGAGAATATGAATTCTCTGCGTGAACGGAATCGACACCGCGAACAGCGCCGCCGCGCACGTGAACGCTACCCGCAGCGAAGTATGCTCCGCGATCGCTCCCCACAGAATCGAACCCAGCGCAAGCCCGCCCTGGAACGTCATCAGATACGCACCCAGCGCCCGCGCATACACCCAGGCCGGCACGCTCAGTTGCACGCTCACATTCAACGTCGACATCGTCGAGGTCCAGCAGAAACCCGCGCCCAGCAAGGTGATGATGACGATCGCCGGCATCTTCAACCAGCCCAGCACCAGCAGCGCCACGATGTAGTAGCAGGATGTAAACAGCAGCAACTTGTCCGCGCTGATCTTCTTGCGAATCTTCCCCAGCGTCGTCGCCGCCACCACCGCGCCGATGCCCAGGCATCCGTTCAGAATGCCGTAGCCCATCGCGCCCTGCTTCAGGTCCTTCTTCGCCACCAGCGCAAGCAGCGACCACACCGCGCTCACGAAGAACGCAAACAGAAACGCCCGCAGCAGCGAGCCCTGCAGCGTCGGCGAGTAGCGCAGAAAGCGCAGCCCCGAACGCACCGAACCAGCGATGCGTTCCGCAGGCAGCGCGCTCTTGTAAATCGGCTGACGATGCCACTGCCACAGAATCCAGATCACGCCCGCAAACGATGCCGCGTTGAACGCAAACACCCACGCCGCGCCGATCACTGCATGAGTAAACACCGCGACCATCAGGCCGCCGAGCGCCGGTCCGACCGCGCGCGCAATGTTGTTGCTCGCCGCATTCAGCGTCACGGCCGCCGGGAGATCCTCACGCGGCACAAGCTCCGGCACAATCGCCTGCCACGCAGGATTGTTCATCGACGATCCGATATTCAGCAGGAACGTCAGCCCCAGCAGCGTCCACGGCGACATCACGCCGAAGAACGTAAGGATCGTCAGAATGCCGACGCTCACCAGCATCCACGCCTGCCAGAAAATCAGCAGCCGTCGCCGGTCATAAATGTCCGCCGTCGCTCCCGCAAGCAGCCCCAGAAACAGCACCGGCAAGCTCGCCGCTGTTTGCATCAACGCAATCAGCAGCGGCGACGTCGTCAACGCGGTCATCAGCCACGTGCCGGCCGTGTCCTGCATCCACGTGCCCACGCTCGACACCGTCGACGCGATCCAGCGATCACGGAACAGCGGCAATCGCAGCGGCGCAAACGATCCTCCGCCAGAATCCACCGTCGGAGGCTGCGGCGCTTCAGGCGGCGTGGCCGCGGGATTGACCTTCGGCGCGCCGAGGTCCGTACTGTCTACATGTGCTGTCTCACCCACATCTTCTAGGATGCATTACCTTACACAAATCCATCCACCTCAAAGCGTAAATACCGCGCGATACGCGGTTAGCATCAGTGCATGGTCTTGCGCAGTGCCTTGTCCGCGTTCACTCTCGCTCTCACGCTTAGCAGCGCAAGCCTCTGCGCGCAGCAACCTGCGCCGCCTGCAGAAAAGCCCCTGCCCTCAGTCGATGAACTACTCAAAGCCGTCGAGAAACACGAAGCGCGCGATGAGTCGCTGCTGCAGCTGTACACCTACCATATCCATCGAGTCGAAGAAGACTTCGACGGCAGCGAGGCCGTGAAGAAGACCGAGATCACCGACTACGAAAGCATCCCCATCGACGGCGTGCGTGTCCGCAAACTTGTGGGCAAGAACGGACACCCGCTCTCACCCCAGGACGCGACGAAGGCCAACGACGAGTTCGACAAAGCGGTCGAAAAGGCCAAGAGTCAGCAAGCGAAGAACGAAGCCAGAAAGCAGGACGACCTCATCTCCGCCGCACGCATGTTGCAACTCGGCGACTTCACCCACGAGCGCCGCGTCGACCTCAACGGTCGCCCCACCATCGCGCTCGACTTCGCCGGCAAGAAGGCCGTCAAGGCCAACGGCATGTCCGAAAAAATCATGCAGGACCTCTACGGCACGGTTTGGATCGACGAAGAAGACCGCGTGCTCGCGCGCGTCGAAGGCCACTTTCGCGACGACTTCAAGCTCGGCTTCGGCCTGCTCGCCGACATCCACAAAGGCTTGAACTTCACCATGGAACAGCAAAAGGTGAACGGCGAAGTCTGGCTACCGAAGTCCTACGGTGGCCAGGGCAAAGCCAGCCTGGGCTGGCTCGTCTTCCGCATCCACGGCCGCGCCCGCGCCACCATCAGCGACTACCGCAAATACCGCACCAGCTCTCGCATCGTCTCCGTCGACGACCAACCCACCGATACACCTCCCCAGCCGTAACCCCACGATCGGGTGCCCAGGTCTGTGACATGGGATCGCAGCCTGCATTATGACTTGATCGACAAGAAAAGAGGAGACAGCCGAAGCCGTCTCCTCTCTTCTGAAGCAATCTTGTGCGATCGTTTCTGACCTCAAAAGTGCTGCAATTTGTCTTGCTCGTTTGTATCGGCGTTACAGCTTACAGAGGCTGCACGTCCGAAGCCTGCCAGCCCTTGGGTCCCTTGACCACGTTGAACTGAACAGCCTGGCCTTCCTGAAGGCTCTTGAAACCGTTGGTGTTGATGGCCGAATAGTGCACGAATACGTCTTCACCATTCTGACGGCTGATGAAGCCAAAACCCTTGGCGTCGTTGAACCACTTAACTGTTCCCTGTTCCATAATCCGTGAAATCCTTGCTTGTGATTGTGACGCTGAACTCAAATCGGGGCTTCGGCTGCGTGGAGCTGCAGAAAACCAATCTGTTTCAAACGATGGGGAAATGTTAGCACGGGAGGCTAATTATCCACCGAAAAATTTAGATTTCTGCTTTTTGCCCTACGAATGGTGCAAACCTGCTGTAGCAAGGTGTTCGCGAACGATCGTCTCAGCCTTTTCCAGCACTTGCTCCAGCGTCAAACCGGTGGAATCGAGAATCACCGCGTCATCCGCAGGTTTCAGGGGCGAGTCAGCACGGTTACGATCGCGTTCATCACGCTCTTTCAGCTCTTTTACCAGCGATTCTTCCGTAACCTTCGCGTCATCAGACCCAGTCTGCTTGTAGCGACGGTTGCCGCGCACTTCCGGCGCCGCATCAAGGAAAATCTTCACCTCAGCGTCGGGGAAAACCACCGTGCCGATGTCGCGGCCTTCCATCACCACGCCGCCCGAATTGCCGAGCGCGCGCTGCTGGTCAACCATCCACACCCGGATCGGCGGATGAACGCTGATCTTCGAAGCAGCCGCCGTCACATCACCATCGCGAACACGACGCGACACATCCACGCCATCCAGCAGAACGCGATTGCCTTCCAGTTGCGGCTCGAGCTTGATCGTCGTGCGCGTCGCCAGTTGCAACATCTCGTCGGCGTCGGCGAAGTCGAGATCGTTGTCGATCGCCTTCAGCGCCAGCGCGCGATACATCGCGCCCGTTTCCAGGTTCAGAAACCCGAAACGACGCGCCAGGTGCGCGGCCATCGTGCTCTTGCCAGCACCTGCCGGACCGTCAATCGCAACCACGGGGCGCTCGCGACGAGCCGCCCCCGTGGAATTCTTCTGCTCAGATTCAACGTGCATCGCGAGCTACTTTACTCCCCGCTACCCGGTCTTGGCTTGCGCGGACCGAAATTTTTCGGACCACCCTTGAAGCCACCCGGCTTCGAACCGAACCCGCCGCCAGACTTACCCTTGAAGCCGCCGGGCTTGGAACCAAACCCACCCTCGCGCTTCGGTCCACCGAACTTGCGATCGCCTCCCGCAAAGGGCTTACGATCACCACCGGCAAAAGGCTTGCGGTCGCCGCCGCTGAACGGACGGCGCGGACGCTCATCTCCACCCTCGCGAGGCGTAAACGGGCGACGCTCACCACCTTCGCGCGGAGCGAACGGCTTACGATCTCCAAACGACTTACGCTCGCCAAACGGCTTGCGGTCCCCGAAGGGCTTGCGGTCGCCACCACCGCTGTACGGGCGGCGCTCGCCGCCTTCGCGCGGAGCGAAGGGCTTGCGGTCCCCAAACGACTTGCGCTCACCGAAGGGCTTGCGGTCTCCGCCACCGCTGTACGGGCGGCGCTCGCCGCCTTCACGCGGAGCATACGGGCGACGCGGACGGTCATCTCCCCCCTCACGCGGCGTGAACGGACGACGCTCACCAAACGGCTTACGATCGCCGAACGACTTGCGCTCGCCACCGAACGGGCGCGACGGACGGTCGCCACCTTCTCGAGGCGTAAACGGACGACGCGGACGGTCGTCTCCGCCTTCGCGCGGGGTGAACGGGCGACGCTCGCCAAACGGCTTGCGGTCACCAAACGACTTACGCTCGCCGAACGGCTTGCGGTCACCGCCACCGCTGTACGGACGGCGTTCGCCGCCTTCACGCGGAGCGTACGGGCGACGCGGACGGTCATCCCCACCCTCGCGCGGCGTGAACGTGCGGCGCTCGCCAAACGGCTTACGGTCGCCGAACGACTTGCGCTCGCCACCGAACGGACGCGACGGACGGTCGCCACCTTCGCGAGGCGTAAACGGACGACGCGGACGGTCGTCTCCGCCTTCACGCGGGGTGAACGGGCGACGCTCGCCGAAGGGCTTGCGGTCACCAAACGGCTTGCGGTCGCCAAACGACTTACGCTCGCCGAAGGGCTTGCGCTCGCCAAACGGACGCGACGGACGGTCTCCGCCTTCATGCGGCGTAAACGGACGGCGCGGACGCTCTTCCCCGTCCTCGCGACGCGGGCGGCGCTCTTCATCCCAGGGCTTGTTGAACTCAGGCTTGGCTTCGCCCTCAGCGCGGCGCGAGAACGGACGACGCTCGCGATCGTTGCGCGGCTCAAACGAGCCCGCAGGCTTGCGCTGGAATCCGCCACGGCCTTCGCTGGCCCCACCTTCGCGCTCGAACTTGCGAATACGGCCCGGCTCGGGCATTTCCGTCTCGGAGAAGCGCACCGGCGGCGCTGCAATCTCCGCGGCGATCTCTTCTTCGGTCTTCGGAGCAGCGGCCACTTCCGGGAACACCGGCAGGCTGCCTGAAACGTACAGATACTCCGTGCCGCTCAACACGGTCGGCTCCAGCTCACGCGCCGAACGCAGCGCACCCACCACTTCGCGTACGCGCGAACGCGCCGTCAACGGCGAAAGGAACGCTTCAATCTCATCCACCGTCGCGGCAATGGTCTGCTCGAAGAACATCGAGATCAGGCCCGACATCGCGGTCGGCTGGCCGGCGTTCACGCCAGCCTTAATCTGCTTGGTGAAGCGGCGCGTGGTCAGCTCCCACATCGTCGCGCCATCGCCCTGTGCCAGCAGCGGAATCACGCGGAGCAACTGCCAGAGTTCGCTCAAAGCGCGAATCACAGCCGTCTCCGTCACTTCGCGGCCCAGCTCGTTGGCGAGCTCAGCAGCGGTCATCGCCTCGCCGCGTGCCGTCAACGCCTCATAGGCGCTCAGCGCCAGCGGCGAAACCTTCACCGCGCCCGAGGTCGACGGAGCCTGCTTCCAGCTCTTGTCGCCGCGCAGCGTGAAGATGTACTTGAACGCCGGGAGCGAAACGATAAAGTCCGGCAGGTCACCAGCAACACCCGTCAGGTTCAGCGGCAGCGCGGCACCATCGGCCACCAGGCGTGCCACCAGGTCGCGTGCAATCTGCGACTGCGCCATCGTCGGCGCTTCATTCTTCTCACCCAGTGTGGCTTCCACCAGGGTCGGCGCATGCAGGCCGAACTTCTGCGGAGCAAAGGCTACCAGCCCGAAATGCTCCAAAAACTCGCGTGCCGCTTCGAGCGTAAGGACCGGCTCGCCGGCTTGACGCCACAAAGGGATTCGCGCAGCGGCAAGCTGCGCCTCATTAAACTGCTGTACTGTAGCCAAAACTCGGTTCCTTCCGAAAAAACGTCGCCGGTCAGCGTGGGGAGGCCGACCTCGTACGACGCGCAAGACGTGGCGCAACTAGATGCGCTGGAACGCCCGCTGAATGTCCTTCATAGAATACCGCAAAGCGATCGGTCTACCGTGCGGACAGCTCGTTGGATGTGCAGTCTTACCCAACTCTGACAAAAGCCAGGCCATCTTCGACGGCTCCAGCGGCATATTTACCTTGATCGCCGCGTGGCAGGCGATCGACGCCGCAATGCGCGTGCGCCGCAGCTCTTCGTTCTCTACCTGAGCCGTTTTCTCCGTACTCCCCAGCACTTCCTCGAGCATCAGCTCGAGTTCCTTGCCCTGCAGGCCCACCGGCGTCGCCTTCACCGCCAGCGTGCGCGGACCAAACGGCTCGGCCTCGATACCATTGCGGCCCAGCTCTTCGGCAATCTCCGCAAAGCGCACCATCTGCTCAGGCATCAGGTCCACCAGCACCGGCATCAGCAGACGCTGACGCTGCACCGCCTCCACCTGCCGCTCGCGCAGAATTTTCTCAAACAGCACGCGCTCATGCGCCACATGCTGATCGACGATCCACAACCCCTCTTCGTTCGTGGCCAGAATGAACGAGTCCCGCAGCTGCCCCAGCGGACGCAACGACGCAAGATTGTTCAACGTCGGCTGTTCGGCTTCGCTTTCGGCAACCGCCGCCGCAACCGAACCGTCCCCGTAGCCCACAGGCATCGTGCCCTCGAAGCTGAGACGCCCTGGCGAAGGCGGCACCACACGCTCGCGCAGATCGAACGGCGCCACATCGCCCGGCTCAATCATCTCGCTCTGCTGCGCCACATGCAGGCCGTCCATCGGCTGCATCATCGGCTGGTCGATTCCCGGCAGCGGACTCACATCCACCGTCAGCGACATGCCCGCCGTCGGCGCTGCGTGCAGCGCCTGGTAGAAGCTTGCCGCAGGCCGCGCATTCATCAGCGCCGTGCGTACGGAGTCGCGCACGAAGTCATGCACAAATGCGTTCTGCCGGAAGCGCACCTCGGTCTTCGCCGGATGCACGTTTACGTCAACCTCTGCCGGCGGCATCTCGAGAAACAGCAGCACCACCGGGAACGACGTCGGCGGAATGATGTTGCGATACGCCTCCGTCAGAGCATGAAGGATGAGTCGATCGCGGATCAAACGCCCGTTCGCAAATACATACACCGAGTTGCGATTAAGCTTCTGCAGCTCCGGCTTCGACACGAAACCCGTAATGCGCATCGCACCCGGCTCCGGCGCTTCGTAATCCTCAGGCCGCTTCCACGGCGGCAACTCCGGCAAGCCCGCGCGCGCAAAATCCTGCTCGGCCGCGACAGGAATCATCGCCTCGAACGCATCGCGCCCGAGTATCTGAAACAGCCTCTCGCCTGCGTCCGCCACAGCAGGCGCAACGAGCAACGACTGCGTCGCCGAGTGCAACTCAAAGTGCTTCTGCGGATGCGCCAGCGCATAGTGCGTCACCAACGCCGCAACGTGCCCAAGCTCCGTTTGCTCGGAGCGCATGAACTTCTTGCGCGCCGGAGTATTGAAGAAGAGATCCCGCACCGAAAGCGTCGTGCCCGCAGGCAAACCCGCATCTTCCACGCGCAGCATGTTGCCGCCGTTGATCTCAACCACGGTGCCGACTTCATCGTCCGGAGCACGCGTCTCTAACTGCACACGTGCCACAGAAGCAATCGACGGCAACGCTTCGCCACGGAAGCCGAGCGTCGCAATCGTCAGCAGATCATCGCTTGAACGCAGCTTCGAAGTAGCATGTCGCTCAAAGGCCAGCAACGCATCGTCGCGCCCCATACCGTGGCCGTTGTCGGCAATGCGAATGAGCTTGCGCCCGCCGCCCTCCACCTCAATGCGAATGCGCGTCGAACCCGCATCGAGCGAGTTCTCGAGCAGCTCCTTCACCACAGACGCGGGACGCTCCACGACTTCACCAGCAGCAATTTGATTAGCGACTTGGTCGGAGAGAACTTTGATGCGGCCCATGCTTAGAGATTAGATATCAGAGATAAGAGATTAGTGTGGGAAACAGGTCAAGAACTGACAGGCCTACTCTGATACCGACGAGGGTGAAGTCGTCCCTCGCGCCTTCAAGGTGTTGAGCGTGGCGAAAAGCATACGGTTGATCTCGCTACAACACTGCTCGCAGACCGTGATCTTGTCGGCTGTGCCGAGGCCGAGGTCAGCTGCGAGGATCAGCTGCGACTCAACCTCAAACACCGACCCTCGAGCGATGGAAAGAAAGTGCATGAGTTGCAGACGCGATCCACGACCATGCCCTTCCGCGATATTGCTCATCACGGAAACAGCGGCCCTGCGCAACTGGCTCGTCATGCCATAAAGTTCTTCGCGCGGAAAATCGCGCGTCAACTCATAGACACTCCTTGCCAGTTCACGGGACCGCTGCCAAACAATCAAATCTCGAAACGAACGAACCTTCAATGCCGAAACCTCTCCGCGGGCATCTTCCGATCTCTTATTTCTGATCTCTGATCTCTAAACCTACTTACGATCGCCCACCAGATGCAGGCGCATGAAGTTCGTCGCGCCCGACTTCGTCGCCGTTCCGGCCACGATGCCCAGCACTTCCTTTGGCTTCACGAAACCCTCAGTCTCGAGAATGTCTTCGGCCATGTTCACCAGACCATCCGTGCCCTCGAAGCGCTGGCAGGTGATCGGGAATGTGCCCCAGAGCAGCATGTTGCGATTCGTCACCGTATCAAACGGCGAGAGCGCCACAATCGGAGCCGCCGGACGATACTTCGACAGCAGACGCGCAGTGTTGCCGCTCTCCGTGAAGATCGCAATCGCAGCCAGATCCACTTCCTCAGCCGAGTGCGCCATCGACTCGCAGATCGTCTCCGGGATCGACAACTTCGCGCGCTTCACCGGCAGTACCGGAGCCTTCGGCTCCTGGCGAATCTGCTCTTCCGTCTCGGTCACGATCTTCGCCATCATGGCAATCGCTTCCACCGGATACTTGCCCGCCGCGCTCTCTGCCGAAAGCATCACGGCGTCGGTGCCGTCATACACAGCGTTCGCCACGTCCGACGCTTCTGCACGCGTGGGGCGCGGGTTTTCGATCATCGACTCCAGCATCTGCGTCGCCGTGATCACCGGCTTGCGCCACGCGGCGCAGCGGCGGATGATGTGCTTCTGAATCGCAGGAACCTTCTCCGGCGGAACCTCCACGCCGAGATCGCCACGCGCGACCATGATGCCGTCCGTCGCTTCCAGAATCGACTCAAGATGGTCCACAGCCTGCGGCTTCTCGAGCTTCGCAATCACCCACGCATCCGAACCCAGCTGCGCGATGCGCGACTTCACATAGCGCACGTCATCGGCGGTCTGCACGAACGACACTGCGACCGCGTCGCACTCCTGCTTGATACAAAATTCGAGGTCGATCTCGTCCTTCTCCGTCAGCGACGGCACCTTCACATTGATGCCGGGCAGGTTGATGCCCTTCTTCTCGCCGAGGTAGCCGCCGTTGATGATCTCCGTCACCACGTCCGCGCCCTTGAGCTCGACCACGCGCAGTTCGATCAAGCCATCGGAAAGCAAAATCTGATCGCCAGGCGTCAGGTTCTCCGCCAGCGTCGTGAACACCGTGCTCACACGCTCGGCCGTGCCTTCAATCTGCTCCGGCGTAATCGTGAGGTGCTGCCCCGCGACCAGCATGACAGGGATGTGGTCCACCAGCACGCCCGTGCGGATCTTCGGTCCCTGCAGGTCGGCGAGGATGCAGATGGGCTTGCCCTCTTCCTTCGACACCGTGCGAACCATCTGGATCAGCTCGGCCTTCTGCTCATGCGAGCCGTGCGAAAAGTTCAGACGGGCAACATCCAGACCAGCGCGAACCAGTTGGCGGAAGATCTCCGGCGTGCTCGAAGCCGGTCCCAGCGTCGCCACAATCTTGGCTCGACGCGAGCCTCCCTGATTTACCCACTGCTTGCTTGCGGTCATTTCGTATGCCCTTTGGAAAAAATATTCAGCCTGCCCATCGTACAAGCCTGTCAGTCAGTCATTCTACCTGTGCGCCCCGGCAAGTGAAGACGGCGAAGGTGCGGGAGTTTCCACAGGAACTCCGTAGCGCGGCGATCGCGGCCCGGCAGACGCAGTTGCGCGTTGAACTCCGCCCCCACCAGAACGCTCAGCGCAATAATGTACAGCCAGATCAGCAACGCGATGCCTGCACCCAGCGAGCCGTATACCTGGCCGTAGTTTGCATAGCGCGTCACATACCAGCCAAAGCCCAGTGTGGACGCAAACCAGAGCACCGTCGCGACGGTTGCACCCGGCAGACTCGCGCGCCAGCTCCAGTCCTTGCGCAGCATCGCCCACGGCTCCTTCAGCAGCGGATCCAGGTGCTGGCGCATCCCCGTGCTGAGGTCTGTACCCAGGTGGTAGATCACCGCAATGATGCCGACACTCCCCGCAAGCGCCACCGTCCAGCGCATCGCAAACGAGATGATGTACACCGGCTGCTGCAGCGCAAACGGTACGCGACCGGCGATCCACACCGACAGAAAATGCCCGAAGACGACCAGCGCCGAAGCCGCTGCCATCGGAAGCAGCGAGAGCGGAACCAGCGCCAGCGCACGGCGACGACGCGGCCAGAAGCTTCCTCGCGTCAGCGGCAGTTCATGCGCGCGGCGAAAGCCTTCCATCAGCGTCGCCATCACGTTCGCCGCGCCGGTGATGCTCACAATCCCCGAGCCAGCCAGCGCACGCAGCGTATGTGGAGCCTCATGCGACCCTGCGAAGTATTCGTGCAGCAGCGGCGCCACCGTCGGCGGTAGCACCTGATTGAAGAACATCGCCATCTGGTACTGAAACGGCACGGAGTCCGGCAGCAGCGGCACCAGCGCCGCCAGCACGATCATCGCCGGGAACAACGCAAACATCGCCGAGTAGGCCACCGCCTGCGCGACGGTCAGCGCGTCATGCTCCACCGCGGCCATGCCCGCGCGGCGCAGCGTATGAAACACGCGAACCGGCTGCTGCCATAGCGGAGTCTCCTCCGCCACGTCAGCAGCCGGGCTGTGCGTGGTCTCTTCCAAACTCACCGTGGCTTGGTTTAGGCCTTCCACTTGTTCAGGAAATCCGTGACCGACTGCGCTTCCATGTAGCGCATGTCCGAAAACTCATTGCCCTGTGCGTACAGCACCTTGCCACGCGCATCCAGCACCGCCAACGCCGGAACACCCTTCAGCGCCATGCCAAAACGCTTGGCGATGTCGAGGTTCGCATCTTCGTGGCCAATGTTGACATTCACCTTCACGAAGTACTTCGCCAGCAGCGCATCGTTCGGCGCCTGGTTGAAGTACACGTCCAGCACCTGGCAATCGCCGCACCAGTCGCCACCAAAGTCGACGATGACGCGCTTGTGCTCGGCCTTCGCCTTCTTCAGCGCAGCCTGAAGGTCGCCCGCGGCTGCGGTCGTGTCCGGATAGATGTGGCGAGGCTGCGGATGAATCACCGGCTGGTGCATCGCCTTGCGCTGCTCCGGCGTAAGCTGCTGCGCCGCGTGGACGGAGGTTCCGAGAGGGCTACAGGCAGCGGCCGCCAGGATTGTCCCGAAGAGGGCCGAGGCAGCAACGATGCGTGTGCGAACTGAGGTTTCCATGATGCTTCCCATAATGCTCCTTCCCCGCGAGGAAACCAAGCCCGAGAAGCCGCAAAAGCAACGCGTTCGCACCACAAAATCATCGTACTTACCATGCGTGCCGCCACATCGCATGCACAGGACCCTTATGGACATCGAACAACTTCCGCCGAACCGCCCTAACTTTCAGCGTGTACTGCTTCTCTCAGCTGCCGCTCTGCTCTTGATCTTTGGGGTCGCCTTATATCTGCTGCGCACCTCAGGCACCGAACTGACGCCGCACCATGTAGCGACTCCCTCGGACGCCACCGGCCCGGCCACCTCGGGCAGCTAGCTCGCCGCGTAGTAGCCATCAGGAGCCTGCAGCTCCACCTTCTTGCCCTTGTCCGATCCATGAACGTCAAGGTCGAAGAGGTGATACGCCTGCCGTGCCGCCGGGCCTATCGGCGTGAACTCCACCCAGTACATCGCCTTCATGTCGGTAGCGATCGACGCCATGCCGTCCTCCAGCGTGTCGTGCCTCTCTCCGCTCAGGAACCGACCACCGCTGTTGCGGCTAAGCTTCGCCAACACCTGCGTGCCGTCTACATTCGGTCGATGCTCGCGGTCCCCGGTCGTCGGTTTGTTCTGCCCATTCGGCGAGTTGCCGCCGCCGCTTCCGCCCGTAGGTGAGCCAGACCCTGGATACGTCGACCCCGGCCAGCCTCCGATCGAAGGGCGACCACTCCCGCCGCCGTTGCCACCCTGCTGCCCGCCACGATTCCCCTGTCCTTCCCGCGGCTGCAGCTTCGTCGGCGTGTACGCCGTGTAGACCACCGCGCGCGTCCGCTCAATCGACTCCACCAGCTCCGTCGAAGACTTCTTCGAGCGAATGTCCACGCCGTCCGAAACGACGACCAGCACACGCCGTCCCTTTTCGCGCGCCAACACCTCTTCGCAGCTCAGGTACACCGCATCATTCAGCGAGTTGCCACCCGACTCGATGCGGCGGCCTTCTTTGTCGCGTCCTTCATCCGGCGGCATGTGCGGGTTGAACGTCGGCGAACTCGTGCCGAGCAGGTTCAGCGCCTTCACCAGCTTCGCGCGATCGTTCGTCGGCTCTTCGAGCAGCTCAATCTGCCTGGCAAACTGCACGACGAACATCTTGTCCCCCGGCTGCAGACCATCGATCAGCGCCCGCGCCGCACGCTTGGTGCGCTCCAGGTTATCGCGCTCGCCATCGCTTACATCCACCACCAGCCCAAGCACCACCGGTCCACCCGGCCCAGCGGTGACGCCGGTGACGGGCTGGTCCTTGCCATCGACTTTGATCGAGAAGTTGTCCTTACCAAGACCCGCGACGCCATCGCCCTTCTTATCGCGCACGACGATCGGCACGCTCACAGGAGCGCCCACGCGCAGCTTCTCTTCCTGCGCCCACGCCGCGCCAGCCACCAACGCCAACACCACTGCCGTCTTCATCCGCATACTGGCTATAGACGTTACACCCGCAGCCATGGACGACAAAAGCCTCCACAAAAGTAGAGGATCCGTCTGCAGCCGCTCTAACGAATCGGCAGAACCGATGTGGCTGCCAGGCGCGCTTTCAGCAGCACCGTCGTCTCGTCGCGGCTCACCGGACGGCCAAAGAGATACCCCTGCGCCAACGCACATCCCAGCCGCTGCAACTGCAGCGCCTGCTGCTCGGTCTCCACGCCTTCCGCCACCACGCGCATCCCCAGGCCATGCGCCATATCCAGCAGCGCCTTGATGATCACCACGCCGGAGTCGCCATCGGAGATGCGATGCACGAAGCTCTTGTCGATCTTCAGGATGTCTACCGGGAAATGCAGCAGATGCGTAAGCGAAGCAAACCCCGTGCCGAAATCATCCAGCGCGACGCGCAGCCCATCCGCTCGCAACCGCTCGATCTCTTCCGCGACTCGCCGATCATGCTCGTCCATGTAGACCGACTCGGTGACCTCGAGAATCACATGCTCCAGCGGCACACGGTACTTCGCAAACGCCGCCGCCACGCGCTCGCGCAACCGCTCCTTGCGAAAATCCGCGACCGAGAGATTGATGTTCACATGCCGCAGCGGCAAGCCTTCATCGATCCACAAACGCATGTCCCGCGCCACGAGTTCGAGCATCCGGTCCGTGACGAAGCTGCCCATCGAAAGGCTTTGCAGCGCTTCGCCAAACTGGTCCGCAGAAACCACGTCTCCTGCCGGCGTACGCACGCGGCACAGAGCCTCGAGGCTGACAATCTCCTGCGTATCGATGTGAACGATCGGCTGGTAATACGGCTCGACTCGCGCCTCAGCCAGCGCATGCGTCATCGTCTGCAGCACGCGAAACTCATGCGCCGCCGCACTGCTCAAGCTCTCCTCGTACTGAACGCACGAACCACGCCCCGTCTGCTTTGCATGATGCAGCGCAAGATTGGCTCGCTGCATGACACCCGCCACATCGATATGCGCCGAAGGCTGCGCCACGGCCACTCCGCAACTCACAGAGAGCGGAAAGTTCACATGCCCGGCACGGTCAGCCACCGTAGGAATCGCCGCGAGAATCTCACGACCGATCTGCGAAATCTTCTCTTCCGCATCCGCGCCATCGACGAACACCGCGAACTCATCGGCGTCGATCCGAAACAGCGGCGCAGGCGCAGTGATCTGCGAAACCAGCTTGCCGATCTCATGGATCAATCGGTCACCTGCCGAGTGCCCCAGCACGTCGTTGAATCGCGCAAGGCGATCGATGTCGAAGACCAGTACAGCAAACGGAGTCTCCGTATCCACGCCATAACGCTCCAGCGTTTTCAGAAAACTCGCACGGTTCCCTAACCCCGTCAGTAAGTCGACATAGGAAAGCCGAAAATTCTCCGCTCGCACCTCGTCGCGCTCCAGCGCCAGCGCGCACAGATCGACGCACTCCTCGACGATGCGACGCTCTTCTTCTGTAGGTCCGCGATGCTCCCTGTAGTAGAAACCGAACGCACCCAGCACACGACCATCACGCAACAGGATCGGGCTCGACCAGCACGCTGTCACACCGCTCTTCTCCGCGAGCATCTCCGCCAGCACCGGATAGTCGGCCCACAGCGGATCCGTGAAGATATCCGTCACGCTCACCGAAGCGCGGCGATAAGCCGCCGTGCCACAAGAACCAGAGGTCGGACCAACGCGTACGCCTTCGAGCGCCGCCGAATACTCCGGTGGAATGCTCGGCCCTGCGAGCGGATGCAACACGCCCTCATGATCGACGCGAATGACCGTGCAGATCGCTCCAGGCGCAAAGCGCTCTGCATAACGGCACACATGTTCGGCAGTTTCAGCCATCGTGCAGCCGCTGGCGATCATGTCGAGGATTTCCTGTTGAATCTCACCGCGCATAACTGCTCCGAGGGCGCTATCTATTCGGAATTCTAACGATGTCTCATCTCTCTTGAGGATACGGACAACGAGAGCGCCTTGGATTTGCGTAGCTACGCATAACTCACCCGATAACTTCCAGTACACGCAACAGAAAAAGACGGCATCCCGGGTTGGATGCCGTCTTTCCGGTGAGCAAGGAAAATCTTCTTAGTCGTCGTTGTCGCGCAGCTTCGCCAACAGGCTGAAGTCCTCAAGCGTTGTGGTATCACCCTTGATATCACCCGTCGTCGCCAGCTCACGCAACAGACGACGCATGATCTTGCCCGAGCGCGTCTTCGGCAGAATCGGCGTGAAGCGCAGATCATCGGGACGCGCCAGCGCACCGATCTCCTTCGCCACCCACTGTCGCAACTCCTGCTTCAACTCATCCGAAGGATCGAGGCCGTACTCCAGCGAAACGAACGCTGCAATTGCCTGCCCCTTCAACTCATCAGGACGTCCCACCACCGCCGCTTCCGCAACCTTCGGATGCGCCACCAGCGCGGACTCGATCTCCATCGTGCCCAGGCGATGTCCGCTGACGTTGATCACATCGTCCACGCGCCCCATCAGCCAGTAGTAGCCATCGGCATCGCAACGCGCGCCGTCACCCGTGAAGTAGCAGCCCGGGATCTCCGAAAAATATGCCTGCGCAAAGCGCTCGTCATCGCCCCAGATCGTGCGCGCCATCGACGGCCACGGCTTGCGAATCACCAGCAGACCACCGTGATCGTTCGGAACGGGGTCACCTTCCTTCGTCAGCACGGCAGGCTCAATGCCGAAGAACGGACGCGTCGCCGAACCCGGCTTCGTCGCAATCGCACCCGGAATCGGTGCCAGCATGTGGCCGCCCGTCTCCGTCTGCCACCACGTGTCGACAATCGGGCAGTTCTCATGCCCGACCTCGCGGTGGAACCACATCCAGGCCTCAGGGTTGATCGGCTCGCCCACCGTGCCCAGCAAGCGCAGCGAAGCCAGCGAGTGCTTGCGCACCTTGTCCACACCAAACTTGATGAACGCACGGATCGCCGTCGGTGCTGTGTAGAAGATCGTTACCTTGTGGTCGTCCACGATCTGCCAGAAGCGGTCCTGCTCCGGGAAGTTCGGCGCGCCTTCATACAGCAGTACCGTCGCGCCGTTCTGCAGCGGGCCGTACACCACGTAGCTGTGGCCGGTGATCCAACCGATATCCGCCGAGCACCAGTAGATGTCGTCGTCGTGAATGTCGAAGACATACTTCGTCGTCAGGTACGTCTGCACCGCGTAGCCGCCGGTCGTGTGCACCAGGCCCTTCGGCTTGCCGGTCGTGCCGCTCGTATACAGGATGAACAAAGGATCTTCGGCTTCCTGCTCGGCGCACGGACACTCAGCCGAAACCTTCGCCGCTTCCTCATGCCACCACGAGTCGCGCCCCGCCTTCATCGGCGTCTCGAACTTCGGCTCGCGCTGATACACGATCACCGAGCGCACATCCGGGCAGCTCTCAAGTCCGGCATCGACGATCTCCTTCAGCTTGATCGGCGCGCCACGGCGATAGCTCATGTCCTGCGTCACCACCACGCGGCAGTCGCAGTCCTTCACGCGGTCGGAGATGGCATGGGCCGCAAAGCCGCCAAAGATCACCGAGTGGATCGCGCCAATGCGCGCGCACGCCAGCACCGCAATCGCAAGCTCATTCGTCATGCCCATGTAGATGGCGACGCGATCGCCTTTCTTCACGCCATGCGCCTTCAGCACGTTGGCAAAGCGCTGCACTTCCACCAGCAGTTGGCTATAGGTCAGCTTTACGACCTGGCCCACCGGCTCACCTTCCCAGATCAGCGCAACCTTGTCGCCACGCCCCGCCTCCACATGGCGGTCCACGGCGTTGTAGCAAAGGTTCAGCTTGCCGCCCGTAAACCACTTCGGATCGGGGAACGTGCCCTCAAGCACCTTGTCCCACTTCTTCGACCAGGACAGCTCCTCGGCCGCCTCTGCCCAGAACAGCTCAGGGTGTTCGATCGAGCGGCGATACATCGCCTCCCACTCCATCTCACTCTTGATCCAGGCGCGGCTGGCAAACTCGGCCGGCGGCGGAAACACGCGGTTCTCGCGCATCAGTGAATCGAAGCTGCCTGAATCTGCGGTAGCTCCGCCCTGCGTGGAACCTTCGTTGTTCGTGCTCATTGCTTTCCTTTTCTTCTCTCTTCCAGCTTCTCTGCTGGCTTGTTCGTCGTGAGGAATGGTACCGGTTCGCTTCGTGTCGAAAATCGGCCAAATGTTTTATGCAACGCCAACGGTACGACAAGCCCGTGTTGACTGGCAACCACTGGAACGCTGTATTAGCAGGTATTATGCCGACCTCTATCGAAGGCACTACCTCGGGCGCGGCGAGGCGTCGCATTGTGAGACACCCATCCACCAACAACCGGGGTCTCTACGCCGCCCGCAGACCGCGAGCCGGACATCTGCGCCGGTGCAGATGTCGGTTTGCCGAAGTGTCCCCGCGACACACACCCACTCAACTTCGCCGCAGATCCGCCGATGAATGCCACCAGGTGAACTCATGGTCGCAATCACGTTCCTCTGTTTTCTGTTGTTGCCCTGCCTCCTCGCACAACGTTCTCGCGAGCTTTCGGATACAGAGGACGGCGCACCGCCGCGCAGGCGTCGCCGCAAAGTATGCTCAAGAGCATGGGCTTCGAGTGGGCGACAGTAATCGGATTTTTTCTCGGCTTTGTCTTCGGCGTCGGCTGCGCGCTCGCGGTGATGTACTCGATCTACATGGGCGGCTACCGCGCCGCTCTTCGGGACTCCGCCCTGCCCACCGCGCCGGAACGCCTCCTCAAGACGCGCAGCAAACTCGACTCCGCCAAAGGCTGATCTCCGCCAGCCAAAGACCGAGTGCCCCGTATCTCGCTTCTGAGACATGGGTTCGCAGGGCTCTCAGGAACTCGCCGCCTTCTACCGCGCCTCGAGCAGCTTCCGCAACTCCGCCACCTGCCGGGTCAGCTGGTCCACCGACTCCTGCAGCCCGGTCTCGCGGCTTTCAATCGGCGAGGGAGATTTACCCTGCACAAAAAATGTTCCGTTCGGTTCCAACGCGCACTCAGATACATCGGACGGGCTATTGAAACCGTTCCGGTTGAGGACTGATGTTAGATCACGATGGGTAAGGGCCTCAGCTTGCAACGCCTTTTCGTCCACGCGACCATCCTTGATCAGGATGGTGCGGTCGCCTTCCAGCGCGCTCGTCAGGCGCGGCGACCGGAAGATCGCCTTGCTCAGCAACCAGTTGATCCCCAGCAACCCTACCGCGCCGATAATGCCACCCGTCACCGAGTTGTCGTCGCCAATGATCGCATTCTGCACCGTGTTCGACAGGCAAAGCAGCACCACGAGGTCGAACGGATTCAACTGCGCCAGCTCACGTTTGCCGAAAATCCGCAGAAACCCGACCAGAACGATGTACATGATGACCGGTCGGGCCAGTTTTTCCACCACCGGAATCGGCAAGTGAAACATATTACTCATGGTTGTCGACAAAATTCCATGCATGGGTGCTCTCAGCCTCCTAGCGGCTACGCAAAACTCACAGGTGGGAGCCGCAATCGAACGCTCTCCCCGGAAAGAGCCATTGAGTTCCTCTACGGATGGGGCATAATCGTCCATATCGACGTAACGTTACCCAAGCGCGAGGGCTCCGGTTCGATCCAGACCACGCCTGAAACCTTCAGCCCTCACCATACGACAAAGATCAGCAACAAGCCTTATCCGGAAGCCTGAAAAGCCGCTTCCGGGACGACAGAAACCTAAGCAACTGCCATAGTTACCGACTAACAAATAACCAAAAACGGGCAGAAGAAACGTAATCCCGCAGAGAACATCTTCTGGTACTCTTGCGGTAACTTTCGCCCTACTGCATCCCTGTTGGAACATGCGTTCCTGCAGTCGGTTCTGATCAAAGGACTCAAAGAGACACATGGCCAAGCCTCTTCGCAGCGACGACCCGAACCCTAAATCGGTCCAGTTCAGCCAATTCGGCGTACTGGAAGATAAGCACCGCTCGAGCCGGTCGTTCATGGTATCGATCGGCATCAACGTCACGATCGCAGCCCTCATCGCGATTCTGGGTTTGGTCGCTAAAAATAACCCTGTCGTTGCCAAGAAGCTGACGGCGATCGCGCTTCCGCCCAAGCCGCCCGAACCGCCCAAGCCTGCGCCGAAACTCCCCAAGCCGCCTCCGCCGCCGCTTCCGAAGCCTCCTGTGATCAAGGAAGAGCCGAAGCCGCTGCCGGAGCCGAAGCCGCTGCCGGAACCCAAGCCCGTACCGGTTCCCGTAGTGCCCAAGCCTGTGCCGCCGACGCCGAAGGCTCCCCCGGCGCCCGTCGCCGTGAAGCTCAACAACTTCGCGGCCCCGCATAAGATTGATCCGCCCGCGGCCTCGCACATCGCCCTCGGCGCCTCGGCGGCTTCCATGCCGAACCACGACGCTCATCCGTCGGCGGTGAAGCTCGGCAACTCAGCCGTCAACCCCACCGGTCCGGCTGTCGCCACTAAGGTAAACATGGGTGGCGGTATGCCTAACATGAACGCCAGCAATACCGGCAACGGCCCGCGCGCCTCCTCGGTGAACCTCGGATCCGGTTCGCCGAACGGTTCCGTGGGTGGACACGATCGTGCAGCCGCCCCCGTGGCGGGTCTCAGCAACAGCTTCGGCAGGCCCGGTGGTCATGGCGCTGGTGGCCCTGCAGCCGTCAGCGTCGGTGGACTCGGCCAGGTGCAGCACGCCGCTGCTCCGCCTCCCGCACCGAAGTCGGCTGCGACTCCGCCGGCACTCACCTATCGTCCTGAGCCTGCGTACACCGAGGAAGCTCGCGCTGCGCACATCGAAGGCAACGTTCAGGTTCGTATCCGCGTGCTCACCAACGGCACCGTGCAGTTCATCAGCATCGTGCATGGCCTCGGCTATGGCCTTGATGCTCAGGCCCGCAAGGTTGTGGAAGGTATGCGCTTCAAGCCGTCCATGGACGCCTCCGGTCAGCCGGTCGAGTGGACTGGCGAAGTCATCATCCGCTTCCACCTCAGCTAAATCTTCATGCGGGTGCGACCGAAAAGGGTTGCATCCGCATCTGATTGTTTACCGATTCACCTGTTTCACGAGTTTCCCCGTCTCATATTCACGGTGGGCTCGCTAGACGTTCACCGCAAGA
The DNA here is from genome assembly GCF_025685575.1 of Granulicella cerasi. Lineage (NCBI taxonomy): Bacteria > Pseudomonadati > Acidobacteriota > Terriglobia > Terriglobales > Acidobacteriaceae > Granulicella > Granulicella cerasi. The sequence continues at coordinate 142,637 of NZ_JAGSYD010000003.1, forward strand.
CCAAGGAGTTCCTAAGCCCATGATTCTCCGGACGAAACTGACTGCTGCAGCTTCACTGTTGTTGCTGACCGCTCCGGCCCTCACGGCCTCGGCCTTTCCCCTCATGGGGAAGAAGAAGCCGACCGTGGCGACCGATCTTCATAAGCCGAACGCAGCGCAGAATGCTCTGATCGACAAGGCAATCACGCGCGAAGCGGTGGTGGTCAAGACACTCAAGGAGCGCGCGCCGCTCGTCGAAACCTACATCCAGAACATGCGCCCGGACAAGGTCATGAGCCAGGTTCCTGACTCGGACCAGCACTTCCTTGGCCGCGTCGACTTCGGCAAGGTCATCACGGACGTGAACTACACGCCCGACAAGAAGGACCTCGGCGAGAAGAAGGGCAAGTTCGGCCTCGGCTTCCTCAAGGGTTCGCTCGGCTTCATCAACGGCCTCTCCGCCGGCCTGCACCTGCAGTATCACCAGGCTGGCTTCGTGCAGATGCTGTTGATCGATTCGAACAGCTTCAACCGCCAGACGTATCAGTTCTCCTACGTCCGCAGCGCCTTCCTCGGCTCCGTGCCGACGCTCGTCTTCGACGTTTCGCCGATCAAGAAGAACGCTACCGGTCGCTTCATCGGTCGTATCTGGATTGAAAAGGACGGCGGCAACATCGTTCGCTTCAACGGCGACTTTGCGGGCACCTCTGAGAACGAGATCAAGGAATACTTCCACTTCGACTCCTGGCGTATGAACGTGCAGGAAGGCCTCTGGCTGCCGACCTCGATCTACATCGAGGAAACCGACCCGAAGAGCCCGACGCACAGCCTCCGCTTCAAGGCCGTCAACCACATCTGGGGCTACGCTCTGAAGGTTCCCGCCAAGGAATCCGAACAGACCGAAGTCGACGTGGTCGGCGCCAAGAATGAGACGCAGCAGGATGCGCAGGACGTATCTCCGCTCGGCGCTTCGCGTGAATGGGTCCAGCAGGCTGAAGACAACGTCATCGACCGCCTCTTCCAGGCCGGCCTGATCGACGCCCCTTCGGACTTCGACAAGACCCTCGAATCGCTCGCGAACAATATCCTGATCTACAACAAGATCGAGACCTCCCGCCCGCTGAAGGTGCGTGTTCTGCTCACCTCGCCGCTCGAGTCGATCGCTGTCGGTAACACCATCCTGCTCTCCAAGAGCCTGATCGATACCGCTGACGTTCCGACGCAGGACGGCGCACAGTTCATGGGCAACCTGAACTGCATGCTGGCCTTCCAGATCGCACACATCCTGCTCGGTCACCACATCGACACCAAGTACGCGTTCAACGATAAGCTGCTCTTCCCTGACTCCGCCGCACTGCAGCGCCTGCCGATGCAGCACACCGAAGAGGACGATGCTTCGGCTGTGAAGAAGACGATGGAACTGCTTTCCGTGGCAGACCTGCAGAGCAGCCAGCAGTACATGGGTCTCTACCTGCAGCAGCTCCGCGATCGCCAGAAGGCCCTCAAGGCCCTCACCACCCCGCAGGTGGGCGACAGCCTCATCAAGACCGACGGCACCTTCTGGCTGAAGGACCTGATGTCGAAGGCTCCGAAGCTCAACAACACCGACCTGAAGCAGCAGGCAGCTATGCCGCTCGGCCAGTTCCTCAAGTTCGATCCGTGGACCGACCAGGTGCTCCAGATGAACGTGACCTATGAGCCGCTCCTCGGCGCGGCAGACAAGCTCCCGTTCGAAGTCACCCCGGTTTACATCAAGCTGAAGTACTGGACGGCGCCCGCGGCACCGGCACCTCCGGCAGCAGCTCCGGCTGATGCTACTGCAGCTCCGGCTGCAGATGGTACGACCGCAACTCCCGCACCGGCAGCCCCGGCTGCAGATCAGGGCACGGCTGCTCCGGCACCGGCGACCCAGCCTGCTCAGCCGCAGCCTCAGCAGTAAAACGAACCACAAGGACGGCGGGACCAACGTGTCTCGCCGCCTTGAACTCACAAAGATTCACCCTCGTACGGTGCCTGGGGACTCCTTCTACAGGCGCCGTAACTTCAGGAGACGACTATGTCAAAGCTTCGCTCTTGCCTGCTTGCATTGGGTACCATCTTTTTAGGAGCCTCGGCCATGCGCATTCACGCGCAGGCGATTCCGACCGCAACTCGCGTCAGCCCGTGGCAGGTTGGCGGCGGTATCTCTTACGGCAGCAACGATGAGTTCAAGGACAAGGTCACCGGCTACACGATTTACGGTACCTACGACCTCACCTACCACCTCGGTCTCGAAGCAAGCTATCAGTCAATGTCGATCACGACGCCGAATGACTTTGCCATTTCGTCGTTCCTTATCGGACCGCGTTACGTCTTCCACTACCGCCGCTACGATCCGTACGTCAAGATCCAGATCGGCGAAGGTAGCGCGAAGGCACAACTGCCCTACGTGCACATCAACGGTGAAAACCTGCCGGCGAGTTCCTTCGCAATTGGTCTTGGCGGCGGTGTTGATGTACGCTTGTCACAACACTTCAGCGTTCGTGGTGACTACACCTATCAGGACTGGACAAGCTTCAAGCCGAACGGCCTGAACCCTTACGCCGCCACGATTGGTGTTTCGTACCATCTTCGTTGATGAAGTACGCATCGATTCAGGCGATGCGAAGTATGGAGAATTGATTGCGTCGCTCGTTTCTGATCTGTGCAGCCCTGTTTTTGGTCGCCTCCGCCCGTTCCTTCGCGCAGGCTGGCCCCACCGCTTCTCGTCTCACCGACCTGCAGGTAGGTGGCGGCTTCACCGCAGCCAATTCGGATTACACCACGAACAAAATTCGTGGCCTGATGATCTACAGCACCCTCGACTTCACCGAGCATCTCGGCGTTGAACTGGAGTTCCACCAGTTGAACGACAACCAGCCCACCAAGGTGTACGAGCGCACCTACGAGGCTGGCGTCCGCTACGTCCGCCACTACAAGATCTTCCATCCGTACGTGAAGGTTCTCTACGGCCGCGGCGTCTTCAACTTCCCGCAGGACTCTGGAAATCTGGCCTACAACCTGGCCGCTGCCGGCGGTGGTGTGGACATCAATGTTCACCGCCGCGTGAACGTCCGCGCCGACTTCGAATACCAGGACTGGTTCTCCGGCCCGGGCCTCTCCAATGGACTTTCGCCGACGCTCTTCACCATCGGGGCGGCTTACCACTTCGGCGCAGGCGTTCCCCGCCGCTAGTTCCCTTCACTCTCGGCACAGCAAAAGGCCCGGCAAGCGCCGGGCCTTTTGTTTTGCGCCGAAGCGCAGATTTTAGAAGTGGTACGCGATACCGATCGTCGGCTCAGAGAGCCAGTAGTAGCGGTTGGTCTTGAACGCCGTGTTGCCAAAGTCCGGCGTCTTCAGGATGAAGCCGCGGTACTCTGCACGGATATCGAAGCTCGGGCTGATTTCGTACGCCACACCCACGCCGGCAAGGCCGCTGATGTTCGTGTTCTGCTTCGAGTCAAACTGGTGAGTTCCGTTGTCGAGGATCGGCGTAAAGATCAAGCCGCCCACGCCGACTTCTGCAAACGGGTTCCAGTTGCGGTAGGTGCGCGAGTACACATAGGCACCCGTCACTTCCTGCATACGGGTGTGAACCTGGCCATACGGCGTCGGCACGGACTTGTAGCGGATCGTGTACTGCGAGAAGCCGTAGTTGACCTCGAGGGCCGAGCGCGGCGTCACCATGTAGCGATAGCTCGCTAACACACCGGTGGTCATGCTCGAGTGCATCGGGTACACACCATTGCCGTAGACATCCGGCGAGATTGTCTCGAAGCCGCTAATGCTCACGTCCTGACGGCTTTCCTGGGCCTGGGCGGCCACTGAACCCAACAGCAGGCACGCGCCGAGCAACATCATCTTCTTCATGCTTACTTCGATCCCTTCAACGGCACGCCCACCTGAATCCCTCGGCACAAAAAGCAGCTGCTTCCGGCTGACGGCGTACTCAACATTCATTGTACCCAATGCGGCACGTTTCTCGGGCAATGAAAAGCCCTCGATGGAAATGAAATGCTCCATCGAGGGACGTTTCGGATAGGAAAACGTTAGTTGTTCGCGTTCGGCGGAGGCGGAGGAGGCGCTTCCCCGTCACCACCACCACCGCGACGACCGCGCATTTGCTCCCGCATCTGCGACTCAATCTGGTCGAACTTCGGCTTCTGCTCATCGGTCAACGCGTCGCGCAGCTGCTTGGTGGTTTCGCTGCGCATCTTCATCATCTGCTGACGGCGGGCGTCCTGATCGAGCGTGGAGTCGTCACGCAGGGCGCGCATTTTGTCGCGCTGCGCCTTCATCACGTCCGCAAAGATCTTCTGCTGGTCCGGCGTCAGATTCAGCGACTGAAACTGCTGCATCATGCGTCCCTGCGCGGGCGGGGGCGGCGGCGGAGTGGTCGAGTCCTGCGCCTTGGACGGCATCGCCGCCAGGAAAAGCGCGGCGCTCATTACAGCCAGGCCACACTTCAATCTCATCTTGCTCATCATCGTTTGCTCGCTTTCCAGCAGGGGGCGTCGCCCCTCGCATTCACTGCCAGTACAGACGCAGAACGCGCAGATTAGTTCCGCGCGTTCTGCAGGAATACCCTCGCATCGTTGTCTGCGCGCTATTGGCTCTGCGAGTTCGTCGAGCCGTTGCTCGAACCATTCCGATTGCAAGGCGGCGGCGGCAAAATATTCCCGTTGCTGTCGCGCGGCGGCGAAGGCGGGCCGCCGCTTCCCGAGCCGCTACTCATCGTGGGCATGGAAGAGCTTCCGCTCTGGGAACCATCACCGCTTCCAGACGGAGGGGTAGGCGGCATCGAGCCGTCTTGCGTCTGCGTAGAGTTCGAGTTACCGCTGGCCGCCGAACTCGTACTGCTGCTCCCCGAACCATTGCTATTCCAGCCCGGCGGCGGGCCACCCATGCCCCGCGGTGGAGGACCGCACGGCGGACGCCGACTGTCGCTCGATCCACTGCTCGTTCCGTCACTCGACCCGCTCGTCGAAGACTGCGCCACCGCAGCCAACGACCCCACACACAACACGGCTACGCCCAGCCAGCGCGCCACACCATACTTCGTTATCACGAAAGCTCTCCTCAGCAGACGCGCGAAACAACACACCTCTACTTCACGAGGACGAGCATTCCCTCCGCGCGTTTCACTCAGCGGAGAGACTTTATTTTCGCGCTCCGTCGCTCACATTTCGCGGGCGACATCGTCTGCGCAGAGCCGCAAAGCTAGCTGCGTTCGGGCGCAAACTGGAACGGGTCGCCATGCTTCTCCGCATGCTTCTCCACCACAGCGAGAAACGCGCGCGCGGCATGGCTCAACGCCGTCTGCTTACGTTGAATCAGCCGCAGACGGCGCTCCATCGCAAGCTCGGGCACAGTAATCTTCACCAGCGTCCCATTGCGCAGCTCCTGCTCCGCAGTCAGGCGTGGGATCAGCGCAATCCCGTTGCCCATGCCGACAAAACGCTTGATCGCGTCCAACGACGGCAGTTCAATCTCCATCGCCAGCGGAGTCTTGTGGCGGCGGAAGGAAGCTATCACCTTCTGCCGCATCGGCGAAGGCACGTTGTGCGCCACAAAGGTCTCGCGACCCAGGCGCTGAATGCCCGCCTTGCCCACATCCGCCAGCGGATGCTGCGCACCGACCACGCACACCAGCTCATCGCGGTAGACCGCGATCGAACGCACCTGCGGGTCCTCCGGCTTGAAGCTCACGACGCCAATATCGATCGAGTGCGAAAGTACCTCGTCCGCAATGCGAGAAGCCAGGGTGCGCTGCACCGTGACCTTGATGCGCGGGTTCTCGCGACGAAACGCGTCGAGCACCGGCAGAAGGTAAAGACAGGTGTACTCATTTGCCGCCAGACGCAGTTGCCCCGTATGCAGCGAGCGCAGGTCCACCAGCGCGGCCTCAGCGTCGGTGCGTAGATTCAGCAACTTCTGCGCGTAGCCCTTCAGCACTTCGCCCGCATCGGTCAACGTGCCGTCTGCGCGCTCCAGCAACGTTTCGCCCAGCTCACCTTCGAGCTTCGCAATCACCTGGCTGATCGCCGGCTGCGTGCGATGCAGCCGTGCGGCCGCGCGCGAAAAGCTGCGTTCTTCAGCAACAGCGAGGAAGGTTTCCAGTTGAAACAGGTCCACGTTCGAGTCCCTCTCGATCCCGGCAGCACCATTCACGTAGGAGCAACCTGTTCAAGCAGTTGCCCACATTGCGCGAAGCCCCGAGCGGCGATAGCCTAATGCCATTAGGGGTTCTATACCCCACATTAGAATTCGCAATATCTCTGGAACCGAGCATAAGCTCCCTTTATCCTTGTGTCTAGTAAGGAAGGCCCATAAAAATGGCAAATCAAGATCGCGTCATTTTCTTTGACACCACGTTGCGCGATGGCGAGCAATCGCCCGGCTGCACCATGCACCATGCTGAGAAACTTCGCATGGCCGAGCAGCTTGCGCGCCTTGGCGTAGACATCATCGAGGCTGGCTTTCCTATCGCTTCCACCGGCGATTTTGAAAGCGTCAAGGCCATCGCCTCCACCATCGGCCGCGAAGCGAACGCGCCCGTCATCTGCGGCCTCGCCCGCGCCAAGCAGGGCGACATCGAAGCCGTTGCCAAGGCCATCGAGCCCGCACATCGCCGGCGCATCCACACCTTCCTCGCCACCAGCGACCTGCACCTCGAAGCCAAGCTCCGCATCACGCGCGAGCAGGCGCTCGACCAGGCCGGCGAAATGGTGCACCTCGCTCGCACCTTCACCGACAACGTAGAGTTCTCTGCGGAAGACGCGACGCGCTCGGACATCGAGTTCCTCATCAAGATCGTCACCATTGCCATCCAGGCCGGTGCGACGACGATCAACCTGCCCGACACCGTCGGCTACTCGACACCCGCTGAGTACCAGGCGCTCTTCGAGACCGTCATCGCACGCGTCCCCGGCGCGCAGGATGTGATCTTCTCCACGCACTGCCACGACGACCTCGGCATGGCCACAGCGAACGCGCTGGCTGGCGTGCTCGGTGGCGCGCGTCAGGTGGAGTGCACGATCAACGGCATCGGCGAGCGCGCTGGCAACGCAGCGCTCGAAGAGATCGCCGCTGCGCTGATGGTTCGCAAGGACCGCTTCGCGCTCGAGAACGGCATCGTGATGAGCGAGATCGGACCGAGCTCGCAGATGCTGAGCGAGATCATCAGCTTCGGCCCTGCGCCGAACAAGGCTGTGATCGGTAAGAACGCTTTCGCGCATGAGTCGGGCATCCACCAGCACGGCGTGCTCGCGAACCCGCTCACCTACGAGATCATGACGCCCGCCTCGATCGGCGTCACCGCGAACGCGATCGTCCTCGGCAAGCACTCTGGCCGTCGCGCGCTGGAGCATCGCCTCGCCGAGCTCGGCCACACGCTGACGAAGGAAGAGCTCGACGTGGTCTACCACCGCTTCACCGAACTCGCCGATCGCAAGAAGTCGATCTACGACCAGGACATCGTCGGCCTACTCACCGCAGAGCCCGCGAACGCATAGCTCCAGCACCGCTTCAAGCGCCAACGGCGCGCAACATACCAGCGAGGGGCGAAGCCCCTCGGTAACGCCTCACAAAGGCCCGAGCGCTGAAAGCGCGACATAAGGAAACACATGAAGCTCAACATTGCAGTTCTCGCCGGTGATGGCATCGGCCCCGAAGTCACCGCCGAAGCCGTCAAGGTATTGAAGACCGTCGCCAAGCACGGTGGCCACGAGTTCACCTTCACCGACGCGCTCATCGGCGGCGTCGCGATCACCGCAGAAGGCACGCCGCTGCCGCAGAAGACCATCGACGTCGCGCTCGCCGCAGACGCGGTTCTGCTCGGCGCCGTGGGCGATAACAAGTTCAACGCGCTCACCCCGGACAAGCGCCCGGAAGCAGGCCTGCTCGCGATCCGCCAACACCTCGGCGGCTTCGCGAACCTGCGTCCCTGCCTGGCCTTCAACGCGCTCAGCGAGAACTCGCCGCTGCGCCCGGAAGTAACGAAGAACGTCGACATCCTCTTCGTGCGCGAACTGCTCGGCGGCCTCTACTTCGGCAAGCCGCGCGCGTGGAACAAGGAGACCGGCGAAGCGCACAACACGATGGTCTACACGAAGCCTGAGGTGGAGCGTTGCGCTCACATCGGCTTCCAACTCGCGCAGAAGCGCCGCGGCAAGCTGACGCAGGTGGACAAGGCGAACGTGCTCGAGTGCTCGCAGCTCTGGCGTGCCACCGTCGATGAAATCGCACCGCAGTACCCCGATGTCAAGGTCGAGCATCAACTCGTCGACTCGATGGCGATCCATTTGATGAACCGCCCGCGCGACTTCGACGTCGTCCTCACCGAGAACCTCTTCGGCGACATTCTCTCCGACGAATCCGGCGTCATCACCGGCTCGCTCGGTATGCTGCCTTCGGCCACCATCGGCGGCAAGGTCAACCTCTACGAGCCCGTCCACGGTTCGGCGCCGGACATCGCTGGCCAGGGCAAGGCGAACCCGCTCGGCGCGATCCTTACCGCGGCGATGGTGCTGCGTCACAGCGGCAACCTCGAAGAAGAAGCCCTCGCAATCGAGAAGGCCGTCAACGAAGTGCTCGCTGCAGGCCATCGCACCGGAGACATCGCCGGCCAGGGCAAGAGCGCGAACGTCACCACCAGCGAAATGGGCGATCTCGTGAACACCGCGCTCGTCTCCGCACTCAACCGCAGCGAATCGCTGCACGCTGTTTAGTTCTAAGTTGCAGGTTCTACGTTGTAAGAGCTTCTAGCTTCTAGCTTCTAGCTTCTAGCTTCTAGCCTCTAGCAACGGATTTTGCTTCACCGTTTCTGCTTCATCCCCGAAGGGTCTACGTTCTCTTCGGCCCCAAATCGATCATGCGCCGCACACTCCAACTCGCCGCTACCGCACTGCTCTTTGCAGCGACAGCGAGTGTGCGCGCGCAGATCCAGAACGACGATGTGCTCGGCCCGAAGGCTCCGCGCAACCCTGCCGATCGCAAGACGCTCGCGAACCTCAAGCCCGGCTCGCATGAGTGGCTCTGGTCCTTCACGCAGCCCGGTCCCAACGGCCGCGCCAACGACCTCCTCATCGACTCGCGCTTCGAGTCGCTGCTGCTCGACAACTTCCATCAGCCGCAGGCGATGTGGGGCAACGACAACGCGCGTCCTTCGCTCGCGCAAGTCATCACGCTCTTCCTCGGCAAGTACGGCGAAGCGCTCAGCGAAGACAATCGCTACTTCATCGCCGACGGTTGCGTGCCCAGCTTCTGCCCCGCGAGCGGTCTGCTCTGGATCGACCTCAGCGCCAGGCATCCGCTCATGATCTTCGCCGCGCGCAACTGGTCCACCACCGGTCACTCCACCGACGAAGCCAACGCCAACTATCATCTCTGGCTCTTCGCCAACCGCAATATCACGCCCGACGCTCTTCCCTTCGCGTTCAAGCAGTCGCTCGCGCACTGGGACATGCGTCTCGCCGCCGCACATCGCGGCGTGCCCCATATTCAGCGCGCCATCCTCGTCGAACCCGACGGAAGCGCGCTTCCACTCGAACCCGCCGATGTTGGCGCGAACGTGGTCGCCGCACAGCCCGACACCGTTACGCCCCAGCCAACGGACAACGACTAACCGGAACACACTGCGAATCCGAGACACCATGAGCACACCGATCAAGCCGCGCACACTCTTCGAAAAGGTCTGGGACAACCACGTCGTTGTCTCCCCCGTTGGCGAACCGACTATCCTCTACATCGACCTGCAGCTCGTTCACGAGGTCACGTCGCCGCAGGCCTTCGACGGACTCCGCATGGCAGGCCGCAAGCTGCGCCGCCCGGATCGTCACATCGCGACTGTCGACCACAACGTGCCCACGACCAGCGTGCAGGACCGCCTGCACATCGTCGATCAAATCTCCTCCGCGCAGATCAACGCGCTGCGCAAGAACTGCGCCGAGTTCGGCATCGAGTTCTTCGACACCGAAGACTCCTCGCAGGGCATCGTGCACATGATCGGGCCCGAACTTGGCGCGACCAAGCCCGGTATGACGATCGTCTGCGGCGACTCGCACACCAGCACGCACGGCGCCTTCGGGGCACTCGCCTTCGGCATCGGCACCAGCGAGGTCGAGCACGTGATGGCGACGCAAACGCTGCCGCAGGCCAAGGCCAAGACCTTCCTCATCAACGTCGACGGCGAGCTGCCCTACGGCGTCACCGCGAAGGACATCATCCTCGACATCATCGGCCGCATCGGCACCGCAGGCGCTACCGGCTACGCCATCGAGTACGCAGGCTCGGCCATTCGCGGACTCTCGATGGAAGGCCGCATGACCATCTGCAACATGAGCATCGAAGCCGGCGCACGCGCCGGCATGATCGCTCCTGACGAAACGACCTTCGCTTACATCAAGGGCCGTCGCTTCGCCCCCGGCACGCGCCCTGACGGCACTGTCGACGAAGCCGCATGGAACCTCGCGGTCGAGCAATGGAAGGCGCTCGTCACCGACGAAGGTGCAACCTACGATCGCGAGCTGCACATCGACGCAACCAAGCTCGTACCCAGCGTCACCTGGGGCACCTCCCCCGGCATGGTCACGACCATCGACGGCACCGTGCCCACGCTCGACCAGGCCACCGACGAAGCCGACCGCAAGGGCTTCGAGCGCGCCTACGAGTACATGGATCTCAAGCCCGGCACGCCGATCACCGAGATCGCCGTGGACGCCGTCTTCATCGGCTCCTGCACCAACGGCCGCATCGAAGATCTGCGCACCGCAGCAAAGGTCGTGAAGGGCCACCACGTTGCGACGACCGTGCGCGCGATGGTCGTCCCCGGCTCTCAAGCTGTGAAGGCGCAGGCCGAAGCAGAAGGCCTCGCCGAAGTCTTCAAGACCGCAGGCTTCGAGTGGCGCGAGCCCGGCTGCTCCATGTGCCTCGGCATGAACCCCGACATCCTGCAGCCCGGCGAGCGTTGCGCGTCTACCTCGAACCGCAACTTCGAAGGCCGCCAGGGTCGCGGCTCACGCACGCACCTGCTCTCGCCTGAGATGGCCGCAGCCGCCGCCATCACCGGCCACCTCACTGACGTTCGTGATTGGAAGTTTGAGGAAGACGCACGCTAATGACGCTCTCGCCCCAAGTGACCACGCCTGCAACTGGCATCTTGCCAGCGGAAGCTCGCGTGCGTCTGCTTTCAACGGATCCCGGCTACACGTACAGCGCACCTTTGTGGTCGCTGTACGGTGACCAACGTCTGTTGGATGCACTCCTCTCTAGCGGCATCGAGTGGACTTGGGAAAGCAGCATTGATCTTGGCCTGCCAAAGGATGATCCACGTCAGCAACGTGGGTGGACGCAACTTAGCGATGCTACGGCTCACGATCTCCGCAACGACATGACGCAGTTCAACGCTGATGAAAAAGGCCGTCGTTTCACGCTCTGCGGAAATGTCAGCAACAGCAATCCAATCAAGACAGAGTCCGCTCTGACTGAGTTCTTGAAGAACGGGAACGGCCTTGAGGTCGTCATCCATCAATGCAGCGACTCCGACGAATACATCTTCGTCGCCGCAAATCCAACGAACGCTACGCTGCGCTTTCTAGGCACGCTCTTCACACCGACGCGAGCAGAAAAAATCTCCGAGCCTTCGTGGCTCAAGCACACACGAACCACTGGGACATTGCCCCTCTAGAGGACATCATTCATGGAACCGATCAACATCCTCACCTCCACCGCCGTGCCGCTGCCGCTGCCGAACATCGACACGGACCAGATCATCCCGAAGCAGTTCCTCAAGCGCATCGAGCGCACGGGCTACGGCGAGTTCCTCTTCTTCGACTGGCGCTACAACCTCGAGACGCCCGACCACGTGGAAGAGCGCAAGGACTTCGTGATGAACAAGCCCGAGTACAAGGGCAGCGAGATCCTCATCGCCGAGAAAAACTTCGGCTGCGGCTCCTCGCGCGAGCACGCCGCGTGGGCGATTAACCAGTACGGCTTCCGCGCAGTCATTGCGCCGAGCTTTGCGGACATCTTCTTCTCAAACGCCGGCAAGAACGGCATCATCCTCGTGCGCCTCACCGAAGAAGAAACCGAAACGCTGCTGCAGCGCTCGACCGCCAACCCGAAGCACCTCATCACCATCAACCTCGAAGCCCAGACCGTCACCGACGACGACGGCTTCAAGGCCGGCTTCGAGATCGATCCCTTCCGCAAGTACTGCCTGCTGAACGGACTCGACGACATCGGCCTCACGCTGCGTCACGCTGATGACCTCAGCAAGTTCGAAGACAAGCACAACGAAGAGTTCTGGCTCGCACCGAAGGCCGAAGAGGTCGTTTAGTTTCTGTTCTGCCCGAAAGGGGATCTGCGTTGCCCTTCGATTGCAGCTGCACGAACGGTAGGTCACGGCTTCAGCCGTGACATTCACTGAAGCAAACAACGCGGCTTCAGCCGCTGAGGGAACGAATGGACAAGCTTCACCAACTCGACCGGCGCACACTCCTCAAATCGCTTGCCTTCGCGAGCGCCACGAGTGCGTGCCCCACGGCTTTTGGTGAAGCGGCTTTCGGTGAAGCCGCGTTTGGTGAAGACGCATCGCTGCATCAGCCCTTGCCCGCGTGGAGCGAAGGCCACTTCGACATTCACCACATCGACACCGCGCGCGGTAACTCGACGCTGCTCGTCTTCCCTGACGGCACGACGATGCTCATCGACGCAGGTGCGGTAACGACAGCGCCCGAAGGCACCACAAACCCCGCGCGCCCGAACGGCACGACACTGCGTCCCGGCCAGGTACTCGCCGAATACATCCTCGCGCATGCGCCTGAGAAGAAGCTCGACTACTTCCTCGCCACGCATCTGCACAACGACCACGTGGATGGCCTCGCCGACGTTGCCGCCAAGCTGCCCATCAGCATGTGCATCGACCGCGCCTTCCCGCACTATGCGGCGAACCAGCAGCCTCCCGCGAGCGCAAAGGCCTATCTCGACTTCCTCTCCAGGCGCGAGGACAAAGGCGAGTTCGTCATCGCAGCCAACGTCGGCGCGACCGACCAGATCACGCTGCGCAAAGATGCCGCGCGCTACAAGAGCTTCAACGCACGCATCCTCGCCGCGAACGGCAACGTGTGGAACCGCGCAACCGGCAATGTCGATGAGCTGCTGAAGAACATCCCTTCAGCCGGCAGCGCGCACGGCTACGAGAACAACTACTCCATCGCTACGCGTTTTGAGTACGGCGCGTTCAGCTATTACACGGGCGGCGATCTCAACTTCGACACCTTCGACGGCCACACGCCCGCGCTCGATACCGAATCCCCCGTTGCGCGTTCGTGCGGTCGCGTTGAGGTCGCTGTCGCCAACCATCACGGCTACTTCGACGCGTGTGGTGCAGCCTTCACGAAGGCACTCGATGCGCAGGCTTACGTTATTCCCTCGTGGGACATCGGCCACCCCGGCTCCGCGCAGATGCAGCGCATGATGGGCGCGTGGGACTACACGAACAACACGCCGACGCACGATGTCTTCGCGCTCGAACTGCTGCCGCAGAACGCTCTGCTCAATCGCCGCTTCGCTCCGAAGCTGAAGTCACAAGGCGGCCATGTCGTCGTGCGCGTCGCGCCCGGCGGCCGCACCTACACGATCTACACGCTCGACTCCACCGTCGAACACGGCAACATCACCGGCGTCTCCGGCCCCTACACGAGCCGAGCAGCAAAGGCAGGCACAGCGTGAAGTCAACTTCTAAGTTCAACCCGATTCTGTGCGCCATGCTGTTCACAGCGAATACGCTGATCGGACGTGCACAGACATCGCCGTTCGTGCCCGCACAACTCGCAACAGCAAAAACTCTGTTCGTTGGATTTGATGGAGGTCAGGCGGCTGACCTCACCAACCAAGAAGCGCTTGTGATTTTGCAAAAAGCTCTCATCCAAGAGCATCGCTATACGCTCGTCAGGACTCCAACGGAAGCGGAAATTTCTGCCCGCGCTTTTCTCACCCCAAACGGAATAGTTCTTTCACTTTTCGATACAAAGACCGGAGCGCTGCTGTGGAAGATCACTGCAAACCACGGTGGTGGAGGCCTGAAGGCTTCCTACACAAAACGGTTTGTTCGCTCTGCGCAGGAAATCGCTGACCAGCTTGATGAGCTAAGCGCAGGAAGAATTCCTGAGCCGCCGAAATAAATCATTTCCAACGACAGCCATATCAACGAAGTGAAACAACCGTACAAAAGGAATCCCATGAGCAACATCCCCGCAGGCAAAACGAATTCGATCGCACTCACCGAAGGCCCGAACCGCGCGGCCGCGCGCAGCTATCTGCGTGGCGTTGGCTTCAGCAAAGAAGATCTGCACAAGCCCATCATCGGTATCGCGAACACCTGGACAGAGATCGGCCCCTGCAACTTCCATCTGCGTAAGGTCGCCGAAGCCGTGAAGCAAGGCATTCGCGAAGCGGGTGGCACGCCGATGGAGTTCAACACCGTCACCATCTCCGATGGCATCACGATGGGCACTGAAGGCATGAAGGCCTCGCTGATCTCGCGCGAAGTCATCGCGGACTCGATCGAACTCGTCACACGCGGCAACTCGTTTGACGGCCTTGTCGTCATCGCAGGCTGCGACAAGAACATGCCCGCCGCCATCATGGCGCTCGCTCGCGTAAACATCCCCGGCCTCATGCTCTACGGCGGTTCCATCGCGCCGGGCAAGCTCGCCAAGGCCGATGGCAGCAGCGAAGAGATCACTATCCTCAAGGTCTTCGAGGCCATCGGTTCGCACGCCGCAGGCAAGATCAACGACGACGAACTCGAAGCCGTCGAAGCGGCTGCCTGCCCCGGCCCCGGCGCATGCGGCGGACAGTTCACCGCAAACACCATGGCCATGGCTGGCGAGTTCCTCGGCATCTCGCCGATGGAGATCACCGGCGTGCCCGCGATGTCGCCGGACAAGCACTCGGCCTCCGTACAGGCCGGCCGCGATGTGATGGAGCTCGTGCGCAAGGGTATCAAGCCGCGCGACATCCTCACGCGCGACGCGATCGACAACGCCATCGCAGCCGTCGCGGCATCGGGTGGCTCGACCAACGCCGTGCTGCACCTCATGGCCATCGCGCATGAGCTCAACATCGACCTCACGCTCGAAGACTTCGACCGCATCAGCGAAGCAACGCCGTTCATCTGCGACCTCTCGCCGGGCGGCAAGTACGCAGCGAAGGACTATCAGGAAGCAGGCGGTTCGCGCGTGCTCGCAGAGCGTCTCATCGCCCGCGGCGCGCTCAAGGACATCCCCACCGTCAGCGGCAAGAGCCTCTTCGCCGAAGCACAGACCGCGAAGGAAACGCCCGGCCAGGTCGTCATCCACCAGTGGAGCGATCCGCTGAAGCCCACCGGCGGCCTCGTCATCCTGCGCGGCAACCTCGCACCCGAAGGCGGCGTGATCAAGGTCGCTGGCCTTGAGCGCGATTACCACTCCGGCCCCGCGCGCGTCTTCGATAGCGAAGACCTCTGCTTTGCTGCAGTGGAAGCGGGCAAGATCAAACCGAACGACGTTTGCGTCATCCGCTACGAAGGTCCGAAGGGCGGCCCTGGCATGCGCGAGATGCTCGCTGTTACCGCTGCCATCAAGGGTATCCCCGAGCTTTCCGAGACCGTGGCTCTGCTTACCGATGGACGATTCTCCGGCGCAACGCGCGGCTTCATGATCGGCCACGTCGCACCCGAAGCACAGGTTGGCGGACCGCTCGCTGCTGTACGCGAAGGCGACACGATCACGATCGACATCAAGAAGCGCACGCTGAACCTCGAAGTGAGCGACGAAGAAATCGCCGCACGCCTCAAGGACTTCAAGCCTCGCGAGATCCCCTACAAGCGCGGCGTGTTTGCGAAGTATGCGAAGAGCGTCGGCAGCGCCAGCAACGGCGCCGTCACCGACTAACCCCACATCGATATCGCTATGACCTCCACGCCACAACTCGCGCATGTCGTCCCCGGCAAGAACCATCGGTTCCATTGCCTTGACGGCCTGCGCGGCGTTGCGGCTATTCTCATCGTCTTCTTTCATCTGCCGTCAGAGATGTACTCAAAGCTCAGAGGCCCCAACGCGTACCTGGCTGTCGATCTCTTCTTCCTGCTCAGTGGCTTCGTCATCGCGTTCTCTTACGAGGGCAGACTGCAAAAGGGCATGCGCTGGAGCGACTTCTTCGCCGCCCGCGTTATTCGACTTTGGCCGATCTACCTGATCGGTACGGCGATTGGTGCCTTGCACCAGATTGTGCTTCCGCACGTCGGTATGAGCCTCGCCACACTCGCAAAGCAAACAGCCTTGGCGCTCTTCATGCTGCCTGATCTGCACAAGCAAACGCATGGAAGTTTCCTGTACCCACTCGACTTCCCTGCGTGGTCACTCTTCTTCGAGATGATCGCAAACCTCTTGTACGCAGCCCTGGTGAAGCAAGGAGTGGCAAAGACGAGTGGACTCATCGGCCTCTGCACAATCTCTCTAGCAAGCTTGACCGCATGGGCATGGCGCACAGGGAATATCAACGCTGGCTCGGATGCCGGAACATTTTGGGGCGGGTTCGCGCGCGTCGGCTTCGGGTTCTTCCTTGGCGTGCTGCTGTTCCGTGCCTATCAGCGTTGGCTTCAGCATCGCAACATCCTCGCCACGAAAGGGCCGTTGCTGGCGATAGCCACTACGATCGTGACGATCGTTGCACTCATGACTCCAATGGCCTCATCGCCGATACGTCAGGTCCTGACCGTGACCATTATTTTTCCGGCGGTGGTTCTCTTCGGTTCGCTTTCGCGCCTGCCGTCTTCATGGAAGCCACTGATGGTGCTGCTGGGCGAGATTTCATTTCCGGTCTACCTCCTGCACATTCATTTCGTTTCACTCCTACAGTTGCACGTCATTCAGAATCTCTTCCAGCGTTCGCCTTCATTCCCTTCGGCGATTCTGTTTGCACTCTTCTGTGCCCTGCTGCCGCTGAGTTGGCTACTCAACAAGATCTTCGACCTGCCAGTGAGGCGTTTCCTCACACACAGCTACAACTCGCTCTTCCGTGCTACCGAACTTCAACCCACGCTTCGCAGCGCGGAATCATCGCCTCGAGCTGATCTCTAAGGAAATGACTATGGCTAACATCTCCAGCACGAACCCCACACTCACCGGATCCGAGATTCTCTGGGCCACACTCGCTGGCGAGAACGTGACGACGGTCTTCGGCTATCCCGGTGGAGCGATCCTGCCGATCTATGACGCGCTGCGCAACTTCCCCACCATTCACCACGTGCTCGTGCGCCACGAACAAGGCGCCTCGCACATGGCCGATGGCTACGCGCGCGCCTCCGGCAAGGTCGGCGTCTGCATGGCGACCTCCGGACCCGGCGCGACGAACCTCGTCACCGGTCTCGCCACCGCGATGCTCGACAGCATCCCCATGGTCGCGATCACCGGACAGGTCTCGTCCAAGGTCCTCGGCTCGGACGCGTTTCAGGAAGTCGACATCACCGGCATCACCCTGCCGATCACGAAGCACAACTTCCTCGTGACGCGCGCCGAAGACATCGCGCCGACCGTGCGTGAAGCCTTCCAGATCGCGCAGAGCGGCCGCCCCGGCCCCGTACTCGTCGACATCACCAAGGACGCACAGCAGGCCAGCGCCCTCTTCGACTTCGACGCAGCCAAGCCCGCCGCCTATCGCCCGCACCCGATGCTCAAGGTCGAAAGCCCTGCCCTGCAGCAGGCCATCGAACTCATCAAGTCGGCGAAGAAGCCTGTGATCCTCGCCGGCCACGGCATCGTCGAAAGCGGTGCACAGCTTGAAGTCCGCACGCTCGCAGAGACACGCCAGATCCCCATCGCCTCCACACTGCTTGGCCTCGGCGCGATCCCCGCAGAGCATCCGCTGCAGCTTGGCATGATGGGCATGCACGGCGAATCGTGGGTGAACAACGCGATCCAGGAAGCCGATCTGCTGCTCGCACTCGGCATGCGCTTCGACGATCGCGTGACCGGCAACCTCGCACACTACGCGCCGAACGCGAAGAAGATTCACATCGAGATCGACCCCAGCGAGATCAACAAGAACGTGCGCGCCGACGTCGCGCTCATCGGCGACCTCAAGGAAGTGCTCACACTCTTGCTGCCGGAATTGCCGAAGTCAAGCGACACGACGTGGCTCAAGGAGATCAACGCCAGCAAGGGTACCGCTGCTGTGCGCGACATCATCAACCTGCCCGACACCGGTCACCTCTACGCCGCGCACGTCATCCATGACATCTGGCAGGAAGCCAAGGCCGCCGGTCGCGTCGAGCAGACGATCATTGTCACCGACGTAGGCCAGCACCAGATGTGGGAAGCGCAGTACTTCAAGCATGAAGCCGCACGCTCGCTCGTCACCTCCGGCGGCCTCGGCACCATGGGCTTCGCTCTGCCCGCAGCCATCGGCGCAAAGTTTGCTTGCCCCGACAAGGACGTGTGGGTGATCGCCGGCGACGGTGGCTTCCAGATGACCGCAGCCGAGCTCTCGACCATCGTGCAGGAGAAGCTCGCGATCAACATCGCCGTCATCAACAACGGCTTCCTCGGCATGGTGCGTCAGTGGCAGGAGACCTTCTACGAGAAGAACTACTCGGCCTCGCCGATCCTCTCACCGGACTTCGTCATGCTCGCCGCGGCACACGGCATCGCGGGCGCAAACGTGAGCGAGCGCAAGGACGTGATCCCCACCGTGACCAAGGCACGCACCAGCGGCAAGGCTTTCCTCACGAACTTCCAGGTCATCAAGGAAGACGGCGTGTACCCGATGATTGCGCCCGGTGCAGCGCTGCACGAAATGGTGCGCCGCCCGAGCAAAGACCCGTTGCTTGAAACAGCAGAGGACGAGTAATCCCACGTAAGCTTGCGGCGATCTCCATCGCACGCCGCGAGCTCACAAAACCATAGCAACAAGCGCCGAAGGCGCGCCGCCATACCAGCGAGGGGCTAAGCCCCTTGTACCTACCCACCAGAAACCCGCGGGCTGAAAGCCCGACCTAACTAATCCCACAAATGCTCATCGGTCGCATCCAATCCGTACTTCCGCAAGAACGCGCTGAACTCGTCGCGAAATGTTTGCGCGCGGTGATGCTCTTCCTGCCGATCGATGTATCGCAACAACGCGTCAACATCCGCCGGGCCAACCGAGAACGCACCATAACCAATCTGCCACGTGAAACGCGGAATCCCCTGCGTCTTCAACCATCGCGACGAGGAGGTTTTCAATTGCTCGACCAACTTTGCAATCGTCTGTTGTTTCAAAAGTCGAATCGCAAGATGAACGTGGTCCGCAACGCCTCCGACGCGGTAGCACTCGCAGCCTGCATTCCGTGCGACCGTAGCGAGATACGCAAAGAGGTCAGGGCGAACCTTGTCATTCAAGATTGGCGTTCGATCTTTGGTGCTGAAGATCACATGAATCACAACAAGGGCAAGCGATCGCGGCACAGCGGAAATTATAGGGCGGGCCTTCAGCCCTACACATTTCCCACCTCGCGTTCAAGGGGCGTTGCCCCTCGCTGGTATAGGGTCGCGTCTTCGGCGCTCAACCCCATGGCGATCCTAACCTTCACCGCTTCGCTCTGCTTCACAGCTTCGGGCTGCAAATCTCCCGCGCCGAAACCTTCGCCTACCGCGTCGGCATCGCAATACCCTGCGCGCCCCAACATCACGCCACCCTACGTGAAGCTCTTCCACAAGACCGATGACTCGCTCACACTCGTCGTCGATGAAGACGTGACCGACACACAACTCGCCGCACTGCTTTGGGAACTACACGACGCTGCGAAGGCACACACCTTTGACAGCATCGGCATCCCGCAAGCCTTCGTCGACAAGCGCGACCCCATCGTGTGGATGCACATCTATCGCGGCGCCAAGTGCGCCAGCGAGAAGTACACCAACGGAAAGTATCCCTGCGGCGCAAGCTATCACGGCGCCGCCGACTACACCTTCGGCGGCTTCACGCATAAAGACCGTGACGACGGTGTCGTCATCTCCAACGGAAAAGAAACACACCTCTGGGACCCAAACACTCAACACTAACCGTCCGCCTTCTGGACCCTGAACCCTGGAACCTGGACCCTCGCACTTATGCTGCACACATTCATCGCACTCGTAGACGACAAGCCCGGCGTGCTGACGCGCGTCGCTTCCCTCTTCCGCCGCCTCAACATCAACATCGTCTCGCTCACAGTTGGTGAGAGCGAGCGCAACGACGCCTCGCGCATGACCATCGTCTGCGAAGCACCGGAGCAGGCCGCACACCGCATCAAGGCCTCGCTCTACAAGCTTGAGAACACCATCCACGTGGATGAGGTCGATCGCTCCGCCGCCGTCGTGCGCGAACTCTGCCTCATCAAGGTCGCTGCCGGCCCACGCACACCGCACGGCGTTCACTCGCGCTCACAGATCTTCGAGCTCGCCACCGTCTTCCGCGCGCGCGTCGTCGATCTCGCGCCCGAGAGCATCATGCTCGAGATGACCGGCTCGGCCTCGAAGATCGAGGGCCTGCTGCAGGTGCTGCGCGAAAGCTCCTACGAAGTCCTCGAAGTCTCGCGTACGGGCCGCATGGCCATGCGTCGTGGACACCACGGCGGCCGCGTCTTCAAGGCGCTCGGCCTGCGCAAAGACCTCTCCCCCGCCGAGTTCCCTGCCGTCGATCACGATGTCGATCCCGACGCGCTCCCGCTCGACGACATGCTTCCGAACCAATTCGACGAGTAGGGATCGATCAATATGGAACATCTGTACTTTCGCGCGTTCACACTCACCGTCACGTTGTTCGGCATCGCTGTCGTCTACGTAGCGGGTGTGCGTGCACGTAAGGCAGAAGCTGCTCGACTAGCCAACATGATTGCAACAGATAAGCCGCAATCCGAGCAGCAGCGTACCGCTCCCTGGGCACGCGGTACACACGTCGCGTTGGGTCTAGCAGCGTTCTATCTACTCTTCTTCAGACTCATCAGTCTTGCACCACCATTTGTTTGGCAGCAAGACGGTGGCCCAATTCTGATGAGCTTGTCTTTTCTGTTCTTAGGCCCGTTTATCGCTGGCTTCATCACCGTATCCAAATCAAATAAAGAAGCCGCATGGCCGTTTCGGTTTTGGATCCTTGCGCCTTGGATTCCAATCGGGCTCAATATTCTTCTCGCAATCAGCTTTGCATGGGAAGGCACCATCTGCGTCATCTTCATCCTGCCGCCTGCTCTCTTTTCGTCATCGCTTGGTGGTATCGCGGCTGGAGTGTTCCATGAGCGCTCGCAGAAGCGCATCAAGAATCGAACACTGTATTGCGCGGCCGCGTTGCCTCTCTTGCTTGCAGTTGTAGAAACCTACGTTCACCAACCGCTTCAAACTCGAACAGTAGACACTTCGATTATCATTCATGCGCCTGTTGCAACAGTCTGGAAGAACATTGAACGTGTTCCAGCTATCTCTCCTTCAGAGCTTCGACGCTCTTGGGCTAACACCATCGGCTTTCCTCGTCCCGTTGAAGCCACCCTATCGCACGAGGGCGTGGGTGGCGTACGAAACGCCAGCTTTGAGCGCGGATTGAACTTCACCGAAACCATCACGGAATGGGTTCCTAACGAACGGATCGTATTCACCATTCAGGCGGATACATCGGCTATTCCAAGCACAACACTCGATGAGCATGTCACAGTCGGAGGGCGTTTCTTCGACGTCCTCACCGGCGAATATGATCTTCACCCCTTGCCGAACGGCGAGGTGATGCTTCATCTCAGCAGCCGCGAAAGACTCTCTACCGACTTCAACGCGTACGCTGCGCTTTGGTCAGATGCCGTGATGCATGACATGCAGTCGAACATTCTTCACGTGATTCGTAATCGTTGCGAATCGAAATCTTCGGAAGCGAATGTCGGGTTTCCCACTCGCCCTTCGACTCGATAAAATCAAAATCAACCACTTGTAGAAAGAGAAAATCATGGCAAAGACTTACCACGACAACGACGCAGACCTCGCACTCATCCAGGGCAAGAAGGTTGCCGTCATCGGTTACGGCTCGCAGGGCCACGCACACGCGCTCAACCTCAAGGACTCCGGCGTTGACGTCAAGATCGGCCTCCGCCCCGGCTCTGCTTCGGCCAAGAAGGCTGAGCTCGTCGGCCTCGAAGTGGTCAGCGTAAAAGACGCAGCCGAGTGGGCTGACGTAATCATGGTCCTCGTTCCCGACCAGACCGCTGCGGCCGTCTACGAAGAGATCGCGCCCGGCCTGAAGGCTGGCAACACGCTGATGTTCGCGCACGGCTTCAACATCCGCTTCCGCACCATCAACCCGCCGGCAGACGTGGACGTTTCGCTCGTGGCGCCGAAGTCGCCCGGCCACCGCGTACGCGAAGTCTTCACCGAAGGCGGCGGCGTCCCGGGCCTCGTCGCCGTGGAGCAGGATGCTTCGGGCAACGCGCTCGCACTCGCTCTCTCCTACGCCAAGGGCATCGGCTGCACCCGTGCAGGCGTGCTGGAAACCACCTTCACCGAAGAGACCGAGACCGACCTCTTCGGCGAGCAGGCTGTGCTCTGCGGCGGCGCTGCAGCGCTCGTCAAGTGCGGCTTTGAGGTGCTGACCGAGGCTGGCTACCAGCCCGAGCTCGCGTACTTCGAAGTACTGCACGAGCTCAAGCTTATCGTCGACCTCATGTACCGCGGCGGCCTCGAGTACATGAACTACTCGGTCTCCGACACCGCTGAGTGGGGCGGCTATGAAGCGCAGGCATACATCGTCACGCCCGAGACGAAGAACAAGATGAAGGAGCTGCTCGCCAACATTCAGAGCGGCAAGTTCGCCGAGAAGTTCATCAACGAGAACAAGACCGGCCGCAAGGAGCTCGATGCTTACCGCAAGGCTGAAGCATCGCACCCGATCGAAAAGGTCGGCGGCGCACTCCGCGCAGCCATGCCCTTCCTCGATCCGCTCAAGGTCGAGAACGGCACCGTCGTCAAGGCGTAACCCACTCGCAACATCGCAAAGGCCCGGCATATCGCCGGGCCTTTTGCTGGCCTCGCGCATAGCCTATGATGGCGCTAGCGTTATCCAGGAGCACACACACATGCCGCAGCAAACTCTCACCACTCTTCGCCGCGCTCTACTCGCTGGCTGCATGTCTCTCGCGCTCCCGCTCGCTGGCTGCAACTACACCAACACCGCCGACACGCGCATCAAGGACGAGCAGCTCATCCGTACCGCGGATGCCAAGTGGTCCATCGCCGCCAGCGAACACAACATCGACGCAACGATGGCGCCCTACACCGACGACGCCATGCTGCTCGCCCCCGACGAAGCCGTCGCCACCACGCCTGACGCCATCCGCGACTCGTGGACCAAGACCTTCGCCGCGCTGTCTTCGCTCTCCTGGGAGATCACGCGCATCGAAGTCGCGCGCTCCGGCGACCTTGCCTACCTCACCGGCAAGTGGACCGCCATGCTTCCCGACAAGAAGACGCAGATCACCGGCAAGCTCCTCGAGGTCTGGCACAAGCAGCCCGACGGCTCGTGGAAGTGCATCGCCGACACGTACAACAATGACGCTCCCGCAAAGTAATCGGTGGCTCTATCGAAAGACACGCGCATCAGGCTAATATGTTCCGCGTCGCACACAACACGCGACGCATCGAACACACTATGAGCACTGCACGCGCACTACGTCTTCACGCATTCGGCCTCGACAATCTCACACTCGAAGAAATCACACTCCCTGCACTCGGTCCGCTGGACGTACACGTGCGCTTCCACGCAGCATCGCTGAATTATCGCGACCTCATGGTCGTGCTCGGCGACTACAACCCCAAGCTCGCCATGCCCCGCATCCCCGGCTCCGACGCCGCAGGCGAAGTCGTCGCCGTCGGCCACGCCGTCACGTCGCTGAAGCCCGGCGACCGCGTCGCCTCGCTCTTCTTCCAGCAGTGGGAGGAAGGCCAGATCAACGCAGCCACCGGCAAGTCCGCGCTCGGCGGCCCCATCGATGGAGTCTTCGCCACCGAGCGCGTGATGCCCGCCAGCGGCCTCATCCGCATCCCCAACACACTCTCGTGGGACGAAGCCGCAACGCTGCCCTGCGCCGCTCTCACCGCATGGAACGCGCTCGTCGAGAAAGGCCAGCTCCGCGCCGGTGAAACCGTCCTCGTGCTCGGCACCGGCGGCGTCAGCATCTTCGCGCTGCAGATCGCCAAAGCCCACGGCGCTCGCGTCATCGTCACCAGCTCATCCGATGACAAGCTCGCACGCGCCAAAGCACTCGGCGCCGATGAACTCATCAACTACCGCACCACCCCCGACTGGGAAAACGAAGTCATCCGCCTCACGCACGGCATCGGTGTCGATCACGTCATCGAAGTCGGTGGCGCAGGCACGCTGCAGCGCTCGTTGAAGGCCGTCCGCGTCGCCGGACAGATCCACCTCATCGGTGTGCTCACCGGCAAGGGCGCCACCATCGACCCCACACCGATCCTCGGCCGCTCCATCCGCATCAACGGCGTCTACGTCGGCTCGCGCGGCATGTTCGAACGCATGCTCGCGGCCTTTGCGCAGAACAACATCCGCCCCGTCTTTGACCGCGTCTTCACCATCGATGAGTACCGCGCCGCCTTCGAGCAAATGCAGCACGGCGCGCACTTCGGCAAGATCGTACTCTCGCTCGCCTAACCTCGACCGCATCACCACCAACGGCGCACAGCCGCGACTTTTCCCGCAAAGTGTAGTCTGAACTTGCAGGACAATCGCGCTGTGCGCCGACTCGTCGTGCACCGCTTGTCCTACCTGCTGGTCTTGGAGGACTGTTCATGCGTCGCCTCACTCTTGCTCTCGTCGCCTGCACTCTGGCTGCGCCCACACTCGCGCAAACTGCGACGAAGACCGCAGCAGATTCACACGCTGGTAAGAAGCTCGTACCCGCACGTCGCTGCCTCGTCTACGAAGACGATCCTGAAGCGATGCCTGCCGCATCCGCGCCCACAAAGGCCCTCGCAACAGCGCCCGCCGCCGACTCTACCGTGCATCCGATCGTGCTGCCAGCCAGGTCCACACGTGCCGTTGCAGCCACGACGAAGACAGCACCGACGACGAAGGCAGCGCCGACGAATTCAGCATCGACGGCGAAGCCCGCACCATCGCACAGGCCCGTTGCCACCATCGTCGCCGCAAACCACCTGCCGCCGCGCCCCACAGCATCGCGCCCCGTGGCCGCATCAGCAGCGGACGCCCCCGTGGCTCCCGCGCCCTACTCCGCGAACCCGATCCAGCAGCTTCGCGGCAACGCACGAGTGCTGCTCCTCTTCGCGCCTTCGCTTGAAGCTCCTGACATGCAAACGGAAGTCGCGATGCTCGAGCGCCATCAACTCGAACTCACCCACCGCAATACCGTGCTCGTGCCCATCCTCGGCAAAGACTCCAACACCTACATCTTCAACGGTGAATTCATCCGCCCCGGCACACCCGCAGACCTCGCCTCCGCACGCGACAAGTTCGGCATCAAGCCCAACCAGTTCGCCATCGTGCTCCTCGACGAAGATGGCATCGAGCGCACGCGCTGGCTCGTCCCGGTTTCGGCCTCTGACCTCGATGATCAGATCGACGTGATCGATGAAGACGCAGGCGTCGTCCACTCACTGCACGATAAGCAATAGAAGCAACGCCAAGCAGTAGAGGCAACGCCGAGCAGTAGAGGCAACGCCGGGCAGTAGAGGCAACGCCGAGCAGTAGAAGCAGAGTCAGGCAGTAGAAGCAGTGCCTCGACAACATCGATATTTGCGCAGACATTCTTGATGCTTCGAACTTACCTTCACAGCGATCAGGCTTTCTGCGCGTTCGCTTGCGCATCCAACTCCGCATGAAGACTGCAAGCATCGCCACATTCATCGCTGCCGCGCTGTCATCGCTTACAGTGCACGCCCAGTCCACAGGCATCACCAGCCTGCACAACCTGCGCGATCATCAACGCGTGCTGCTCGTCTTCGCTCCAACCCCGGATGATCCGCAGTTGCAGATTCAACTCCGTACCTTGAACGAGCATGCAGCCGACGCGTCCACGCGCGACCTCGTGCCGATCGCCCTGCCTTATAACGCGCCCTCACCCACGCCCGCAACGCTGACCACAGCCGATGCCGACGCAGTCCGTCGCCGCTATCACGTCGCCCCGACCGAATTCACCGCCATCCTCATCGGCAAAGACGGCGGCGAAAAGCTCCGCGCTCACAAGCCTTTCAGCATGAGCGAACTCAACGCCACCATCGACTCCATGCCCATGCGCCAGGACGAGATGAAGCAGCAACGCTAACGCCTTCGCTCCGACCGACCTTCAAGCACTCCCCTCAAAAGATAGCGGAACAAATCACGCCGCACGCGCGTACAAAGGGTCATGCTCGCCCGTACGCTCGCGCCCATCCTGTGCCTCTTCGCGCTCACCGCCTCGGCCCAAAGCTCGCTCACCGCTGACGAGATCATGCATCGCGTCGCGGTCAACCAGGACGCTGCGCAGACCGCGCGCACCCACTTCGTCTACACCCAGCACACGCTCGCCCGCTCGCTCAAAGGCAAGTCCGTCCGCTGCGAAGAGATCACCGACTACCGCATCACTCCCGGCACAAAAGGCAGCGACCGCCAACTCCTCGCGCTCAACGGCCGCGTCCTCTACAAGGGCAAGTACATCTCCTACGACTCACTCAAAGGCCCCGCAGGCATCGAGCCCCCGAAGGACGACGGCAAGGACGACGAGAGCCTGCGCGGCGCTCGCGAGGCCATGAAAAAGGCCGACGAAGATACCGACACCGACCGCAGCCTCGTCGAAAACATGCGCGACAACTTCACCGGCAAGAAAGAGTCCAAGGACGGCATCACGCCTGAGCTCTTCCCCCTCGCCTCCAAACAGCAAAAGCAGCTCCGCTTCCGCCTCATCGGTCGCGAGCAGCGCAACGGCCACGACACCTTCCACCTCACCTTCGAACCCGCCGACAAAGAAGACTACGGCTGGAAGGGCGATGCCTGGATCGACGCCACCGCCTTCCAACCCGTCGTCCTGCGCACCGAACTTTCCCGCAAACTGCCCTTCGCTATCCGCGGCATCATGGGCATCGATATCCCCGGCCTCGGCTTCACCATCACCTACGCGCCGCAACCCTCAGCGACCGATCCCAAGGCCGTCTGGTTCCCCGAAACCTTCGGCACGGAGTTCCGCATCAAGATCTTCCACTTCTTCAATCGCCAGATCGTCCTCTCGACGACAAACCGCAATTTCGCGATGACGCATACGGGAGCTCGCATCGTCGAAGTCGATGGCGCTCAAATCGACCAAAAAGTGCCCTCAAACGACGAAAAACACCCCTAAAGTGACGCAAAAAGGCCTCCGTTCACTCGGAGGCCTTTCCTCTTTAAAATCAATCGCTTACGCGGTTACTTCCACACCACGCCAGAACGCCACATGATGCTTCACGCCACGCGCTGCGGGCTTCGGATCGGGGTAGTACCAGGCCGCGTCGGGATTTTCCTGACCGTCTACCAGAACGGTGTAATAGCGAGCGCGTCCCTTGTTCGGGCAGCTCGAACTCGTGGAGCTGGTGCGCAGAAAAGCCCTGTTTACAGTCTCTTCCGGGAAATACACAGTACCGTCAACCGTTTGAATCTTCTCGCTCTCCGCAAGAGTTTGACCGTTCCATACTGCCTTTGCCATGTCCGCCTTCCAATCTCAAAGAGAATAAGCGGGTGTCACCCGGTGCGTCCGTCAAAAGATCGTCGCTAAGTCACTCTAGCGTCGTCGGTTGCAAACCGGCCCGTAAACCATCGTAACACGTCGCTCCCGATTTTGGAAAGTCCCCTCCTCGGTTCTCCGCTTCCCCATAGCAAGATATGAGCGTTCGTCACTCCGAAAGCCGTAGTGCCGCAACCAACGCCGCGAGCGCCGCAGGCTGATTTCGCCGACTCGGATAGTAGAGAAAGAACCCCGGAAATACCGGGCACCACTCTCGCAAAACCTGCACAAGCTTGCCCTCCGCGATCAGCGGCGTCACCATCGGCTCCATCGCCATTCCGATGCCCACCCCGCGCAAAGCCGCCTGCACCACCATCTCCGGATCATCGGCGCTGAGCGGCCCCTGCGGCGCGAAGGTCATCGCGCGCTTGCCTCGCTCAAACTCCCACCGATAGACGCCGCTACGAAACCGAAACGCAATGCAGCTATGCTCTCGCAGGTCGCGAGGCGAGCGCGGCGGCTTGTGCTGTGCGAAGTACTCCGGCGACGCGAATGCCGCCAGCCGCATATCGGCGCTCACTCGCACGGCGATCATCTCCCGCTGAATGAACTCGCCGATCTGGATGCCCGCGTCAAACTCTCCGGCCACCAGGTCCACCGGATCGTTCACCGAGGTGGTCTCCAGCACGATCTCGGGATACTCCTGCACGAAGCGCTCTAACTTCGGCAACAGCACCAGATGCGCCGCCGTGCGCGACAACGCCAGCCGAATCTTCCCCGCCGGACGCTCGCGCTGCTGACGCACCTCACCGAGCGAACGCTCGATCCGCTCCAGCGATGGCAGCAGGTCCTTGAGTAACGCAGCACCCGCTGCTGTGGGCGATACGCTGCGCGTCGTGCGCGCCAGCAACTGTAGCCCCAACCGTTTCTCAAGCCCGCGCATGGAGTGGCTCAGCGCCGACTGCGATACGCCGAGCCGGGCCGCCGCCCGCGTGAAGCTGCGTTCCTCCGCCACCACCGCAAACGCTGAGAGATCGCCTAAATCATTCCTCATGATTCATGAATATATCTCATGGCTCCATCCATTTACGACCCACTACCGCTCATGACTTCCGCGGCCTATGCTGAACTCAGCCGCACCAACGGCAAGGAGTTTCCCAATGCAAATCCGCACACTTGGCAGCAGCAATCTGCAGGTTTCCGCCCTCGGCCTCGGCTGCATGGGCATGAGTTTCAGCTACGGCACCGCTCACGACGAGCAGGAGATGATCTCCCTGATGCACAAGGCCGTCGACCTCGGCGTCACCTTCTTCGACACCGCCGAAGTCTACGGTCCGTTCACCAACGAAGTGCTCGTCGGCAAGGCGCTCTCGCCTATCCGCGATAAGGTCGTCATCGCCACGAAGTTCGGCTTCAACCTGAACGCTGACGGATCGCCTGGCTGGCAGGGCCTGAACTCGCGCCCTGAGCATATCAAGCAGGTCGCCGAGGCCTCGCTGAAGCGTCTGAACATCGACGCAATCGACCTCTTCTACCAGCATCGCGTCGATCCCGACGTACCGATCGAAGAGACCGCCGGCGCGGTGAAGGACCTGATCGCAGAAGGCAAAGTGAAGCACTTCGGACTCTCCGAAGCAGGCGCGCAGACCATCCGCCGCGCGCACGCAGTGCAGCCCGTCGCCGCACTGCAGAGCGAATATTCGCTGTGGTGGCGCAAGCCCGAGGAAGAGATCATTCCGACGCTCGAAGAGCTCGGCATCGGCCTTGTGCCGTACAGCCCGCTCGGCAAGGGTTTCCTCACCGGAGCGATGAGCTCGAGCTCGGAGTTCGCCTCGAACGACTTCCGCAGCCAGCTCCCGCGCTTCACGCCGGAGGCGCTGGCGGCCAACCAGGCCTTCGTCGATCTGCTCAAGCGCATCGCCGCCGACAAGCAAGCCACGCCTGCACAGATCGCCCTCGCATGGCTGCTCGCACAGAAGCCGTGGATCGCGCCGATTCCCGGAACGACGAAGCTCTCGCGCCTCGAGGAAAACCTCGGAGCCGTGAACGTCACGCTCACAGAGCAGGACCTCCGCGAGATCAACGCTGGCCTCTCGACCATCACCCCTGAAGGCGACCGCTACCCGGAGCACCTCAACAAGCTCGTCGGCCGCTAACGACTCCTCCCAGCGCAAGCGAAGGGTGAAACTAAAAGCAAGAAGGCCGCTCAGATTGAGCGGCCTTCTTGCTTTTCTTGAGCTGCAGTTAGCGAGCGGCCAACTGAGCGTTCATGATCTGCGTGAGCTCCGGCTTCTTCAAACCGTGCACTTCCTCGTTGTACTTGTCGACCTTCGAGGACCAGTTCATCGAGCAGAACTTCGGTCCGCACATCGAGCAGAACGCTGCTTCCTTGTAGTAATCGTCCGGCAGCGTTTCGTCGTGCATGCCCTTCGCCGTTTCCGGGTCGAGCGACAGCGCGAACTGCGCGTCCCAATCGAAGGTGTAGCGCGCGTGCGAGATCGCGTCGTCACGATCACGAGCGCCGGGACGGTGGCGTGCAATATCCGCCGCGTGCGCAGCGATCTTGTACGCGATGATGCCGTCCTTCACGTCCTTCTCGTTCGGCAGGCCTAGGTGCTCCTTCGGCGTCACGTAGCAGAGCATCGCCGCGCCGTGCCAGCCGATCATCGCCGCGCCGATCGCCGAGGTGATGTGGTCGTAGCCCGGAGCGATGTCCGTGACCAAAGGTCCAAGAACATAGAAAGGTGCACCGTCGCAAAGCTCGACTTCCTTGTCGACCTGCTCCTTGATCTTGTCCATCGGCACGTGGCCGGGGCCTTCGATCATCACCTGCACGTCGTCCTTCCAGGCCTGACGGGTGAGCTCGCCGAGCGTCTTCAGCTCTGCAAACTGCGCTTCGTCCGAAGCATCGGCCACGCAGCCGGGGCGCAGGCCGTCGCCGAGCGAGTACGACACGTCGTACTTGGCGAGGATCTTCGTAATGCGGTCGAAGTTCTCGTACAGGAAGTTCTGCTTGTGGTTCGAGGTCATCCACTGCGCGAGGATCGCGCCGCCGCGGCTCACGATACCCGTGATGCGCTTGGAGACCATCGGTACGTACTGGATCAGCACGCCAGCATGGATCGTGAAGTAGTCCACGCCCTGCTGCGCCTGCTCTTCGATGACTTCGAGATAGAGATCGATGTTGAGGTCTTCAACGCGCTTCACGCGCGACAGCGCCTCGTACAGCGGCACCGTGCCGATCGGCACCGGCGAGTGCCGCAGAATCGCCTCGCGAATCATCGGGATGTCGCCGCCGGTGGAGAGATCCATGACGGTGTCCGCGCCGTAGTGAACAGCCGTGTGCAGTTTGCGCAGTTCTTCGTCCACGTTCGACGACAGCGCCGAGTTGCCAATGTTCGCGTTGATCTTGCACAGCGAACCAACGCCGATCGCCATCGGCTCCAGTTCAGGATGGTTGATGTTCGCCGGGATGATCATCGTTCCCTTGGCGATTTCCGCGCGGATAAATTCGGCTTCCAGCTTTTCCTTGTGCGCGACGTAGGCCATTTCCTCGGTGATCTTGCCGAGGCGCGCAAAGTGCATCTGGCTCATGTTCCAGTCGCCGGTACGCGCGGCCTCAGCCTTGCGGTTGACGATCCATTCCTTGCGCGGCTGCGGAACGACGTAGTCGTTGCCGTGCACGTGCTGATGCCCATTGCCGTTTGTGCTCATTCGCTTAGAACCCTCCACAGACTCGCGCCCTCGTCGCGTTCGCTGTTATCGGCTTAGTATATCGCCGCGCGCGGTGCAGGACTCGGCTCGCTACAATGCTCACTGTGAGCACAACTTCTCCCGCACAACTTCCGCTCGGTTTCCGCTGGGCGTCTGTGACCGCTGGTATCAAGGCCTCGGGCAAGCCCGACGTCGCCCTGGCCGTGGCCGATGAACCCGCCGTTGCAGCCGCAATGTTTACGAAGAATCAGGTGACCGCCGCGCCCGTTCAGCTTGGCAAGAAGCATCTTGCCGCCACCGGCCACAAGGTCCGCGCCGTGCTGGTCAACGCGGGCAACGCCAACTGCTGCACCGGCGAGCAGGGCCTCGAAGTCGCGCAAAAGTCCTGCGCCGCAGTCGGCGACGCCTTCGGCTGCGTTTTTGATGAGGTGATCCCGTCCTCCACCGGAATCATCGGTGTGCCGCTGCCGGTCGAAAAGCTGCTGGACGCCATCGAACCCGCGAAAGCTGCACTCGGCAGCACGATCGAGCACGCCGATGCCTTCGCCACCGCGATCATGACCACCGACACGAAGCGCAAGACCGCCAGCGCCAGCTTCTCGGTCGACGGTAAGGTGGTGACGTTGTGGGGATGCTCCAAGGGAGCCGGTATGATCGGCCCGCAGCTTGGACCACCGCATGCCACGATGCTCGTCTATCTCTTCACCGACGTAGAGATAGACGTCGATCAGCTGCAGCCGCTGCTTGAAGCCGCCGTGGATGACAGCTTCAACGCGATCTCCATCGACGGAGATACGTCGACGAACGACACCGTCCTATTGCTTGCCAGCGGTAAGTCTGGGGTAAGTGCTTCGGGCAATGCGCTAACTCAATTCACAGCAGCACTTACAGAAGTTACCCAATCGCTGGCTTATCAGATTGTCGACGACGGCGAGGGTGTTACCCACGTCGTTCGCCTTGAGATTTCCGGTGCGGCAACCAAGGAAGACGCTCGCGTCATCGCTAAATCCATCGCCAACTCGCCGCTCTGCAAGACCGCCTGGAGCTCGGCCGACCCGAACTGGGGGCGCTTGCTCTCTGGCGCGGGTAAGGCAGGCGTGCCCTTCGATGCTTCCCAAGTCACCATTTTCATTGGGGGATTGCTGGTATTTGACCGTGGAACGCGGGCAGTCAGCTATGACGAGGCTGCTTGCCACGAGGTCATGAGCGCCCGTAATTTCACCATCGCAATCGATCTTGGCGCGGGCGACGCAGCAACTCACTTCCTCACCTGTGACCTGACGCACGAATACGTTTCTATCAACGCGGATTACTCGACTTAAAGATTCTCAGCGGAAATCCGATGAGGCACTACGGGAAACGTAGTGCCTTTTTTGTTTGTCTAGTTACACGAAGAATGTAACTCCATCGCGGGGAATCAAAAAACAGCGGTTTTGAACCAACCGTTCGGTGATATCACCACCTTCGTGTTACTAACCACGCCATAGGTAACTGCTACGCTTGCCCACAACTGAAGTTCGGTAACTCAATTCCCGAACGAAAGGGTGACTTATGGCGTTCCCGTTGCGTTTTACTTGCCTGTCCCTGTCCTTGCTCTTGGCTGCGGCCACGCTGACTGGCTGCTCCTCCTCCTTCGATCCTTCCACCAGCACTGATAGCCATGCTGTATCTATGGAAGGCATCCGCGGCACCGTCTTTGGTGGCCAACAGCCCGTTACCGGCGCAAAAGTCTACGTCTACCAGGTAGGAACCAGCGGCGCTGGCGGTGCGTCGGTCTCCGTTCTTACAAATGGAAGTAACAACTATGTTACTTCCGGCCCTGACGGTTACTTCACACTTACGAACCTGTATTCCTGCACCTCAGGCAGCTCGGTGTACGTGTACATCGTGGGCGGAAGCTCTGACTCGGTGAACACCAACACGGGCATCGGCCTGCTCGGTGCGCTGGGCGTGTGCCCCAGCAGCGGCAGTTTCGCCTCGCAGGTGCCTTTCCTCTACGTGAATGAGGTATCCACCGTTCTTACGGCATACGCTCTCGCGGGTTACGCCACCGATGCGACGCATATCTCGTCCTCAGGCTCTACGCTTGCTCAAAAGGGTGTAGCCAACGCGATCGCGAACGTGGCGAACCTGATGAACATTGGTACAGGCCTGCCTTACACCACGGCAGCCTCGACGACGAGCAGCGTTGTTCCCGCTCCGATGATCTACACGCTGGCTAACATCCTGGCGGCCTGCATCAACACTTCGACGGTGGCTTCCACGAACTGCGCCACGCTGTTTTCGACGGCGACGTCCACCGGCACCACCGGCGGCACGGTCCCCACGGATACGGCTACCGCTGCAATCAACATCGCTCATCATCCGGGCGTGAACCAGACGAAGCTCTTCAACCTTATCCCGGCCACCGCACCGTTCTCCGGCGCGTTGACCGTGGTCCCGAACGATTACACGATCGGCGTGAAGTACTCAAACGTTCCTGCAGCGCTTGATCTTGCGGTCGACGCCAGCGGTAACACGTGGGCGGTAACAGCAAGTTCGCTCTACGCTGTAACTCCTCAAGGCAGCTCCCTCACCGGATCACCTTTCACGGGCAATGGAATGCAGACCAACCGCCATCTTGCGATTGATAAGTCGGGCAACGTCTGGGTAGGTTCGCAGACCACACTCCTTGGCGCTGCTACAGGAACTTATCTGAGTAAGTTCAGTTCTGTTGGAGCGGCATTGACGAACACGAGTAACTCCACCGCCGCAGGTATCGGAGGCATGGCGATCGACGGTGCCGGCAATATCTGGTGGGCGGGTTCGGTGCTCGGTCGTTATAACCCCACGGCAAACACCTTCCTGACCTCCGCTGCCGGCCTCCTCTCCGGTCCCATCACGGTGGCGGTGGATGGTGCAGGTTACGGCAACGCGGCAAACACTACGACCGTCGGCCTGACGGGCGACGGATATACGACATGGAACACCTCGGTCGCGAACGTCTCCACCTTCAAGACCAACTCCAACCTCTATACCGTGACCGCAGAAGCCATTGATAGCGCGGGCAATGCCTGGTTCTCTGACAGCTTCTCGAACGCAGCGGTCAAGATCACACGCACCGGCATTACCAGCACAGCAACCTTCACCGGAACGCCGTACACCGGCGGTGGCATCTCCGCACCGACGGCCATCAACCTCGATGGTGACGCCAATGTCTGGCTCACCAACAACACCAATACGCTGTCCGAGCTTAGCGCCGCAGGCACAGTGATCTCCGAGACGGCTCTGCCTACCGGCGTCACTGGATCACTGGGATATAGCGGTGTCAGCAGCTCGAGCAGTTACTTTGCCACACCGGTAGCCGTCGCCACCGACGGTTCGGGCAACGTATGGGTCGCCAACTCCGCTGGCTCCTATGGTTTGACGATGTTGCTCGGAGCCGGCGCTCCTGAAGTTACGCCAATCGCAGCAGGCCTGCCCACGACCTTCGGGACGACGGCAGCCAGCAGCCTGGCGACGCGTCCCTAACCAGCCATTGTTGAGCTCCTGCAACGGGGACCGAACGGCGCAGCCACGAGCTGCGCCGTTCGTTTTTCGACAGGGAAAGTTCCTGCGACTGGTCAGAGGTCATAAGGCGCATTTATCCTTGTAGAGCGAAATTGCATACCTCCCCGGAGATTGGAGTCACCCCGCATGGCAGCACTGGACGAAGCCGTAAAGAAGGACCTGACCGCAGAAGTACAGGAATGGATCGAGGCGTTTGACGAGGTCGTCGCGCACGATTGGGAACAGGCCGCTGAGCTTCTGTTGTCGCTGCGTTCGCGAGCTCGCGAAGCAGGCGTACCGGCTCCCGGCGATGTGGTCACGCCCTACGTCAACACCATTCCCGCGCACGACGAAGTGGCCTATCCCGGCGACCGCGAAAAGGAGAGCCGCATCGAGGCCCTGCTCCGCTGGAACGCCATGGCGATGGTGCATAAGCAGAACAAGTACGACGCCGGCATTGGCGGACACATCTCCACGTACTCCTCGCAGTGCACGTTGCTCGAAGTGGGCTTCAATCACTTCTTCCGCGCCAAATACACCACTGCCGCTGGCGACCAGCCCGGTGACTTCATCTACTTCCAGGGCCACGCTTCGCCGGGCGTGTACTCG
Source organism: Granulicella cerasi (assembly GCF_025685575.1). NCBI lineage: Bacteria > Pseudomonadati > Acidobacteriota > Terriglobia > Terriglobales > Acidobacteriaceae > Granulicella > Granulicella cerasi. The sequence continues at coordinate 178,224 of NZ_JAGSYD010000003.1, forward strand.
CGCGCGTTCCTCGAAGGCCGCTTCGAAGAAGACCGCCTGAAGAACTTCCGCCACGAACTGCGCGACACCCCGGGCCTCAGCTCGTATCCGCACCCGTGGCTGATGCAGGACTTCTGGCAGTTCCCCACCGTGTCTATGGGTATTGGCCCGCTGAACGCGATCTATCAGGCGCGCTTCATGCGCTACCTCGAGAACCGTGGCCTGATCGAAAAGACCGACCGCAAGATCTGGGGCTTCCTCGGCGACGGCGAAACGGATGAGGTCGACACGCTCGGCGCTATCTCGCTCGGCTCGCGCGAGAAGCTCGACAACCTGATCTTTGTCGTCAACTGCAACCTGCAGCGCCTCGACGGCCCGGTGCGCGGCAATGCGCGCATCATCGATGAACTCGAAGCGACCTTCCGCGGCGCGAACTGGAACGTCATCAAGGTCCTGTGGGGTTCGGATTGGGATGAGCTCTTCGCCCGCGACCACACCGGCCTGCTGCTCAAGCGCATGGAAGAGTGCGTCGACGGCGACTACCAGCGCTTCAAGGCCAAGGACGGCTCATACCTTCGCAAGGAGTTCTTCGGCAAGTACCCCGAGTTGCTGAAGCTCGTGGAAGACAAGACCGACGAGGAGCTTGCGAACCTGCACCGCGGCGGACATGATCCGAAGAAGATCTACAACGCCTACAAGCGTGCGATGGAGCACGTCGGTGGACCGACGGTCATCCTGGCACACACGGTGAAGGGCTACGGCCTGCCTTCGGCGCAGTCGCGCAACGCGACGCACTCGGAGAAGAAGCTGAGCGACGGCGATATGAAGCTTTTCGTCGAGCGCTTCAACATTCCCCTGCCCGCACAGGCAGCGGAGAATGCCGACTTCTATCGCCCGGACTCGAACGACGCGGCGATCCAGTATCTGCAGGAGCGTCGCGCGGAACTCGGTGGTTATCTGCCGAAGCGCGAAGTGCCTGCCGTGAACTTCAAGGCGCCGGAGCTCGAATTCTTCAAGAGCTGGCTCGGTGGTTCGAACGGCCGTGCGATCTCGACGACGATGGGCTTCGTGAACATGCTGAACGGCATGTTGAAGCACCCCGAGATGGGCAAGCTGATTGTGCCGATCATCCCCGACGAAGGCCGTACCTTCGGTTTCGAAAGCGTGATGAAGGCCGTCGGCATCTATGCGCCGGAAGGTCAGAAGTACGTGCCGCACGATGCGGACATGCTGCTCGGCTACAACGAGAAGAAGAACGGCCAGATCCTCGAGGAAGGCATCACCGAGGCGGGTTCCATGGCCAGCTTCACCGCTGCCGGCACGGCGTATACCAACTACAAGATCCCGATGGTGCCGTTCTACCTCTACTACTCGATGTTCGGCTTCCAGCGCATCGGTGACATGGCGTGGGCGTTTGCGGACTCGCGCGGCAAGGGCTTCCTGATGGGAGGCACCGCCGGCCGTACGACGATGCTCGGCGAGGGTCTGCAGCACCAGGACGGCCACTCGCATGTGCTCGCTGGCACGATCCCGACCTGCGTGACATATGATCCTGCGTTCGTCTACGAACTCGCGGTCATCGTGCAGGACGGCATCAAGCGCATGTACGAGCAGAACGAAAACGTCTTCTACTACATCACCATGTACAACGAGGACTACGTGAACCCGGCGATGCCCGAGGACGCGAATGGCAAGGTCCGCGAAGGCATTCTGCGCGGCATCTACAAGTACAAATCGGCGGCGAAGCCTGCAACGATCCAGCTCTTCGGCGCTGGCCCGATCCTCAACGAGGTCGTGAAGGCGCAGGAGATTCTCGCCGAGAAGTACGACGTGCACGCCGATGTGTGGTCGGTGACGAGCTACACCGAGCTTCGTCGCGATGCGCTCGAGGTAGAGCGCTGGAACCGCCTGCACCCGACGCAGCCGGAGAAGAAGCCCTATATCGTCGAAGCACTCGCCGAGGCGAAGGGTTCGATCATCGCGGCGAGCGACTACATGAAGTCCCTGCCGGATGGTCTTTCGCCGTGGCTCGGTCAGCGTCTCGTGACGCTGGGCACCGACGGCTTCGGCCGCTCGGACAACCGCGAGCACCTGCGCCGTCACTTCGAGGTGGATGCGCCGTCGATCGTCGCCGCAACGCTTTCCAAGCTCGTGCGCGAAGGCTCGGTGAAGGCGAAGGTTGCCGAGAAGGCGTTTGCGGAGCTCGGCGTGAACACCGAGTGGGCTGGCGCTGCGAAGGCATAATCGCTTCCCAACGAAACAAGGAAGGCCGCTCATCACGAGCGGCCTTTTCCTTGGCGCGATTCCGTGTACTCTAGGCTGAACACCCTGTCAGGAGTCTGTTCCCTTTGGCTGAAAATCCGCTGCTTCCTCATCGCAAGCTCCAGGAGCTTTACTCCACACTGGAGCGCGCACGCGTGCTCGAAAAGAAGCAGCGCACCACGTTTCATCGCGAAGCCGTACTCGCCGCGACGACGATGCAACTCGACAAGGGTGACTATCTTTCGCACGCAGCCAAGGACATTCCTGCATCGCTGCTGGCTCCGCCGGTGAAGCACCCTGCGGCCAAGAGTGATGAGGCGACACGTCTGCAGTACGCTGCGGCGACTGCGCGTGGACAACAGCTTTGCGGCGAGCACATCACGCTTGCCTACACGCAGGCAGGCGATAAGGCGACCGGTTGGAAGGAAGCTCTGACGCTCGCGCAGGAAGAACGTCTGCCGTTCGTGCTCTGCATCATTGACCCCATCGGCGCGGACGTGAAGCGCACGAAGGACACGTTGCAGTGGCCGACGTTTGACGCGTTCGTGCGCAAGATCAAGATGCCGGTGCTGACCGTTGACGGCGATGATGCCGTGGCGATGTATCGCGCGATGCAGGAGAGTGCTCTGCGTGCGCGAACAGGACTGGGCGCATCGACCATCTGGGCCGTGGTTTCAAAGTCTGCGAAGCTCACCGCATCGCAGCGACCTGTAGCGCGCCTGCGCCGCTATCTTTCAGCCAGAAACATTCCTCTCGAGAACTAAAACCTCCACGTCGCCTGCGATTCTGCATCCAACGACGTAAACGTCACTCGCGCCTGAACGCCACCGCTCGCGGGTACACTGGAGCTATGTTTTCTTCTCGTTTCTCGGGCTTGCGGCGAAATCGCTACGCGTTGCTCTGCGGAACCGCCCTTCTGGCGGCCGCTCCTTCTTTTGCGCAGAACTCCGCGCCCGCGACACCGACCGATACCTTTCCCTCGGTGCCCGTGAGCAACTCGACGCAACCGCCCACACCGGCACTTCCTGCGTATCAGGCCCCCGAGAAGAAACCGGTCAGCCCGCATCCTGAGGTGCAGACGGTTCCTACGCAGCCTTTGCCTGCCTACACTCAGGCGGCTGTGCCTGCGTATGCCCCGGTAGTTGAGAGCCATCACGATGCTCTTGGCAGCACCTACATCAACGTGGACTCGCAGATTTACCCGATGGCGATGCGGCTTTACTCCATGGGCTATCTGGACACCGCGTTTATCGCGATGCGTCCATGGACGCGCCGCGCGTTGCTGCACATGCTGCAGCAGACCGAACCCCGCGTTGTGGGCGACCAGAACGAAGAGGCGATGGGCATTCTCGCGCGCCTCAAGACTTATCTGCAGGACGAGACGGAAGGCCGCGACCGCTGGAACGCCGTCTACGGTGCCGATCAGTTCTATACGCGCCTGCAAGGCGTCAGCGGCCTCACGCTGAAGGACAGCTTCCACCTTGGCCAGACGTTGATGAACGACTACGGTCGCCCTTACAGCCAGGGCTTCAACAACTTCACCGGCTTCTCTTCGACGAACGAGTGGTGGCGCTTCTCGCTGCAGGTTCGCGGCGAGTACCAGTACGCTCCTTCGTGGGCCGGCTATAGCTACGCGGTGGCCAACCAACTCAGCGGCGTGGACTTGATCACGAATCCGCCGATGCCGACGAACTATACGCAGGACACGATTCCTTACCTGAACACCGGTCGCGTCAGCGCCTTCCGCCTGCAGGAAGCCGTCGTGTCGTTCCATGTGCTGGGTCACGAAATTTCCGGCGGCAAGTCAGACGCCTGGCTCGGACCCGGCATGGGCGGAGCGATGGCGTGGTCGAACAACGCCGAAAACATCTACTCGTTCCGCATCAATCGCGTGGAGCCGCTGTATATCCCACTGGTGAAGCGTGTGCTCGGTCCGCTGCGCTATGACTTCTTCGTCGGCTCGTTGAAGGGCCATACCTCGCCCAACGAGCCGTGGATCCATTCGGAGATGTTCAGCTTCCGCCCAACCTCGAACTTCGAGTTCGGCTTCCAGCGCAGCGTCATCTGGGGCGGCCACGGCCACACGCCGATCACTCTGCATACGTTCCTCAATAGCTTCTTCAGCTTCGACGACACGGGCACGGCGCAGAACAAGTACAGCCGCGACGATCCTGGCGCGCGCTTCTCAGACTTCAGCTTCTCGTGGCGCCTGCCGTTCCTGACGCACTCCGTCACGCTGTACACCGATTCGATCGTGCATGACGACGTGACGCCGCCGAGCGCTCCTCGTCGCGCGGCGTATCGTCCTGGCATCTACCTTTCGCACGTGCCCGGTATACCCAAGCTCGACCTCCGCGTGGAAGCGTCCTCGACAGACACTTCTACCCTGAGGTCGATCGGCGGACAGTTCAACTACCGCGAGGTCGTGCAGCTACAGGGCTACACGAACAAGGGCTTCATCATGGGCGACTGGGTAGGACGTGAAGCCAAGGCCGGGCAGGCGTGGCTCACCTATCACCTCTCCCCCGATGAGTTTGTGCAGGTGGAGTACATGCATAAGAAGACGCCGAAGGACTTTATCGCAGGCGGCACCACGCAGAACCAGTTCAAGGTGGAAGGCGTGAAGCGATTCGGCCGCAACCTCGAACTGGACGCCTGGATGCAGTATGAGCGTTGGGTAGCGCCGGTTTACTCCGTTCCCGACGTCGGCAATCCGCTGGTGTCCACGAACATCCCGCTGTACAAGGCGACGCCGCAGAACAACGTGGTTGTCGTCGGTCAGTTGACCTGGTATCCGAAGCTGCGGCATTCGCCCCCTGCGAATGCCAAGCTCAACGGCAAGTAAGCACCGCAACGGAAAAGGCCCGCACTCAAGGAGTGCGGGCCTTTTCTTTATGGATGAACGATTACTTCTCCGCAGCGACGCAGGCCTTGAAGTAATCGAGCGACTTCGCGAGGCCTTCACGCAGAGGAACCTTCGGCTCCCAGCCGAGCAGGCTCTTCGCCTTGGTGATGTCCGGCTTGCGCTGCTTGGGGTCATCCTGCGGCAGCGGCTGGAAGGTGAGTTCGCTCTTTGAGCCGGTGAGCGCCAGCACTTCCTGCGCGCACTCAATCATCGTGAACTCACCGGGGTTGCCGATGTTCGTCGGCAGATGCTCGTCGGACTTCGACAGAGCCAGAATGCCAGCGATGAGGTCCGAGACATAGCAGAAGGAACGCGTCTGCTTGCCGTCACCGTAGATGGTCAACGGCACACCGCGCAGTGCCTGCATCATGAAGTTCGAGATCACACGGCCATCGTTGGCCTGTAGACGAGGACCGTAGGTGTTGAAGATGCGGACGAGGTGCGTGTTGACGTGGTGATAGCGGTTGTACGCCGTCACAGCGGCCTCAGAGAAGCGCTTGGCTTCGTCGTACACCGAGCGCGGACCGATCGGGTTCACGTTGCCCCAGTAGCTCTCCACCTGAGGATGCACTTCGGGATCGCCGTAGCACTCTGAGGTGGACGCGTGCAGGTAGCCCGCGCCGTACTTCTTCGCCACTTCCAGTGTGTTGATCGTGCCCGCCGAACCGACCAGCAGCGTCTCGATACCGAGACGATAGTAGTCCACGGGGCTGGCAGGTGAAGCGAGGTTGAAGACGTAATCGACGTGGCCGAAATCGAACGGCTCGCAGATGTCTTTCTGCTCGAAGCGGAAGCGCGACTCGCCCTTCAGGTGGGCGAGGTTATCGAGCTTGCCGGTCGCGAGGTTATCGACGCCGAGGACGTCATGGCCTTCGGCGAGCAGGGCGTCAGTAAGGTGCGAGCCGAGGAACCCGGCCGCACCGGTAACGAGAATCAACTTGTTGCTCAAACGCTTCCCTTTCGGAGTGCTGCCCTAGGCCTTGACGACTTCGCGCGCAGGGTTGGCGACCGGACGGCCGACGCTCAGATACGTGAACCCAGCTTCGGACATCGTCTTCGGGTCGAACATATTGCGACCGTCGATCACGATCGGATAACGCAGCGTGCGCTGCAGCATCTCGAGGTCGATGGACTTGAACTCAGCCCAGTCGGTCAGCACCAGCAGCGCATCCGCGTCCTTGGCCGCGCCTTCGACGCTGTCAGCGTATTGCATCTGCGCCGAGGGAGGAAGCTCGAGCTTGGCGCGCTCGATCGCTGCGGGATCGTAGGCCACGAGCTGGCAGCCTTCGCCAAGCAGCATTTCGCAGAGGTCGATCGCCGGGCTCTCGCGAATGTCGTCGGTCTCGCCCTTGAACGCAAGGCCGAGGACCGCGAGGCGCTTGCCACGCAGCGTCCACAGGGCCGAGCGCACCTTCGCGAGAAAGCGCTTCTTCTGCGTCGCATTGATGCGTTCCACCTCGGTCAGCAGGTTGAAGTCAACACCCATCTGCTCGGCCACCGAACGGAAAGCCGCAACGTCCTTCGGGAAGCACGAACCGCCGTAGCCGATGCCCGGACGCAGGAACTTGGGCCCAATGCGGGAGTCCAGACCGATGCCGCGCGACACCTGCTCGACGTTCGCGTCTGCCGCCTCACAGAGGTTCGAGACCGCGTTGATGAACGAGATCTTCACGGCCAGGAACGCGTTCGAGGCGTGCTTGATGATCTCGGCGCTCTTGGTCGAGGTGAAGAGGATCGGAGCCGGAGCATCTTCCGTGCAGATGCCGGGGATCGGCTCGGCGGTCTTATAGTACGTGCCTTCAGTCAGCGGCGAATAGATATCGCCGAGCACCTTTGCAGCGCGTTCTGAGTCCGCACCGACGACGATGCGGTCCGGATGCAGGAAGTCTTCGACGGCAGTACCTTCGCGCAGGAACTCAGGGTTTGAAACGACATCGAACATCTCGCGCGAGACGCCGTTACGTTCGATGACGCGACGAATCCACTCGTTCGTGTAGACCGGCACCGTGCTCTTTTCCACGATGACCTTATAGCTGTCGACGTGGCGCGCAATCTCGCTCGCGACGGCTTCCACGTACGAGAGGTCGGCATCACCGGTTTCGGACTGCGGGGTGCCGACGGCGATGAAGATCGCTGCAGCCTGCGCAGTCGCTTCGGCGAGATCCGTGGTGAAGACCACGCCTTTGTTGCCATGCCGAGCCAGCAATTCAGGAAGATGCTCTTCGTGGATGAGCGTGTCACCGCCGCGCAGGGCGTCTACTTTGCGCTGATCGTTATCGACGCAAATCACCTGGTGACCTAGTTCGGCAAAGCAGACAGCCGCCACCAGACCAACGTATCCCGAGCCTACAACTGCAATTTTGATGGACTTGCTCATGAAGCTCCCACTACTCTTTTCGCCGGATGAAAGACGGCTTTCCTATAGGCTACTGCGAAATGGCAATACTGCGTAGTGTGTCGAAACGTTCTCGCGTAAACTGGTGGCGATGATCCAGGATCCTTTTGAGTCACACGCGGCTGGTTCCGCCACGCCGCCGCCCAATGCGTCGCACGCACCGCAGACCGCAAAAGAGTCGGGGCTGCTTGATGCGTTGACCACGCTGCGTAAGCGCAAGTGGATCATTCTTGCGTTCTGCCTCGGCGGTATTTTGCTCGGCCTGGTGCGCTATCACCGCCAGCCGCGCCTCTATGAGGCTGTCGGTTCGCTGGAGATCGGCGGTGGATCTTCGAGCGCCTTGCGTCAGGCCTCCGCGGCCGGTCGTGGCGCAGGCTTCGGCGGATCAGATCTCAGTTCCTCGACGCAGACGCAGATTGCGATTCTGCAGAGCCACACGCTGCTGCTCAGCGTGGCGCGCGACCTCGATCTGGCGAACAACCCCGATTTCTGGGGCGCCAAGGGCACCATGCCGCACCGTAGCGTGGATGACCCCCTCGTGCAGGCGCAGGTCGTGGCGATGCTCAACGGCACGCTCAATATTTCCGCACTGCAGAAGACCGACATCATTACCGTCACGAGCCGCACGGGCAGCGCGAAGCTTTCGGCCGACATCGTCAACCGTCTGATGACGGATTACATTCACCGCAACATGCAGACCCGCTTCGACGCCACGAAGCGCGCGTCCTCCTTCCTCTCCGGTCAGCTCGACGACCTGAAGCAGAAGGTCGAAGATTCGCAGGCGAAGGTCATCGAACTCGGCAAGCGCATCGGCGTACTGGGATTCGACCCGACCAAGAACCAGATCACCAGCAACCTCGACACGCTGACGAAGGCCGTCGGCGAGGCTGAGGTGCACCGCATCCTCTCGGGCTCGCGCTATAGCATTCTGCGCAACATGGATCCCGGCGCACTGGACGCGAGCATCGACGCCAGCAGGCTCACCGGAGCTTCGGCGCTTTCAGCACTGCGTGCACAGCGCGAAGGCGAGCTGGTAAAGCTTGCCGAACTCTCGCAGCAGTACGGCCCCAAGCACCCCGAGGTCGAAGCGATCCAGCGTGAGGTCAACGAACTCAACAAGCAGATCAATGTCGAGCAGAACCGTCTGCTGACGCAAGCCCGCGAAGAGTTCGCTGCTGCGCGTGCGGAAGAGGGCGGCACACGCTCCGCGCTGGAAGACGAGAAAGCCGACGCTTACCGCCTGCGCGACGACCTGCTGCAGTACACCCTGCTACAGCGCGACTTCGAGTCCAGCCGCACGCTGTACGACAGCCTGCAGAATCAGCTTCGTTCCGCTGGTATTACAGCGGGCCTGGAAGCTACTGAAATCGACATCGTCGACTACGCGACCCCGCCCGTCATGCCGTCGATGCAGCCGCGCAGCACGATCATGATGGTGAACTTCGTCGTAGCGACCCTGCTCGGCCTGATCATCGCCTTCATCGTCGACGCGCTCGATACCGGCATCCATACCGTGAGCGAACTGGAGCAGATCTCCGGCCTTCCATCACTCGCTCTGATTCCCCGCGCGCGCCGTATCGCCGAAGGCGCAACGCTCACGGTGGCACAGCGGAATCTCGCGCTGCTCAATGCGCCGCGAAGCCAGTTCGCTGAGTCGTTCCGCGCGCTGCGCACGTCGCTGCTGCTCTCCACGCCGGGCAGTGAGCCGCAGGTCATCCTCGTCACCAGCTCGATTCCCAACGAAGGCAAGACCACTGCGGCGATGAACCTCGCCTGTGTGCTTGCGCAGCGCGACATGCGCGTGCTGTTGATCGATGCCGACCTTCGCCGTCCCAGCATTCATCATCGCCTCGGGCTGAATGGCAAGAAGGGCCTGACGTCGATCCTCTCGGGTTCGGCTGATCTTGAAAGCGTCATCCAAAACCTGCCCGAAATCCCGACACTCGACGTGCTGGTCTCCGGGCCGGTGCCGCCGTTCCCGCAAGAGATGCTGGGTTCGGAAGATATGCGTCAGCTGCTGCTAGAGGCTCGCCAGAAGTACACGCACATCATCATCGACTCTCCGCCGTTGCTTTCTGTGACCGACTCGCAGATTCTCGCCCGCGAAGTAGACACGGTCGTGCTGATGGTGCGCTACGGCAAGAGCACGCGCCAGTCCGTACGCCGCGGCCGCGAGATGCTCCAGCGTGCTGGCGCGCGCGTGGCCGGCATCGCGCTCAACGCAGTCGACACGAACTCGCCGGAGTATTACTCCTACTACGGTTACTCCGGCTACACCACCTACGGCTCCGGCGGTCTGGAGCAGAAGAGCTGGGACGCTCGCTCGGATGCGAGCAAGGACAACGGCTCCACGAAAGGAAGCTCGCGATGAAGCTGAATCGACTTCTCCAGTGGATGTCCGCCACCCTATGCCTGCTGCTTGGCGTAGTGACAGCTTCGGCTCAGAGTCCTCTGACTTCGCCCTCCACCTGGAACAATCAGCCGCAGCAGACGCAGGGACGCTCCCTCGGGCAGATGCCCGGCAGCCTGCAGCGCTCGGGCTCCGAGACGGGCGGCCTGCTCATCCCCACGACGGACAAGGCCCTGCTTTATCCGTCGCCGTCGGCTTATCATCTTGTTCCCGGCGATCTCATCACGGTATCGATCTACGGAGTGGCGTACCAGACAACGGCGCGCGTTGATGAAGCTTCGCGAGTGAAGCTTCCCTTGCTGGGCTCTGAGCAAATTTCGGGGATGTCGATCCAGGACGCTGAAACCTTCCTCGCGCATCGCTTTGTCGAGGCGCAGCTTTTCCGCAGTCCGGAAGTTTCGATCAACCTGCTCGAAAGCCCGACCTCTAACGCCACGGTCTATGGCGAAGTGAACTCCGTCGTGCCGGTACTCAGCAACCGCCGCCTGATCGACGTGATCATCGCGGCAGGCGGTCTGCCGCCGACGGCGAGCCACATCGTCACCATCAATCGTGCAGGCGCCTCCGCTCCGCTCGTGATCAACATGGGTGATAATCCCTACACGAGCCCCGCAGCCAATATCCCCGTGATGCCCGGCGACAGCGTCTTCATCAACCGCGAAGGCATCGTCTACGTGGTTGGCGCGTTCAGGCAGCAAGGCATGTTGACACTGACCGGCAACCACCAAATGACGCTGATGGAAGCCGCTGCGCTCTCGGGTGGCCCTGACCCGACCGTGGCGAAGTACGACGATCTGCATCTGATCCGCACGATCAATGGAAAGCGCACCGTCGTCGTTCTCGATATCAAGAAGGTCCTCTACGGCAAGGAAGCTGATCCGATTTTGCAGGCAGACGACATCGTCTTCCTGCCGACGAGCGGCGCGAAGATGGTCTTCTCGAACGGCACCGTCAACGCGATCGTCTCAGCTGCCTCATTGGCCATTTCACTGCTCTCGGTTACACGTTAGGAACGCATGAGTCACGCTGCTGAACAACCTCAGCAACCGCTGGCCGATCGCCCTGCGGTTCGCCTCGGCTACTACGTCTCGCATCCGATTCAGTATCAGGCTCCGCTCCTGCGCCGCATCTCGCAGGAGCCGGACATCGACCTCACCGTGCTCTTCGGCTCGGACTTCTCTGTCCGTTCCTACAAGGACGAGGGCTTCGGTGTCGCCGTGGAGTGGGACGTACCGTTGCTTGATGGCTACAAGCACGAGTTCCTGAAGCCGATTCACGACAAGGGCGGCGTCTCTTCGACGACGCCGATCTCACTAAGCCTGGTGCACGGCCTGCAGAACGCCGATGGCTCGCCTCGCTTCGATGCGCTGTGGGTGCATGGATATGCGTCCGTCAATGCGCTACGCGCCATCATGGCGGCGAATGCGCTAGGCATTCCGGTGCTGCTGCGCGCGGAAAGCTGGCTCGCGGACCGTGCACGCTCGCCGCTGAAGCTCGCGCTGAAGAAGATGTTCTTTGACCTTCTGGGTCGTGGCGTTGCGGGTGTGCTGCCGATCGGCACGCACAATGCCCAGTACTGGCGTCACTACTGGGGCGACAGCGTCCCGCAGTTCCTCTTCCCTTACGCGGTGGACAATAGCTACTTCGCGCAACGTGCGATCGCCGCGACGCCGAACCTCGCCAAGCTGCGTGCAGAGCTGCAACTGGAAGCCGATCGCCCGGTCGTGCTCTTCGCGTCGAAGCTGCAGGAACGCAAGCACGCGAATCATCTCGTAGAAGCGTATGCACGCTTCGTGTCGAAACGGACGGCGAGCGAGCCGAAACCGTACCTCGTCATCGTGGGCGACGGCGAGGAGCGCAAGAATCTGCATCAGCAGGTTGCCGCGCTGGGCCTCGACGCCGATGTGCGCTTCGCCGGCTTCCGCAATCAGTCTGAGCTCCCTGCATTCTTCGCGATGAGTTCGGTCTTCGTACTGCCCTCGCGACACGAGCCCTGGGGCCTGATCGTCAATGAGTCGATGGCCTCGGGCTGCCCGGTGATCGTCTCCACCGACGTAGGCTCTGCCCTCGATCTCGTCGCGGATGGCGTCGAAGGCTGCGTCTACCCTGTCGGTGATGTCGACGCGCTCACCGAGTCGCTCGCTCGCGTCTTCGCCACCCCGGACACGCCCCGCCAGATGGGTGAAGCCGCGCGTCTGCGCATGACGACGTGGAGCTTCGAAGAAGACGTCGCTGGCCTTCGCGCCGCGTTGGCCCACACCACCCGCAAGCTGATCGCCTGATGCATATTCTGCATATCATCGGCACGCTGGACCCGCGCGCGGGCGGCCCGCAAACGGCGATGCGGATGCTCATCGACTTCCAGCCGGAAGGCTACACCAGCGAGGTCGTCACCACCGACCTGCCGGATGCGCCCTTCCTCGCGGAGTACCCTGTGCCCGCGCACGGTGCGGGCAGCGGCGGTTGGTATGCGCCGAAGCTCGTGCCCTGGCTCAAGGCGAACCGCTCACGCTTCGATGGCGTCATCGTGCACGGCTTGTGGGAGTACACCGGCATCGCCGCGCGTAAGGCGTTCAGCGGGCACGTGCCGTACGTGGTCTTCCCGCACGGCATGTTGGACTCCTACTTCAAGCGCACGTTCCCGATGAAGCACCTGAAGAAATGGCTGTTCTGGCTGCTCGCCGAGTACTGGAACCTGCGCAAGGCCTCGCGTGTGCTCTTTACGACTGAGCTCGAAGAGAAGCTCGCCGCAGAGAGCTTCCCGTTGCTCTATCGCTGGCGTGCTGAGATTGCGCCGCTCGGTTCGATCGCCGCCCCGCCTCGCAGTGAAGCGCAGCTGGATGCGTTCTACGCACGATGCCCCGAAGTGCGCGGCCAGCGCTTCATGCTTTATCTTGGCCGCATCCACCCGAAGAAGGGTGCGGACCTGCTGCTGAAGGCGTTCACCTTGCGGCAAAGCGATATTCATCTCGTGATGGCTGGCCCAGGTGCAGACGATGAGTGGGCGCAAGGTCTGCGCTCGGCATTACCCGCTGACGTTGCAGCTCGCGTTCACTGGCCGGGCATGCTGCAAGGCGATGCCAAGTGGGGAGCCTTCCACGCGAGCGATGCGTTCGTGCTGCCATCGCATCAGGAGAACTTCGGCATCGCTGTCGTCGAAGCGCTCGCCGCAGCGCGTCCTGTGCTTATTACAGAGCCGGTGAACATCTCGCCTGAGATTGAAGCTGACGGCGCAGGCCTTGTCGGCAAAGACACGGTGGAAGGCGTGAGCTCACTGCTCAAGCGGTGGCTGACGCTCAACGAAAGCGACCGCGCAGCGATGGGCGAGCAAGCCCTGCGAACCTTCGCCAAACGCTACGATATGCGCCGCAACACCGGGCCGATCCTGCAGGTTTTCGAGCGCATCCGCGCAGACAGACGGCGCTAACCCGCTACACTCTAGGACATGCCCCGGCAGAGCGATTACAACACCGCAGAACACATGCCCCAGACCGAAGACGCCTACACTCAGGCGGCGTTTCCGCTATCGAACCGCTTGCGGCGGCTGGTGTGGAACATCGTCTGGCTGCTGCTCTTTCGCCTTTCGCCGCGCCCCTTTCATGCGTGGCGCGCGATGCTGCTGCGACTCTTCGGCGCAACGCTGGGACCAGACTGCCACTTCTACCCCGCCTGCAAGGTCTGGGCTCCGTGGAACCTCGTCTGCGCCGATCACGTGGCTGCAGGAGACGGCGTAGAACTCTACAACCCTTCACCGATGCACCTAGGCTCGCACGCGATCATCTCGCAGAGCGCTTACATCTGCGGTGCCACGCATGACTACAACGACCCGCGCTTCCCGCTGCAGTCGTTCCGCATGGAGATCGGTGCCTATGCGTGGATCTGTGCGCGCGCATCCGTTTTGCCGGGCGTGAAGGTGGGCGAAGGCGCGGTGCTCGGCCTCGGCTCCATCGCGTCGAAGAACCTGGAACCGTGGACTGTCTACTCCGGCAACCCCGCGCAGGCTGTGCGCGAGCGTGTACGCGTGACGGACGTGCCGGCATGATCTCCGTCCTGATCCTTACGCGCAACGAAGAGCAGGACCTGCCCACGTGCCTTGCGTCGGTCGCGTTTTCTGATGACGTTCACGTGCTCGATTCCGAATCCACCGACGCGACGCGTGCGATCGCCGAAGCCGCCGGTGCGAAGGTCACCGTGCGCCGCTTCGACGGCTACGCCAGCCAGCGCAACGCCGGTCTGGCGCTGCCGTTCGCGCATCCGTGGGTGCTGGTGCTCGACGCCGACGAGCGCGTGACCGCAGAGCTTGCGAGCGAGATCTTCGCGGCGCTGCCCAGCGCGCTGCCCACGGTCGATGCCTTCCGCATCCGCCGTCGCGATTTCCTGTGGGGCACCTGGCTGAAGCACGCGCAGTTGACCCCCCTGTATCTGCGGCTCTTCCGCGTAGGCCGCGTACGCTACGTGCGCGACATCAATGAAATCGCCGAGGTCGATGGCGAGATTCGCGACCTCAGTGCGCCGCTCGATCACTTCCCTTTCTCCAAAGGAATCGCGCAGTGGATCGACAAACACAACCGCTACTCGACGAGCGAAGCCGAGTTGCTTGCAGCGGGCATGGCGACCAGCGACGCGTCGCTCAAGACCGCGTTCACGGCGAAGGACCTGCACGAACGCCGTCGCGCGCAGAAGGCGATCTTCTACAAGCTGCCGGGGCGACCGGTGATCAAGTGGTGCTACATGATGTTCGTGCGCGGCGCGGTGCTCGATGGCAGTGCCGGCGTGATGTACGCCACGTTGCAGAGCATCTACGAGTACTTCATCGAAGTGAAGCGACGCGAGATGCTGCGGCGGCGTGAAGGACAGGGCCTTTGAGGCTGCGCGCAGCATCCGCCAACGATCCCTGCGGGAGATGCCAACGACAGACCAACACGAACGCAAAAGAAAACGGCCTCCGAAGAGGCCGTTTCATGTTTCGTGGTGAGGGCTAAGCGCGGAGCTTCGCCAGCAGGTCGGTGGGGTGCACCGGCTTGGCGAGAATCTCGAACTCGTGGCCCTGGGCGCGTGCGCGCTCCAGCAGATCGGCCGTTGCCGCCTGTCCGGAGAAGAGCAGCACTTTGCAGTTCGGCAGCTTCGTGCGCGTCTGGATCGCCGCTTCAATGCCGGTCATGCCGGTCATGATGACGTCCGAGATGAGCATATCGGGCTGGAAAGAATCGAGTGCCTCGAGCGCCTTTTCGCCGCTATAGACGGCGCGGGCTTCAAAGCCTGCCTGATTGAGAATGATGGCGAGTGTGTTGGCGATAACCTGTTCGTCGTCAGCAACCAGAACGCGCGGCTTGCTCGTCGTGTTCGTGTCCGTCATGAGTTTCCTGAAGGTTCCTTCCCTTGCAATCTGGCCCGGGCGGTGCGCCGCGAACAAATGCTCTCTTGATGATACGACGCAGGAGGCTAGAAGTTTCCTGACCGTAAATCTGAACCAGATTATGCCGGTATGATGCGGCAGCTGTCGAATAGGCTGCCTCACGCTTTCGTCATCGAGAAGTGCTAGGCTCGAAGAAGCGATGTTCGATATCCATAATCATCTTCTGCATGCCCTTGATGACGGCTCACCGAACCTTGAGACCTCTGTGGAAATGGCGCGCATGGCCGTCGCCAACGGCACAACGCACATGGTGTGCACGCCCCATGCGTCGTCCGCGTTCAGCTTCCAACCGGAGCTGATCGCAAGCCGCATGGCCGAACTGCGTGCCGCGCTGCAGACCGAAGGCATCGCGCTCCAACTCGGCCAGGGCTGCGACTTTCACATCGCGTACGACAACGTGCAGGACGCACTCGCCCACCCGCGTAAATACACGATCAACAACAGCGAGTACCTGCTGATCGAGCTGCCCGATAACCTGATTCCGCCCTCGTTCGAGCGCACACTCTACGACCTTCGCGTCGCGGGCATCACCCCGATCCTCACCCATCCGGAGCGCAACCCCGCGATTCAGGAGAACCCCGCACGCCTGAAGACCTGGGTAGAGGGTGGCCTGCTCGTGCAGGTAACTGCGAACTCCGTTACGGGCGACATGGGCAAGAAGGCCGCAACGCTTTCGCACGAGTGGCTGGAACGCCGCTGGGTACACTTTCTCGCCAGCGATGCGCACGACCTCGTGCGCCGTCCGCCAAACCTCAAGAAGGCCCGCGCCTGGGTCGATCACCACGTCAGCGAGCGCTACGCGGCCCTGCTAACCGTCGACAATCCGCAGGCCGTCTTCGAGACCAGGCCTCTGCCCGAGCAAATGCCCATGCTCGGCCTCGATGACGACTACGATGTCGATGACATGGTGGATGATTACGTGGAAGGCCCGCGTCCATGGTGGAAGCGCTTCCTTGGCATCGGCGTCGACTAGAGCCCGAGGCCGCCGTCCACCGCGAGCAACTGTCCGGTGATGAAGTGCGGCGCCATGGCAAAGAAAATCACCGCAGCCGCAACATCCTCTGCGCGTCCGTTCCGGCGCATCGGCGTCTTCTGCGCGAAGTGCTCGTACGCGGGGTCGACCTCGCCGTTCACGATCATGCCGGGAGCCACGCAGTTCACGCTGATCTCCGGCGCCCATGCCTTCGCCATCGTCTGCGAAAGCATGTGCAGCGCGGCCTTCGAGGTGCAGTAGTGGCCGTGTGTGGCCCACGGATGCAGCCCTCCGAGTGAGCCGATGTTCACGATGCGGCCATGCGCTGCCTTCAGCAGCGGATACGCGGTCTTCGCGACAAGGAACGGGCCGCGCGTGTTCGTTTCAAACATCGCGTCCCACTGCTCCACCGTGACGTCTTCGAGCGCGGCTGTCTCAAACGCGCCCGCGTTGTTCACCAGGATGTCGAGACCGTCCCAATCCTCTGTGACCTTCGAGATTGCTGCCTGAACACTAACTTCGGAACGCACGTCGCAGTTCAGCGCGAGCGCCCGTACGCCTCTCTGGTGCAGATCAGCCAGCGTCTGCTCGGCTTCCTGCTGCGAGCCGCGGTAGGTGATCGCGACATCGGCACCGGCATCTGCAAAGGCCAACGCAAGCGAGCGGCCAATGCGCTTGGCCGCTCCTGTAATGACGACTCGCTTGCCCGTTAGCGGGCGTGCTGTGTGACTCACTGCTTGGGCTCGCTCTGAGTTCCCGTCGCGGGCGCCGTGCTCGTGGAAGGCG
Source organism: Granulicella cerasi (assembly GCF_025685575.1). Taxonomy (NCBI): domain Bacteria; kingdom Pseudomonadati; phylum Acidobacteriota; class Terriglobia; order Terriglobales; family Acidobacteriaceae; genus Granulicella; species Granulicella cerasi. Next base: position 195,350 of record NZ_JAGSYD010000003.1, read on the forward strand.
TCGTGGACGTTACGGGCGGCGGAGCGCTCGCGGCTGGCTTCGCCGGGGTCGCCGTTGGCTTCTTCGGAGCAACATGTTCCTGCACACCGGGCTTCGCTGTCGCGGCCTTACCGTCGTTGTTCTCATACATCGACACCTGCGCGCGCGGACGAAGCATCTTGACGAGCATTTCCTTGTTCGGCGCGTCGGCGTCGAACTCGCTTGCATACGTTGCAAAGCCAGGCGCAATGATCTGCAGCGTCACATGACTGCCCACCTCGATCAGGTCGAGCACTGCGCGGCCATCAGGATCGGTCTTCACTTCGAGGTTGCCGTCGTTCTCGCCGCCGCGCGTGGCGTGGAAGATGACCGCAGCATTCTGCAGCGGCTGCCCATTGTAGCCCTTCTCCACCGTGATGACGATGTGCGTGAGGTCCGGCAGCGGCTTCCACTTGCGGCCGTGCTGTTCCTTTTTATCCTGCGCCTGCGCCAACGAGCCGAGAGTCATCCCGACCGCCACTAACGAAACCAAACCTGCCCGAGCCATGGGGCTTATTGTAGCGAGTTTCGTATGCCTTCGGCGCGTACCGCAGGCCGGTGAACGAAAGATAGGCTGCGAAATCGACGTAATTTCGACAACGACACAAACATGAGTGCGATTCACTCAGATTTCACAACAGACGCTTGACTCTCTCGTTTGCCGGGCGTACATTAGCACTCGGCGGCGGATACTGCTAACGGCCTGAAAATCCTCTGGCCCGCGTTCCGCCCACAGCAACACTCAGCACTCATCAGAGAGGAAACACAACATGGCATCGACGTTTACGCCTCTGCACGACCGCATTCTCGTGCAGCGCCTCGAGGAGACCGAAAGCAAGACCTCCTTCGGCATCATCATCCCCGACTCGGCGAAGGAAAAGCCGCAGCAGGGTACGGTTGTTTCGGTCGGCAAGGGCAAGAGCAATGACGAAGGCAAGGTCTTCCCGCTCGATGTGAAGCCGGGCGACCAGATCCTCTTCGGCAAGTACTCGGGTACGGAAATCAAGCTCGACGGCGCGGACTACCTCATCATGCGTGAGGAAGAAGTCCTCGGCATCCTGAAGAGCTAAGGGTTCAGGGCCCAGGGTATAGGGCCCAGAGAAGACCTATTCGCATTCTGGACCCTGGGGCCTGAGCCCTGGGCCCTCGTTTCACCATCATTCATCCGCGGCCACAAGCGCCGCGACGGAGAAGAAAATGGCAAAGCAGATTCTGCACGGAGAAGATTCGCGTCAGGCGATTCTGCGTGGTGTGAACCACCTCGCAAACGCAGTGAAGGTGACGCTCGGTCCCAAGGGCCGCAATGTCGTCATCGAGAAGAAGTTCGGTTCGCCGACGATCACCAAGGACGGCGTGACCGTTGCCAAGGAAATCGAGCTTGCGGATTCGCTCGAGAACATCGGCGCGCAGCTCGTGAAGGAAGTCGCTTCGAAGACCTCCGACATCGCCGGCGACGGCACCACGACCGCAACCGTTCTCGCACAGGCGATCTTCCGCGAAGGCGTGAAGACTGTGGCAGCGGGTGCAAACCCCACCGCTCTGAAGCGCGGCATCGATAAGGCTGTGGAGGCCATCATCGGCAAGCGCGACGAGCACGGCGCAGTGGTCGGCGGCGCTCTGAGCGAGTTCTCCAAGCCGGTTTCCGGCGACATGATCGCCCAGGTCGGCACCATCTCGGCCAACTCGGACGCGACCATCGGCACGATCATCGCAGAAGCGATGAAGAAGGTCGGTAAGGACGGCGTCATCACCGTTGAAGAGTCGCGCACGATGGAAACGCAGCTCGACGTCGTGGAAGGCATGCAGTTCGATCGCGGCTACCTCTCGCCCTACTTCGTCACCGACGCAGAGCGCATGGAAGCAGCCCTCGAGAACCCCTACATCCTGATCTACGAGAAGAAGATCTCGACGATGAAGGACCTGCTGCCCCTGCTCGAGCAGACCGCTCGCCTGGCCAAGCCGCTGCTGATCATCGCTGAGGACGTGGACGGCGAAGCGCTCGCCACCCTCGTAGTGAACAAGCTGCGCGGCACCATCAACGTGGCTGCCGTAAAGGCTCCTGGCTTCGGCGATCGCCGGAAGGCCATGCTGCAGGACATCGCTGTGCTGACCGGCGGCCGCGCTATCACCGAAGACCTCGGCATCAAGCTCGAGGGCGTGAAGGTAGAAGACCTCGGTACCGCAAAGCGCATCACGATCGATAAGGACAACACCACGATCGTTGATGGCGGCGGTAAGGATGTCGACATCGAAGGTCGCGTCAAGGAGATCCGTGCACAGGTCGAGAAGACCACCTCGGACTACGACCGCGAGAAGCTGCAGGAGCGCCTGGCGAAGCTCGTCGGTGGCGTTGCAGTGATCAAGGTCGGTGCTGCTACCGAGACCGAGATGAAGGAAAAGAAGGCTCGCGTGGAAGACGCGATGCACGCAACCCGCGCTGCTGTCGAAGAAGGCATCGTCCCGGGTGGTGGTGTGGCTCTGGTCCGCGCTGCCAAGGCTCTGGAGCCGCTGATCGCATCGCTGGAAGGCGATGAGAAGGTGGGCGCTCAGATCATCAAGCGCGCTATCGAAGAGCCGCTGCGCACCATCGCTCACAACGCGGGCGAAGAGGGTGCAGTGGTCATCAGCAAGATCCAGGAATCGGACGTTCCCCACTTCGGCTACAACGCCGGTTCGGGCAAGTACGAGGACCTGGTCGCGGCTGGCGTCATCGATCCGACCAAGGTCACGCGCACGGCTCTGCAGAACGCTGCGTCGATCTCCGGCCTGCTGCTCACCACCGAAGCCATCATCTCAGAGATTCCTGAGAAGAAGGCTGAGCCGGCGGGTCACTCGCACGGCGGCGGCATGGACGGCATGTACTAAACCATTCGCTCAACCGAACGCAGAAAAGCCCCGGAGAAATCCGGGGCTTTTTTGTTTTGTGAACGATTAGTATGCCGCGACGATGCCCGCCAACTGGTTGCTCGACGTCGTGGTCAACGAGGTTGAGGTGAACGTGTTGCTGACCGACTGCGAACCCGCAGCAATAGCAGAGATGCTAAGCGTACCGTTCGTGCTTTGCGTTAACAGAAAGGTATCACCATACTGATTCACTGCAAGCGTTCCACCAGCGCTCTGCGTAAGGCCAAGCTGGCTGGCGCTGGCAGATGTCCACGTTGGACTATTCCCCGAGGTGCCGGCTCCAGTCAGGAGTTCATCGAAATACCCGCTCATCAGATCACTCGACACGTGCAGGCTATTATTTCCATCCACCGCAAGCCCGTAGAAGACCTCAGACGCAGACGATTGGAGATGGAGACCGGTGATGTTGCCGTAAAGGTTCGGATAGAAGCGCCAGACATTCCCGTATGTGTTGCTCACATAACTTGTGCCGATGTTGCTTGAATAGATGTAGCCATTACCGTCCACAGCGAGACCGACAGGATACGCCGTAAGACCCGTATTTCCGCCGGTAATGACACCGAGCAACGAACCCGTGCTGGAGAATTTTCGGATCGCAGGAGTCGTGTCCTGCACATAGATATTGCCAGAGGCATCCACCGCAATAGCGGTCACGGTAGAGGAAACACCCGTAGAGAATGTCCGCACTGGCGTCGCCGTTCCTGTTGCGCCCTTCGCATACACAAGCACCATATTCGTCAGAGTCGAGATCGAGAGGCCACCAAGATAGATCTGGCCAGAGGAGTCGACGGCAATGGCGCTGATACCCACTGTTTGCGAGGTTGTTAGTGTACTGACCGGCGACACCGAACCCGAAGAGGAACCCGAAAAAACAAGAACGCCCCGGGCATTCGGCTGAACGACATAAACGTTGGTTGAACTGATGTGATTCGCTGAAACGTTGTTGGAAGACGAAGAAGAGCCGCTATTAGCGCAGCCAAGAAGGCTGCTGCCTAGAGACAGCATTGCGACCGCACACAAAATATTGCGCATTGAGCCCAGAGACCTCAGATTGTTTTGAATAATCCGAGTATCCTACCAGAAATTCAACCGGTTAATTGCGGTTCTGAGATAGTGCTTCTGCTTGCCGACCCGCTGTTTTCAGAAACGCCTCAAACTGCATCAACTCGTCTTCATTGAACTTGGAGAAGACTCTCGCCATCGCGGCAGCGTGTTTCTCGAAAAGCGGCTCGATGAGAGCGCGACCTGATGCGGTGAGCGAGACGATGCGGACGCGGCGATCTTCCGTGCTTTCGACACGCGTGACCAGTTCACGGTCGAACAAGCGATCCACGGCAATCGAGATCGCTCCGGGCGTCAGTCCTACCTTGGGTCCGAGCGTGTTCACGGGCATACAGCCCTTGTGCAGCAGAAGCTCCAGCACGCGGAAGTCCGAGTCCCCCAAACCGGAGCACGTCATATCGGCGAGCGAGTACTTCATGATGGCCTGATAGGCCTTCATCATCACCAGCCAGACGTGGGTCTCTTCTCGAGCGGACTTCGCCATACGACGTTCATCATACCTGTGGGTTGAAAAAAACGAGCCCCGCGGTGAAAACAATTTCACAGCGGGGCTTTTGAGTCGTGATCGAAAAGCTTAGTTATCGTTGCCGACACGAACAGTGTCCGGGGCGCGAACCTTTGCGCCCGACTGCTGTGTCTTCACCTTGAGACGAAGGACGTTTCCGTTCTTCTCGTGGCCCTGCGCCGCGTTGAAGGTCAGGAAGTAGCTCTCCTTCAAATAACCGGCAAAGCGGTCGAGGTATGGACGCAGGCTCGGCGGCGTAATCGTGCCGTTGTAGAGCGACTCACCACCGGTGGCGCTGGCGACCTGCTGCAGGTAACTCTGTCCACTGAAGTTTGCAGCCATGCCGCGCATGCCCGCGTCGCCGTAGTAGAGCGCGTAAACCGTTACGCCTGCGCGGAGCGCGTCCTCCTGCGCTTGCTGCACGTAAGGGCTGTTCTGATTCAGCGGTGAAACGCTGCCGTTGTACGGATCAACTCCGTTGGAGATCATCAGTACCACGCGTGCCGCGCGAGCGTTCGACGGCCAGTGCTTCACGAAATCCGAGAGGCAGAAGTATGGGCTGGCGCTGATGCCCGGCGAGGAAAACGGCAGACGAATCTGCTTGGCGAGCGCTTCCTTGTCGGTGATGAAACCACTGGCAGCGCGCACGGTTCCGTTGCTCATGTAGCCGACCATCACCTTAGTGTCCGGCGGCAGGCTCAGCAGAAATTTGGACATATCTTCCAACTGAATGCCGAAGCTGCTGCGCAGGCCGTCGTCAATCAGGATGGCGACTTCAAGCTGCTGAGACTTGATCGGCTGCACAGCTTCGATCGCCGTCTTCTTGCCGTTGACGTCAAGCGTGATGGCGTTGGTGTCCACGGGCGCGTCTCTCTTCGTATCGACGCTGATGACTGCCGTGGTGGGAACCGGGTTTTCCTGCGCGCGAAGCATTGCCGGCGTCACAAGCGTCGCGGCCAAAAGTGTAAGCGTTCCAATCGTTTTCATGGAAAAAGGCTCCTATCTCGTTAGATGAGATAGGAGCCGAAATGTTGCGCTGGCCAAGGACTTATTTGCCGCCGAGCTGGAACTTCATCCCTGCGCGGATGCTGAAAGGCAGTCCAGGATAGCCGATCGGCCCGATGTGCTGGTTGTTGGTGAGGTTTGTCAGCTGCAGGAACAGCTGTGCGCGGCGTTTCAGGCTATAAGTTCCGCCTGCATCCACCTTCACGTAGCCGAAGTCCAGGTTGCGGTTCGGCAGCAGCAGCGTGTTGTCGCCGTTGATGTCCGAATAGGAGAGGAAGGTTGAATCATCCGACCGGCTCGCCATGGCCGCCTGCGCGCTGACGCCCCACTTCCTGCGCGTGTAGTTGATGGCCGCATAACCCGAATGTGGCGGGCGACGGAACGGACGCGCGCCAATCAGCGGATAGCTTGAACCGATCGGCACATTCGGCAGGTTGGGGTTCGTCGTGGACAAGCCACCGTACGCTGCGTCGGTGGAGAAGGACTGCACGACCCGACCATCAAGGTACGTGTATCCGCCGTGGACGAACAGATGCTCCGTCGGCTTCCACTCCACCTCGGCTTCGATGCCCTGCGCGCGATAGGCGAGCGTGTTGGCTTCGGCGCCAAAGATGCCCGTGCTCGAAATCGACTGGCCCGTGATCTTCGCCAGTGTACCGACGTCAATGTAGTCCAACTGATGGTCGAACATGTTGTGGAAGTAGCCGAGCTTCGCGACCAGCTTGTTGCCGAAGAGCGACTGGTCGATGCCGATGTCGTAGGTGCGCGAACGCTTGGACGTAAGCGGCGTGACGCGGAACTGCGCGATCTGCGCCGGTGTGAGCTGGCGATACAGCGAGGTGAACTCATCTGCCAGCGCAGGCTCACTCACGCCCTTCGAGAAGTTCGCGCGCAGCTTCGTTCCCGCAAAGCGACGAATGCCCGGGAACCACGCAAGGCCGATGCGAGGCTCCGCCGCAACGCCGTAGAGGTGGTTCTTCTCGATAGCGCCGCCCACGGAGTAGAAGAGTCGATTGGACCAATCACCCTGCAACTGCATGGTGTACTCGAAGTTTGTGCGCTCGATCTTGCGATCAGTGCCATAGGAAGGAACAACACTGCCGCCACGTTCGTCGATGTAACGGAACGCACCCAACGCTGTGATGTGGCGATTGAAGCGTTTGTCCGTCTGGTAGTAAAGCTCATCGCGGTTGGAGGTAAGGTAATCGTCACTGTTGAAGATGCTGGCCTGACCGGAAGCGCTATAGCCGTTTGCGCCGCGGATCGTGACGGGGTTGCCGAAGTAGCTGGTGTAGCTGTAGGACGTGCCGGGGTAAAAAACCACGGGCGTGCCCACGTTGCCGAAGTAGCGCGCGGTTTCACCCTTGCGAGCCACACCATAACGCACGAAGTGGTGCCAATCGCCTTTGGTGGAGTAGTCCAGATTGCCCTGGGCGTACAGGTCGTGGTCCTGTTGCCTGCCGAGCACGGTGAGGCCGAGGAAGTCATACGCGCCGGGCAGCCCCTGCGCCACAACGGAGTCTCGCACGATGCCGCGCAGCGTCAGACGAGGCAGCACGCGATAACCCACGTTGCCGACGCTGGTGATGAGGTGCGTCGCATCATTGGCCAAGGCGTTCGACGTGTTGTAACGCGAGAACGCGCCATAGTAATCAAGCTTGCTGATCGCTCCACCCACAGCGACTTCGTTTCGCACCTGATGGAAGTTGCCAGCATCGCCACTGTAGCTGAAGAGCGGGAACGTTCCCCTGCCGCGCGGCGTGGTGAAGCTCACGACGGAGCTTTCCGCATCGGTGCCATAGAGCACAGAATCAGGCCCGCGGTAGGTCTCAATACCGTCGATTCCTGTCGAGCCTACAGTGCCGAAGTCGAAGCCTCCCCCAACGTCGTTCAAAGGCACACCGTCGAGCACGACCTTGTTGCCGTCCGACGGTCCTCCACGCATGAAGAGTGAGGTCACGCCGACGCCCTGCCCCGTCTGCACGATGAACGCGCCCGGCTGCATGCGTAGTTCGTCGCTTACGCCTGTGCGAAGGTCAAGATCTTCGGTCTTCACCAGCGATACAGGCGCGGTGAGCTGCGGCAGCGGCGTAGGGAGGCCGGTAGCGGTTACGGAAACTTCCTGACGGACCTCCGTCAGCGAAAGCACCACGTTCTTCTCGATGATTTCGGTAGCACCGCCGTAGAATTCATCGACCACGGCGGGCGTATAGCCGCGGCCCAGGCCGATCAGCGTGAAGCGTCCTGCCTGTGCGAAACGAATTTCGTAGCGGCCATGGGCGTCAGAAAACGCATAGGTGGCAACGGTCTTACCGTGCATCAGCTTGACCTGTCCGCGAGCGACAGGCTTGCCACGAGCATTGGTCAGGCGACCACGCACGACGATGGCATGAGCTTGTATCGGGAAGACAGCAAAGGCCGCTGCAGCCCAGGCCGTCAGCGTAAGAAGACCAGCACGGCGTGCAGGCATGGATCGAAAACGGGCGTAGAAAAGCCCAGATAGAGTCGACATATTTTCCCTCCGCTCCCCCTCGGAAGCGTGGCATGAAGCAACGCAGCGGAGCCGGTCTCCTGACTGGCACGATTTCAAGTGCGGCCTTCTAATAGGACGATCGAGTCTTCCCATCGTTTCGCAGAACGAACGACAGTGACCGATCGCAGGCCACACTCACCACAGGTTCGTGGTGCGTGCATCACAGTTGCGGGGCAGTGGCGGAATCTCACCGCGCTTCCCAAAGCACTCCGTTGCGGTAGCAACGTGAATGATTGCAAGGTCGCAGAGCAACATCGCAGGGTGGTTATGCCTCTAGTGTACTGGATACCGCGCCGGTACCCCGTGCAACAATGGGCAACATGCCTACGTTCGTATTGCGTCTGCATCCGCCGCGACCGTCCTTTCCGCAGGACATGACCGAAGACGAGCGCAAGATCATGCTTGCGCATCGCGAGTATCTGCAGCAACACTTCGACGCGGGCACGCTGCTGCTCTTCGGCGGCGTCTATGAAGAGGGCAACCCTCATGGCATCGCGTTGCTCGACAACGTCGAAGCGGCCGACGTGGATCGCTTCATCGCCGAAGATCCGTCTGTGATCGCCGGGCTCAATCGATACACCTATGCGCCGATGATGCTGGGCGGCATTCAAGGCCCGCGCAGCTAAACCGCAGCAGAACGTCTAGAGTGTCAGCAAGACCTTGCCTGTGGTCTTGCGTGCCTGCAGGTCCTCGTGCGCGCGTTGCGCGTCTTCAAGCTTGTACCGCGCGCCAATATTCACCGTAAGCGAGCCATCACCGATCGCGTTGAAGATGTCGCGCACGCGACGCTCGAGTTCCACGCGGGTGCGAATGTAGTCGCCCATCGTAGGACGCGTCACATAGAGCGAGCCGGTTTGCGAGAGCCGGATGAGATCAAACGGCGGAACGGCTCCGCTCGATGCGCCGAAGAGCACCATCAAGCCGCGTGGGCGAAGGCACTTGAGCGAGTCCTCAAACGTCGTCTTGCCCACCGAGTCATACACCACAGGCAAGCCTTCGCCTCCAGACTCCTGCTTCACCGCCTCGACGAAACTTTCGGTGACGTAATTGATAACGCGATCTGCCCCGGCAGCGCGCGAAAGCTCCGCCTTCTGCATCGTTGATACCGTCGTCAACACACGCGCCCCGAGCGACTTCGCCATCTGCGTCAGCAGAAGGCCAACGCCACCAGCGCCCGCGTGTACGAGCACGGTATCGCCGGCCTTGATGGCATAGGTGTCATGCGAGAGATAGTGTGCGGTGATGCCCTGCAGCATCACCGCTGCAGCATCGTCCATGCGAACGTTCGAAGGCACATGCACCAGCGCACTCGTCTCAGCAACGACGTACTCCGCATAGGATCCGCGTACGGACGCCCACGCTACGCGATCGCCACGCTTGAACTCCGTGACACCTACGCCGACCTCTTCGACCGTGCCCGCGCCTTCTGATCCAGGCACGAAAGGCAGCGGCAGAGGATAACGACCTTCGCGCTGATAAATGTCGATGAAGTTGATGCCCGCGGCTTCCACGTGCACCAGCACCTGGCCTGCTGCCGGTGTGGGCTGGGGAAGGTCCTTCAGTTGGAGAACGTCAGGGCCGCCGGTCTTTTCGATCTGGATCGCACGCATCGCTTCACTTCACCTCGCTACGGTATGCGATGCGGCGGAGCGATACGAGGTCGCTAGCGCAACAGACTTTCTTCGCTGGGCTTCATGCGCACCACGCGGTCCACCGCATAGGGCGAACGCTGCGACTGCGTGAAGAAGTGCCGCACCTGCAACTCGCCAAGCAGCCCGATGCCGATCAACTGAATGCCCGCCAGGATGAGTACAGCGGCGATCATGAACCACGGCGCATGTTCGTCCACGACATCAGCATGAGTCATCAGCTTGTGCATCAGCAGCCACAGCGAAATGCCGAAGCCGCCAACGACGCCCAACGAACCCACGCTGCCGAAGAAGTGCAGCGGACGCGTCATGTACTTCAGCAGGAAGCGAATCGTCAGCAGATCGAAGAAGACGCGGAAGGTACGCGAGATGCCGTAGTGGCTCTTGCCTGCTTCGCGTGAGGGGTTCGAGATCGGCACCTCGCAGATGCTCGCGCCATACCAGCTTGCCAGCGCGGGGATGAAGCGATGCATCTCGCCGTACAACGGAATGTTCTGGATCACATCGCGCCGATACGCCTTGAAGGTGGTGCCGAAATCATGAATCTGCACGCCACTCAGCTTCGCCATCATCCAGTTCGCGACGCGCGAAGGCAGGCGGCGCATCAACGCGTTGTCACGCCGTTGCGCGCGCCATCCGCTCACCACGTCGTAGCCTTCTTCGAGCTTGGCAAGGAATTGCGGAATCTCTGCGGGATCATGCTGCAGGTCGCCATCCATCGCCAGCACATACTCGCCGGTGGCATGATCGAAGCCCGCGGCCAGCGCCGAGGTCTGACCGAAGTTGCGTCGCAACTTGATGAGCAGCACGCGCGAATCCACCGCTGCGATCTCTTCGAGCAGGCGGTAGGTGCGGTCACGCGAACCATCGTCCACGAAGACCATCTCGAACGACGAGCCGACCTGTTCGAGAACGTCCTTCACGCGGTCATAGAGGCGCGTGACGTTCTCTTCCTCGTTGTGAAACGGCACGACGATGGAGTACTTTGGCACCTCTTGATGATAACCCTTTGCGCGGCGCGGGTATCTAGGTCGATTCCGCCGAATCGCTTTTCCTGACGCAAATGCTGCTCGCGACCGCCATGATGTTGGAGTGGTGTGTTCCGTAACCGCGGTTCGCACCAACCAACTTTGCACGCTGGGTCTTTGCATCCAACCAGTAAGGCGCATCGCAGGTGCGCGAAGGGAAAGGAAGTCAACGCGGATGACGCTGAAGCGTATTCTCTGGACCGTGGTCGTGATCGTGCTCGCCATCGGGATCTACTACTGGTATCAGCAGCGCAGCGATGAAGACACGCTGAAGGCAGGCGGTGTCACCTCGTCTGACAACTCCTACTCGGCCGCCTCCAAGGCGCGCATGGACTCCGGCGCCGTGGATCTCGACGGTCGCCCGGTGAATACGACTCCCTCGCCTGCTCCGGTGCGTCAGCTACAACCGACACCGACACCCGCTCCCGTCGTCACGCAGAACACCCCGGTCGCAACACCGGTCAGCGCGACTGCGCCCGACAACTCGATGCCCGCAGGCGACACGCTTTCTCCGGACGCTCCCGCAGGCATGGCCTTCGGCGGCTCGGGTAAATTCCAGTGGTATCGCCAGGGCAATCTGACCTGGCGCATCAACACGCAGAGCGGCGCGACCTGCATCGCTTTCGCCACGATGGAAGAGTGGGAAAAGCCGATCGTCTACACGCACGGTTGCGGCAACGCCTAAACGTACGAGCATCCCCGAACGAGCTCCTGCCAGTGCAGGAGCTTTTCTCTTTGCGGCGAAGCTCAGAGGCGATATCTTCACAGCATCTTCCCCAAGGATGAACCTGATGCGCCTGCAGACTTCGCTCTTCGCCGTAGCTTCCCTGCTCTTCGCTGCGTCCACCGGCCTTGCGCAAAACGCGCCTCCGTCTCCGTGGAAGAAGTCGACCGGCTTCACCAATGATTGGCAGCACCTAAAAGAGACGAGTCTGCCGCTCGCTCCCGGAGTCAGCCTGCTACATGCCTCCGGCGGCAACACGCTGGTGCTCACCGGGCCTGACGGCACGCTGCTCGTCGACCCAAGCTTTGCGCAGGTGGCGCCCGCGCTGCAGGCGAAGCTGAAGGAGATGGGCGCATCGCCTGTGCGGTTCGTCATCGACTCGCATCTCCACGCAGACCACAGCGGCGCCAACGGTGTCTTTCATACAGCGGGGGCGACAGTGATCGCGCAGGACAACGTGCGCGCGCGCATGTCGCGCACACAGGTGTCTCCGCAACGCACGACTTCTGCCGCCCCCGCAGATCAACTGCCCACGCTGACGTACGACCACTCGCTACATCTCTATCTGGACGGCGAAAATGTCGTGCTTGATCACCTGCATCCTTCGCACACCGATGGCGATACAGCTGTGTTTCTCGAGCACGCCAATGTAGTGCATCTGGGCGATGTCTTCATCAACGGCATGTATCCATACATCGACGTCAACAACGGCGGCAACATCGATGGATACTTCCCCGCCCTTGACGATGTGCTGGCGCGCACGGATGACAAAAGCAAGATCATTCCCGGCCACGGAGACCTGGCCGATAAAGCACGCCTGCAGTTCTATCGCAACATGCTGAAGACGGTCCGTGATCGCGTCGCAGCCGAGGTGGCCAAGGGAGCAACGCTGGAACAGATCTGGGCCACGCATCCTTCGCATGAATTTGACGCCGAGTGGGCCAGCGACCGGATCACGCCCGAAGATTTCGCCGCGATGATCTACCAAAGCCTGACCGGCAAGCGCCTGGACTATAAGCCCGGCCTGCTTCGCTGATGCGATAGACTCATACGTACGGCCCGGTAGCTCAGTTGCATAGAGCAGCGCACTCCTAACGCGAAGGTCGCAGGTTGGACTCCTGCCCGGGCCACCACTTCACCCGCATCTGCAACGTCGTTACGTGCATCACTGCGGGCGGGCCGAGCGTTATGCCACTTCGTGCTGACGCTTGATGCCAGACACCACATACTCCAGCGCATCCATACACCGAGCATCGAGCTTCGTCCCTGCGTCCGTACGCAGGATGACCATCGCCTGCTCGGGCGTAAGGGCATCGCGATACGGTCTGCTGCTCGAGAGTGCTTCATAGATGTCGGCCACCGCAAGAATGCGTGACAAGAGCGAGAGAGAGTCCGCATTCTTGCCGAAGGGATAGCCGCTTCCGTCCAGCTTTTCGTGGTGCGATTCAGCGACAGCTGCGATCGAGTCGAAGCTTGGAATCTTGCGCAGCAGCTCCCCACTCAGCCTCGCGTGAGCCTCCATTGTGCGGCGCTCTTCCACAGTGAGAGGCCCCGCTTTCTCAAGGATCGCCACAGGGATGGCGAGCTTCCCGATGTCGTGCAGCAGCGCCGCACGGCGCAACGTCGCGATATCTTCTGATGCCACCCCCATCACCTTGGCGATGGAAAGCGCCAGGCGCATCACGTGCGTCGAGTGCTCGTGCGTGAAGTGCGAGTAGGAATCGATGATCTTGGCAAAGGCTTCGCAAACGTGATCGACCGCGGAGGAGTCGAAGTCGATGCCACGCGGCTCGGGCTCGAGGGACAACGTCATCTGCAGCAGGTCGTCGCTCTCAAGCTGCTTCCACAGCACGCCGGAGCGCTCGAGCATGGACGCAAGCCGCACCAGCGCTCGGTCAAACCATCCCACGCAACGCTTCTGCAGCATGGCCATCGCATTCGCTTCGCCATACGCGGCGCGGAAGGCATCAAGCGTCTGCGCAAGTTTGATCAGTTGTGCGCACACCGGAATGCTCGGGCCACGGAGACCATCGGGCACGCCGCGGCCGTCCCAGCGCTCGCCGATGTGATAAATGTAGTCGGCCGTGTCCCAGCTCATGCCGAGCTCACGCGCAATGTCGGCGGACTTTCGATTTGCCTCGCTTTCCGCCTCCGACCCGAGCAGCAGTGCAGCCCGCGACCGCGTATGCAGCTTTCCGAGAACGCGGCGCAGTCCGAGCCAGCTATAGCCGGTCAGTTGGCGCGGCGTCTTCTCGGGCGAGCCTAGAGGAAACCCCAGAATGCTCGACATGCGGAACGAGTTGAAGCTGGAGCCCGCGTCCTTGAGCAGCAGAGCGTAGTAAAGGTCCTGCATCTCGGCAGGTGAGAGACCGACGCGGCGGGCGATCCGCATGCCGATGATGCAGCTGCGCAGCACATGGCCTTCGGGGTAACCCTCGGTGCAGCTCAGGGCGTTCATCAGCGACGTAAGGATCGCCGAATATTTCAGCATAGGCCTGCGTCCGGGAATGAAGGTCATGGGCTTCGATTCGCTCATATGGGGTATAGGAGCAAGATTAGTAAAAATTGGAGGTATGCAGGCGCTGGGCAGTCGAAGATTTTCCGCTCGTTTGATATCTCGGGTGATGTCTCCAAGATATTGTTCATATCTCGGTAAGATTTCCCTTGTTACAACTTTCGTGTAAGTTGGCGCCAAAGATTGTTCTTGTCAAAGGGTTACCTTCGCGTGGATGCTTCGGTACACGACGATTCTGCTAGTTCCTAGCGGCGTCTCGAGAACGACAGAAAGAAGGAACAACTTTCATGGAACCGGAATTCAAGCGGCACCAGAGTTTCCCACTCCGTTTATCTCCCTCGGTCCGTGAACATGCAACGTCCATTGCACGTTCTGAAGGAATTTCTCTCAATCACTTCGTCAGCCTTGCGATCGCGGAGAAGATCAGTCGCATGGAACATGATTTATGGATGGCACGGGAGAGATCCGTTCCCTCACAACCTCCAGGAAGGCCCAACCTGACGCACACCAACTAGAGATCCAGCATAAGAAACATCCAAGGCGTGACCCGAAAGGGTCACGCCTCTCTCTTTTTTTGATAACTTCCGCAAGAAAAATAGGCTCGGATATCACCCTTGATATCAGAACGAAGGACTAACTTCTGAAGCCGTACAAATCGCGGAAGCCTTTTGGAATCTATCTCTATCGCATCCGTGCAGTTGGGCCAAAAAGCAGAGGTTCGAGGACATGAGTTACTCCGTCACGATCTCCGTGTCACACCCTTCGTCTTTCTCGACGAGGGCGGCACGCCGTGTCGTGTCGAGCGATCCTCGCACCGTGCTTGCATCCCTTCCCTATCTCACCCAGGCAGTTCTCCTCGCAACTTTTCCTTTTCAACGGCCAGTGTCCCAAGGAGTCCTTTCATGAATCCCGTCCCCCCAAGCAGATCTCTACGTCCTGGGCTTCATTCCATCCTCTTCACCCTCGTCGCCATCATGATTCTGTTCGTGCTGTCCGGTTGCGGCAGCGGCGGATATCCCGGCACCGGCATTACCAAGCTTTCGGCTTCGGCCATCACGATTGATTCCGGCCAGTCGTTCGCGTTTACCGCGAGCGTAGCCGGCGGCGGCAGCGTGAACTGGTCACTGGGCGGATCCTGCTCGGGCGCTGCATGCGGCATGCTTTCAGCCTCCAGCGGCGCTTCAGTCACCTACACGGCTCCTACCGTCACCGAGATGATGAAGGTTACGCTGACCGGCTCGCTGCCTGGCACGAAGAGCACCTCTACCGCGACCATCACGGTAAATCCGTCGCCTTCGATCCTTGGCGCGCCGACGAGCGGCGTCATTGGCACTCCTTATAGCTACACGGTGACGACGACCGGCGGCACAGCTCCTGTAAAGCTGTCTGTCCTTGCGAGCTCGCTGCCCGCGGGCCTCACCTTCGACGTCAACACGGGCATCATCTCCGGCACGCCGACGACGGCGGGCAGCGGCACGCTGATGCTTTCGCTCTCTGACACCAGCGACGTGCCCCTGACGATTCAGTCCACACTGACCGTCACGATCAACTCCACCACGACGCCTCCGACCAGCATTACCCTCAGCGGCAATCCCACCTCCGGTACTGTCGGCACGGCCTACTCTGCGACGTTCACCGCTACCGGCGGCACCGCACCTTACACCTTCTCCATCGCGGGCGGCGCGTTGCCCACGGGACTTACGCTTTCCACCGCGGGCGTTATCAGCGGCACACCCACCGCAGCAGGGACCTACGGCTTTACCGTCAAGGTAGTTGATGCCAACAACGCCACTGCCTCGGCGGCCTTTACGGTCGTTATCGGCGGCGGGACCACCACCAATCCGCTGACCATCACCACTGGCACGCTGCCCGACGGCACCGTTGGCGTTGCGTACTCATCGACGATCGGCGTAAGCGGTGGCACCGCACCCTATGGCTGCACGCTCGCTTCGGGCACGCTGCCTGCGGGACTCACGCTCGGCACAAACTGCGTTGTCTCGGGTACGCCGACCACGGCCGGCACCTCCAGCTTCAACGTCAAGGTTGTTGATTCGGCCTCGCCGGTGAACACCGTCACAGGTCCAGTCAGCATCAAGATCAACGCTGCTGCGACTGTGATCTCCATCAGCGGCAACCCGCCCGCAGGCACTGTTGGTGCGGCATACGCCGTGACGCTGACCGCCGCTGGCGGCACAGCTCCTTACACCTTCACCATCATCAGCGGTGCCTTGCCGACAGGTCTCACGCTCTCCACGAGCGGCGCGATCACCGGTACACCCACGACAGCAGGCAGCTACACCTTCGGTGTACAGGCTGCAGACGCCAACAGCGCCACCGGCACGGCCAGCTTCACGGTCGCCATCGGTGCCGGCACCACCACCAACCCGCTGACGATCACCACGGGCACGCTGCCTGATGGCACCGTCAACGTGGCTTACTCCTCGGCGATCGGCGTCAGCGGCGGAACAGCGCCGTATGGTTGCACGATCACCTCGGGTTCGCTACCTGCGGGCCTGACGATGAGCTCCAACTGCCTGGTGACCGGCACGCCGACGACCGCTGGCACGGCGACCTTCACCGTGCAGGCGACCGACTCGTCCTCACCGATGAACACGGTCTCCGGCCCGATCACGCTGAAGATCAACCCGGCCGCGGTGCTGATCGCGATCGGCAACCCGCCAGCAGCCACGGTAGGTACCGCCTACACCGGAACGATCCCCGTCTCCGGCGGCACGGCCCCCTACAGCTGCACTCTCGTCTCAGGCGCCTTGCCTGCAGGCCTTACGCTCGGCGCGAACTGCACCGTTACCGGTACCCCGACGGTGGCAGGCAGCGCGAGCATCACGGTGAAGGCAACAGACTCCGCCTCGCCGTCGAACACCACCAATGGACCGGTGACACTGACCGTCAACGCAGCCGCGGCGACGATCGTGATCGGCAACCCGCCAGCAGCCACGGTGGGCACGGTCTACAGCGGAGCGATTCCGGTCTCCGGCGGCACGGCGCCCTACACGTGCTCGCTGGTCTCGGGTACGCTCCCAGCTGGTCTGACGCTCGCTGGCAACTGCTCCATCAGCGGCACCCCCACCACCTCTGGCACCTCCACCTTCACGGTGAAGGCGACGGACTCGGCCTCGCCGGTCAACACGACGACGGGTGCGGTTTCACTCACGGTGAACGCCGCAGCGCCCACCATCACCATCGGCAATCCTCCGGCGGCAACGACGGGCCAACCCTACACCGGAACGATCCCGGTTACGGGTGGTACTGGACCGTATAGCTGCACGATCACCTCCGGCACGCTGCCCACCGGGCTCACACTCGGCGCGGCCTGCACGATCACCGGCACGCCCACCACACCGGGCTCGACGATGGTCACCATCCACGCCACCGACTCCAGCTCGCCCCAGGGCAGCGCAACCGCACCCATCACGGTGACGGTCGGCGCCGCTGGCACCATCACCATCATTGCCCCGGGCAACGCCACGGTCGGTGTTCCTTACACCGGAACCATTGGCGCCACCGGCGGCACCGCACCCTACACGTGCGCGCTGCAGAGCGGCACGCTTCCCAACGGCCTCACGCAGACCGGCTGCACCATCAGCGGTACGCCGACGGCTACAGGCACCTTCACCGTGCAGGAGAAGGTCACCGACTCCAGCACCACACCACTCTCCACCACCGGACCGGTCAGCATCACGGTCAGCGCTGGCGCAGCCCTGTCCCTCACAGGCTCACTGCCCAACGCCATCGTGAACCAGACCTACTCGCAAACGCTGCAGGCAACGGGCGGAGCTGGTCCTTATACCTACGCGGTCACCACGGGCTCGCTGCCCGCTGGCCTTAGCCTGGCGTCGAGCGGAGCCATCACCGGTATCCCCACCACGGTCGGAGCCAGCAGCTTCACCGTTACGGTGACAGACTCCGAAGTCCCCGCGAAGACGGCAACCAACAACTACGTTCTGCAAGTCGTCTACGCACCCACCACCACCGACAGCGCTCTGAAGGGACCGTACGCGTTCCTCTTCCAGGGCTATGACGATGTCCTGCTGGGCGTGCTCGCCTATAAGACTTCCACCGCCGGTCAGATCTACGCCGACGGCAACGGTCTCATCACGAGCGGCGTGGAAGACTCCAACCACCAGACCACCACAGTGACTACGGGCAACGTCGTTCCGACGCGTACCGTGGTCGGCAGCTATACGGTCGGCACAGACTATCGTGGCTTCCTTACCCTGACCACCTTCAACACCGACGGCACAGTGCTTGCAAACGCAACCTACGCCATCGCGTTGAAGGCACCGGCCGCACCGGCGACCATCACCGCACGCGCCAGCATGATCCGCTACGACAACGCATCGCTTGCAGGCGAGCGGGGATCGGGCACGCTGTACGCGCAGAACGCAACGGCCGTCAGCACGGGCCTCTCAGGCAGCTATGTCTTCGGCACCTCCGGCGACACGCCCTGCCTTCTGACCTGCACGCTGAGCGTTGCTGGTGGCCCTGTGGCTGCAGTAGGACGCATCACTACCGGCGCTGGTGGCACGCTCACCGGCACCACGGACAGCATGACCGCCAGCACCGGCAACGCGAACGCCACCGTAACGGGTACGTTCTCGGCGACGGACGCCACCGGTCGCGCTACCGCGGTGATGAACGTCACCAACGCAACCGCTAACTACTACCCGACGGACTACGTGGTGTACATCATCGACGCGAACAACGCGATCATGATGTCCACCGATCAGCACTCGAGCTTCATCCTGCTCGCGGGCACCATGCAGAAGCAGACAGCCACCACCTTCGGCAACGCCGCACTGAACACGCCGATGGTGGGTTACGAGAACGCACTGCCGAACCCCGGTCTACTTGGTCTGGGCGTCACCGTGCAGAACGTACTCAACTTCTCCACCGCAACCTTGATCCAGGTGAAGGGTGCTGCCACCGGCTCCTGCAACACGAACTACTCCGACATGGGTAGCACCACCGCCCTTGTCAGCAACCTCACCTCGCTCAACCTCGGCTTGTTGAGCTCCACCCTGAACGATCTTCTCCAACTCCAGAAGACGACCGGCCCGTCCAATTGCACGGCCGACGCCAACGGACGCGGCGAGTTCGACTATCCAGCTCCGAGCAGCCTGCTTGCAACCACGCTGCAACTGCTCGGGATCAACGTCACCGTCAAACCCCGCACCGTGTACCTCAGCTCGGTAGGCACCGGCTACTTCCTGGAGACTGGCTATGCAGGACTCGGCCAGCTGCAGGCACAAACCGGCGCTCCGTTCACGGCAGCCAACTTCAAGGGAACGTACGTCTACAGCTCGCTCCCCGCGGCTTCGCTTGCCAGCACGGACACCTCGGGTACCATCACCTCCACCGGAACCGGCAGTGCCACCAGCACGCTGGATCTGAACGTAGGTGTGGGCAATATCAACCTGCTGCAGCTCGGTACGACGAGCACGCAGACCTACACACTCACTGACGCCACTGCAGGACGCTACACGATGGGAACGATGGTCTTCTATGACCTCGGTGCCAATCAGTTCGTCCTCATTGACACCAGCGCACTCGTCACTTCGCCTACGGTCAACCTGCTGTACTGATCGCCCACCTTGCACGGAGGGCATTCAGCCCAGAAAGGACAACTACGATGCGACGAATTCTCTTCCTCTTACTTGCTACAACGGGAGCCTGGGCAGCACATGCCCAGGCCACCCCGGCCGCTCCTGACCTCATGACGCCGAAATACGATGTCGGGGCCGGCTATCAATTCATCCGCGCAAACGCCCCTCCCGGCGGTTGCCAGTGCTTCAACATGAACGGTGGTTACGCAACCTTCGGCTTCCACTTCAACCAGGGCTTCGGCATCGAGGGCCAATTCACAGAGACGCAAGCAAGCGGCATCAGCGTTCTCGGGCAAAACCTGAAGCTGATGACGTATACCGTCGGCCCCAGCGTGCGTTACCAACGTGGTCGCCTCATCGCTCGCGGTGAAGCGCTCGTCGGCGGCGCGCACGCCACGGACTCTTACTTCCCCTCCTCCTCCGGCTCGATGACGAGCGCCAGCAGCCTGGCGCTCGCCGCCGGTGGCGGCCTTGATCTCTACATCAATCGGCGCTTCGATGTCCGCGCTGTCAACGTTCAGTTCTTACACACCGGCTTTCCGAACGGAGATAACAACTCGCAAAGCCACATCACTATCGGCGCTGGCGTCGTCTTCAAATTCGGCTGGACGAAGACGCGCGACGTCCCCCCGCGCATCGTTGTCGTGAACACGCCAGCGCCCCCGCCAGAACCCGTACTCGCCTTCGCCTGCTCTGCCGGCAGCGGCAATGTCATCGAAGGCAACGACGTCTATGTCAGCGGCAACTCCAGAGGTGTGGACGGTGTGCAATATAGCTGGACCAGCACCGGCGGACGTATCGTCGGCGACGGTGAGCACGTTCGCGTCGACACCACAGGCCTCGCCGCCGGTGAGTACCGCGTGAACGGCAAAGCTGCCTCCGGCAATCTCTCCGCCGATTGCTCGGCCGTCTTCCATGTGGTCGACAAACCCGCGCCTCCGCCGCCCAATGACACGGAAGACAAGGCGTTCCACGAACACGTACCCGATGTCCTTTTCGATTACGACAAATCCGACATCCGTCCTGACGGAGAAGCCGCGATCCAAACCGGCATCGAGTACCTGAAAGCCAACCCCACGGAACGCGTGTTGATCGGCGGCTACGCAGATGAGCGCGGCACGCAGCAGTACAACATCGTGCTGGGTCTGAAGCGCGCGAACAATGTGCGCGATCGTATGATCGCCGCAGGCATTCGCCCGGAGCAGGTCCAGGTCGTCTCATACGGCAAGTATGTACAGGTCTGCACCAAAACCAGCGAAGAGTGCTTCCAACTGAATCGCCGTGCAGCGATGATGCGCCTACCGTAAACATATAACTCACGAACAAAGCGGCGGTGAAGGTTCTTCCTTCACCGCCGCTTCTCTTTGCGCTCTACCGCTGTCAGCTGTTCGGCTCGTACCAGCGATAACCATAAAGCTGCTCTTCTTCACCTTCGCTCAGCAGCTTCAACGTGCGAACACGCTTCACATTGGCGCACGCAGAGATCAGTGCATCCACGAGCGCAAACGCTGCAACGAAGCTACTGCGCAGCGCCGCTCCTTCGATCTCCGCGAGGAAGTGTTCGTGCGCAAGTTGCGCGATCGCATTCGAGCTCCTGTCAGTGATCGCCACCGTATACGCTCCGTGATTGCGCGCATCACGCAAGCCATTCACGGTGATGCGCAAACCGCGCCGGAATGTCACCGCAAGCACAACGTCCTTATCCGTCACTGATCGCATGGAATGCAGCGTCTCGCCATGTCCACTCAACACGATCGGCGCAAGCCCTACCATCACCATTTGATAGCGCAGGTAGTCCACCACAGGGGCCGCAAGGTCTGCACCGAGCAGATAGACCATACGCGCTCCGTGCAGCTTGCGAGCCAGCGCAATCACCTGCTTCGCATCCAGTGACGTCTTCAACTCGGCGAGATGCTCCTGGCTTTTGCGCAACGCCGCATGCACGCTCTCATGCGCACTCTGGCCCTCTGCCGACGTCGCACGAAGGCGCTCAAAAGAGGTTGCGTCCACCAACGCCCGCTCATGCAGGCAGGTCTTGAACTCCGCGTACCCATCGAAGCCAAGCTGTTTCACCGTGCGCAGCAGAAACGCGGAATCTGTGCCAAGCTTCTGCGCTGTCGCGCGCACGGAGAGCAACACATAGTCCCGCGGCGACTCAAATACGGGTCGCAAAATTTCCTGCCGACGCTTGCTCAGCTTCGACCAGTTTTGCGCGATGGCATCTGTACTTTCTTTGATCTTTCCCGGCGTCAAATCAAAAAGTCCTCGGGCCGCACAGTGCTCGGCCCTTGCCTGAATTCAAAAGCTACAACCCAACCCGACTCGAAAGCCGGTCGGGGCAAAGCACACCGTCTGTCTACAGATACTGCATATGAGACGCCGTTGCGGAAGAAAAAGACTCCGTCCGGCGGCAAGCCGTAAACCGCAGAGCATACGCCACTTCGGTGCATTTGTTGTCAACATTAGACAACTTTGACAACAAATGTGGTACAACTAAATCAATCTTTCGGTCATTCAGGATGCACACAGAGTTTCTCGTGTCCTTCGCGTCTCTCTTGCATTACCTGGCCGCTTCCATCGCTCGATAGCCATGAGACAGGTCGCAGCCCCTTAGCACTTCGTGCACCGCATACCGGCGGTGCTGGGATCCCACTCTCGTCTCGGCGAGCGACTCTCACGGAAGGAAGATGCTTCTCATGGCGAGCACCACACTCAGAGCCTCCACGCTCACACTGCGTCTGGATAACGCGCTCACCTTTGCGGAGAGCACCGACGCCGCGAGCATCGTGACCGACGAGGAACTCGGCCTGCGCATGCAAGCCGGCGATGAAACCGCTCTGCGCATCATCTACGAGCGCTATGCGAACGTTGTGCGACGCGTTGTCTTTCGCATTCTCCATGACGACGCCGAAGCCGACGACAGCGTGCAGAACGTCTTCTGGGATATGTATCGCGGCATCCATCGATTCGATCCCTCCAAGGGTTCCCTGCGTGGCTGGCTGATGCAATACGCCCGGCACCGCGCGCTGAATCAGAAGAAGGCACTCAAGCAGCGCGGCTTTTACGACACGGCTGAAGTAGATGCTGCCGACATTCTTCCGGCAAGCCGGCGCTCGCTGCTGACGCCCGAAGCCACGCTTGCCGTGCGCCAGGCCCTCACCTTCCTCACCGACAACCAACGCACGACACTGATGATGGTCTTCCTCGAAGGCAAGGAGATGGAGGATGTCGCTCATCATCTTGGCCAGCAGGTCTCCAACGTTCGTCATCACTACTACCGCGGCATGAGCAAGCTGCGAGAAGTGCTCAGCGAGAAGGTAGCCGGGCGCGATGTAGCCTGAGCCACACCGCACCCGCGTCCCCTTACTGCACGTGGCTGGAGAACCAGTCGAGCACATGCGTCAACAGTGCCTCCTGGTGATCACGCTCGGCAAATACATGCGGCTCACGCGGAAAGCGAATCATCTGCGCTTCGCGCCCCATGAAATGCAGGCTGTTGTAAAACTCCGTTCCCTGCGACATCGGCACGCGATCATCCGCTTCGCCATGCACGACCAGCACCGGCGTCTTCACATTGTTGATGTACGTCACGGGTGAGTGCTCGCGGTACATATCGTGGTGGGAAGCGAAGTCTCCGAAGTAGCCATCAAGGAAGCTTGGTGCGATGTCAGTGATCGTCGCCATCGACGTGAGATCCGTGACGCCTGCACCGATGACCGCAGCCTTGAAGCGGTCCGTGTGTGTTACGGTCCACGAAGTCATGAAGCCGCCGTAGCTCCAGCCACCTGCGACCATCTTGTCTTTATTCGCGATGCCCTGCGCTACCACGTAGTCCGCGCCATCCATCTCGTCCTGGAAGTCCTGACCGCCCCAGTCCTGGAAGTTGTCTTCCGTGAACTGCGTGCCTTGACCATCCGATCCGCGCGGGTTTGGCAGCAACACAGCCCATCCATGCGAGGCCATCATCTGCGCCCAGTCATGCCATGATCCGAGCCAGCCGCTGTCCCACACCCCCTCGGGGCCACCGTGGAATTGCACGAGCGTCTTGTAGCTCTGGCCCTTCACATAGCCTGCAGGAAGCACCAGAACGCCGTAGATCGTACGACCGTCCTTCGAGTTCTTCCAGTGAACTTCCTCCACCTTGCCGAGCTTCCAAGCCTTCACCTGCGGGTTGTTCTCAGTCAACGTCTGCCAGCTCTTACCGCGGAGCGTCATCACCTCCGCCGGGTGCTCCACCGTCCCCGTTGCGAAGGCCAACAGGCTCGCATCGCGCGACATCGTGAAGTCATTCAAGGCGGACATATGCTCGGCGAGGATGCGGATGCTCCCTGTCGCAGGCGCGATTTCACCGACCACAGAAGTCGTCCCCTTCACGCCGACCACAAGCAGATGCTTGCCGTCGTCGGACCAGATCATCTTCTGCCATGTGGCAGGCACTTCGCTCTTCGCGATGACTTCCTTGCCCGTCGCAAGCTCCGTCACTACGGGCACACCCGTGATCGTGCGCTCCGTCATCTTGCTGAACGTCGCGTACTTGCCATCGGGCGACCAGTGCACGATCTGCGACTGCGCATGTTCTGCGAGCGTCTTCTCTACTTCACCGGTCGAAGCGTTGATGATCTGCACCTTCGATACCCGCCAGTAGTCGTCAAGGCGCGGTGTCGGCGCAATGCGCACGAGGAAATGCTTCATGTCCGGCGACCAATCGAAGTCGCACAAGTTGCGTTCGCCTTCGGTAACAAGCGTCGCCGTGTGCGTCGCGAGGTCGTACACATACAGGCGATCGAAGCGATAGTCGAAGTCAACGCGGTGATCATCGATCTTCTTTTCCTTGCGATCGGCCAGCTCCTTCGTATCCGTGTCTGCACGGACGAAGGCGATCTTCTTCCCATCGGGCGACCAGCGATACGCCTTCACGTCGCCCGGGAGATTCGTGAGCGGCATCGCTTCGCCACCGCTCACTGGCAGCAGCCAGAGCTGTGCGCCCTGCTTCGCATCTTTCTTCGGATCGTTCTTCAGAGCTCCGAGCAGTTCAGGACGACTCTCCACGCGAGCAAGAGAAAAAGGTATGGGGCTATCGCCCTTCAGACGAATCGGGTTCTTGCGGGTGGAAAGGAAAGCAATGCTGCGACCGTCTGGCGACCACTGCGGAGCAGAGTCAGCGCCATCACCGCTGCTGATCATGTGCGCACTTGCAGGCTCATTCGCAGAGACCAGCCAGAGGTGCTGCACTTTCGCTTCAGTAGCAGGCATCGGCGTCTGCACGCTGTAAACAATCTGCTTCGCATCCGGCGAGAGATCAACCTCGCTGACCTTCTTCAGCGTAACGATATCGTGTGGCGTAACCACATGGTCCTGCGCGACGACCGCGACCGAACCAGCGGCCATCCATGCGCAGAGACTAAGGCTTGCTGCAAGACGCATTGAACTTCTCCATTCGTTAAGTAAGAAAAAGAAAGGTGGGATGCCTGACCGCATCCCACCGGAGACATTCAAGAGTGGCTTTAGAACATGTACTTCAGGCCGAACTGCACCTGACGTGCTGTGCCGAAGCCCAGCGTGTTGCCGAACGTGCTCGAGATCGTACCGAAGGTGGAGGACGTGGGAGTCCAGGCAACGTTCGGGAAGCCGAAGTTCGGGTGGTTGAGGATGTTGAACATTTCCGCACGGAACTGCAGCGTGGACGTTGTCGTGATCTTCGTGTCCTTCGTCAGCGAGGCGTCAACCTGGTTGAAGCGAGGACCATAGATCGTGTTGCGGCTCGAGTTGCCGAAGGTTCCAGCCGCAGGCGTCGTCCAGGCTGCACGGTTCAGGTAGTTGATGTAAGTACCCGTGAAGCCCTTCGCCACGTACTTAGAGGTTCCAGCAACGACGTTCGGACGTTGGTTCGTGTAGTTCAGGTTGCCGTAGCTGTTGATGCCCGACATGGTCACGTTTGAGGTAACGCCGCTGCGCAGGATACCCAGCGAGTTCAGGTTCCACCCCGAAGCCAAACGCTTCACGATCTCGTTGGAGTTGCCGAGGAAACTATGCCCCTCACCCATAGGAATCGAGTACAGGAAGCTATAGCTGAAGTTGTTGCGAACGTCGCCCGAGCCGTTACCGCGCTCAGCCTTCAGGTTGTTCACATCCTGAGGATCCGACGAGTACAGGCCCTGATCCTGAACGTCATCGATCACGTGACCCCACGTGTAGTTACCCGTGAAGCTCAGTCCCTTACCCATCTGCTGCTTCAACTGCAGGTTCATGCCGTTGTAGAGGCTCGAACCGTTGTTGCCTTCGAGGAAGACGTTACCGAACTTAGTGTTCGGACGATAAGTCTGGTTCTGAACATAGAGGTTGATGTTGTACTGGCGCCACAGGTTCCAGCCCTTGTTGCCAACATACGATGCCTGCACAGCGGTTCCATGACCGAAGTCCTGCGCCACACTAAGGTTCCACTGTTCGGAGAAGATGTCCGGCTTATGCGAGGGGAAACCGTAGCCCGTCGGAGTCAACGCGCCAAGTGCGATGTACGAATCGATCGGATACGACAGACCCGGTGCATTCACCTGGTTGAGCGAGTAGTTGCCTGGCAGCGTGTTCAGAGGTGCGTAGTATTGACCAAAGCCAACCGGATAGGCCTGGTAGAACACACCGCCAGCAGCCTTCACGACCGTGCGCGGCGTGACTGCCCATGCTGCACCAAGACGCGGCGACCAGTTTGAGTAGTTCTCCTGGAAGTAGTCATGACCTGCCGGCA
Source organism: Granulicella cerasi (assembly GCF_025685575.1). Taxonomy (NCBI): domain Bacteria; kingdom Pseudomonadati; phylum Acidobacteriota; class Terriglobia; order Terriglobales; family Acidobacteriaceae; genus Granulicella; species Granulicella cerasi. The sequence goes on from NZ_JAGSYD010000003.1 coordinate 221,659, forward strand.
TCAGATCACCCGTACGAGGATCGAACGAGCGCGTTGCAAAGAACTTATCGTGCGGGTTCGATGCAAAGTCGTAACGGATGCCGTAGTTGATGGTGAGTGTCGGAATGATCTGCCAGCTATCCTGCACGTAGCCACCGTACTGAGTAGCGCGCGTGCCGAGACCGGGCTGGCTGGCGGACTGCGTTGCAGTCTGAAGTGTGTTGTCCTTGAATGCTTGTATGTTCGCATAGGAGATGGTGGCGTTGGTAACGCTCTTGTTGTTCAACTGGATGCGGTAAATGGTGCCACCGAACTTGATGGTGTGCTTGCCGTGTACCCAGGTGACCGAGTCGCCCCACTGGAAGCTGTTGTTGTTGCCCATCGAGTAGCCGCGCGAGCCAACCGCAGCGTCTACACCCGAGATGTTGACAGTCGGGATATTTTCACGCGATTCAATCGTTGCCGCCCAACGCTGGATGCCGAACAAAGCATCGTTGATGATGTGCGAGTTGAACATGTGCTGCTCACCAAGCGCGAAGTTCGTCGTACGCAGTGGAACGTTCTGGTGATCGTTGATACCGAGAGCGGTCGTCGTCACACCAGCGAGCGGGCCAAAGGTGCTCGTGTCGTTCAGGTTGAAGCGGCCGAAGATCGAGTCCTTCTGGCTGAAGTGGTGATCGATTCGAACGCTGCCGGTATTCTCTTTCACCTGCGTGTTCGAGACATACCTGGAGGCTGTAAGGTCAGCCGAGATTGCGCCATTGTTACCGATCGGCATGTCAGCGAGAATCGGAGCCAGCTCAGGATGGTTAGTAAGCGCAGTAGCGCGGGCCGAGTCGCTCAGCACCGAACCGCTGCCGATCACACCGATGGTCTGACGCGAACCTTCATAGTTGAAGAAGTAGAAGGTCTTGTCCTTTACGAGCGGACCGGAGATGTTGCCACCGAAGTCGTTGAAACGGAAGACAGGCTTTTCAGGGAACGACGACTTGGGCGCGAAGTAGTTACGCGAATCCAGAGCTTCGTTGCGGAAGAAGTCATACACTTCGCCGTGCACCTTGTTCGTGCCGGTCTTGGTGACGATGTTCACGAGCGAACCAGCGGCGCGACCGTATTCAGCCGCGTAGCCCGAGGTCTGTGCGCGGAACTCCTGAATCGTCTCGAGCGAACCGGTGAGCAGACGCGCACCACGCTCGTAGCCGTTCGCCATGTACGGCTGATCGACACGCGAAGCATCGATACCGTCAATGGAGAACTGGTTGTGCACCGTGTGCAGACCGTCGAAGCTGATATCCGAGATATAGCGCGAACGAGCCACAGCGCCCGGGGTCAGCAGCGAGAGACGAGCGTAGTCACGGCCGTTGATCGGCAGTTCCTTGATCTGCTTCTCGTTGAAGTTGTCGCCAAGCGAAGCGTCCGTCGTGTCGAGCATCACGGAAGCGGCGTTCACGCTGACGCTTTCTGAGGCTGAGCCAAGGGTCATCGCGACATCAGCACCCGAGGACGAAGCCGCCTTCAGCGTGATGTTGGAGAGCACGTAAGCCTGGAAGCCTTCATCCTCTACGCGAAGCGTGTAGACGCCAGGCTCAACCGACGGGAAGTTATAGAAACCCGAGCCATTTGCCTTCGTCATACGCACAACGCCCGTGGCGTTGTTCTTGAGGGTGATCTTCGCGCCGGGCAGCACGCTCTTGGAAGGATCAGTAACGGTACCGGACAAGCCACTCAGGGCCTGACCGAGCGCAGACGCCGAAACGATCGCGGCAGCGGCAAACAGAGTGGAATAACGAGTAAGTCTCTTGGACAAGACGGCTCTCCTTGAAAGTTGCAACAACGCAGGCTCTTGGGCGGCTTCTTCTTGGAGCTGGGACCGTTCCGCCGTTCTTTTTTGCGCTGTACACCCCTATGCAACAGAGCGATAAATTTTGTACCAGCGCGGGCAACTTTTTTCTCGTTGGTACATTTCCACCCCGATCGCTGCATACAGAACTACGCAGACTTCCATAGCACCGGAACACCCAAGGAGATCTTGATGCGCTTGACTACGTGCGCCGTAGCCGCGGCCGCTTTGCTTTCACTCCCCCATCTGTCGGCTACCGCAGCAGCGCAGAAGAACGCGGCCCCCGTCTTCGCACCGGCCGCGAGCCTTATCCCCATTGACACGCCTGCTGTGCCGCTCGAACTCGAACGCGCGGCTGCTCCTTATACGGATCATCGCGAAGCGCGCTTTCAGTCATGGAACCCGACGAAGCGCAGCTTGCTTATCCGAACGCGCTTTGGCGATGTCCCGGGCATCCACGAAGTCTCCTCGCCGCTGGGCGATCGCCATCAGCTTACGTTTCTGAGCGAGCCTGCGAGCGCGGCGAAGTGGCAGCGCAAGCTCGGCCACTATTTCGTCTACATGAGCGATACCTCGGGCGCAGAGCAGTATCAGCTCTACCGCGAAGACGCGAACACCGGCAGGATTTCACGCATCACGGATGGCACTTCGCGCAACATGTACGCCGCGCTCTCGCCGGACGGCCACTCGATGGCGTGGGCCTCTACGCATCGCAACGGCACTGATCTCGATCTCTGGGTGGCTGATCCTGAGAAGCCCGCAAGCGCGCACATGCTTGCGGAGTGGAAGGGCGGCGGACTGCAGCCGCAGGATTGGTCGGGCGACGGCAAGATGGTTGTCGTACTCAATTACATCTCCGTCAACGACTCGGCTCTTTCGCTTGTCGACGCTTCGACCGGCGCGGTGACCGATCTCACGCAGAAGCTCGCGGCAGGCGAGAAAGTTTCCTGGGCAAAGGCCACCTTCTCGCGCGATGGCAAATCGATCTATGCAACCTCGGACTGGCACTCGGAGTTTCATCGCCTGTGGCGCATTCCGCTTGATGGCGGCAAGCCCGTCTGCATCACGCCGAAGGCTGACCATGACATCGACACCTACGCCTTCAACGCAAATGGAACGACGCTCGCCTACAGTCTGAACGACGAAGGCATCAGCCGCCTGCATCTCGTGTCCGGCGCTACGGGCAAGGAGCTCGCGACGCCGAAGATCCCGACCGGCGTTGTCGAAGACCTTGAGTTCCACCCGATCACAGGTGAACTCGCGATGTCCTTCTCTACGCCGTCGCTGCCGTATGACGTCTACACGCTGAAGCCCGGCGCTACACAACTGACGCGTTGGACCGAGAGCGAAACCGGCGGCCTGAACATGGGTGATGAGAAGCCTGCCGAGCTCATCCACTGGACCGCGAAGGACAACGTCCGCCTCTCCGGCTTCCTCTTCCGCCCGCCCGCGCAGTACACCGGCAAGCGCCCCGTCATCATCGACATTCACGGCGGCCCCGAAGGCCAGGCACGTCCTGACTATCTCGACGACTATCACGAGTACCACTACTTCCTGCGCGAGAACGGCATCGCCGTCATCTATCCGAACGTGCGTGGATCGATGGGTTACGGCAAGACCTTCTCGATGCTCGACAACGGCGTAAAGCGTGAAGACTCCGTCACCGACATCGGCGCGTTGCTCGACTGGATCAAGACGCAACCGGACCTCGACGCATCGAAGGTGCTGATCGCGGGCATGAGCTATGGCGGCTACATGACGCTCTCGGTTGCCACGCAGTACAACGACCGCATCACCGCATCGATCGACACCGTCGGCCTTTCGAACATCATCACCTTCCTCGAGCGCACCGCTGAGTATCGCCGCCAGCTTCGTCGCAACGAGTATGGCGATGAGCGCGACCCTGCAACGCGTGCAGCGCTTGAAAAGATCGCTCCTGCAAACCTCGCGGGCAATCTGACGAAGCCCATGTTCATCCTCGCCGGCAAGATGGACCCGCGTGTACCTTACGCGGAGTCTGAACAGATGGCTGCCGCCGCGCGCAAGAACCATGCGCCGGTCTGGTTCCTCGGCATGAAGGATGAAGGCCACGTCTTCCAGAAGAAAACCAACATCGACTACGGCTTCTACCTGAAGATTCTCTTCGTGAAGCGCTTCCTGCTCGACGCTCCGTCGCACTAAATCACTCAGTGCAGGACGCGGTGGAACTCTCTCCCGCCGCGTCCTTCTTTTCCGTAGAGACAAAACCTTACAAGCCTTCGTCGCTATGCTCATTGCGCATCACATACGCTCGCCGTTAGCATGGTTCCGCTCGTGTGAACGTACCTCCTCGTGCCTCGATAATGATTTTGCAAACCGTGATTCACGAAATGCACAACCCGCACGATCCCTTTCGCGAGCTCTGCACCTTAGCAGCCGGGGGTCTTCTCACTCCCGAGGAAACGCGCACGCTCCACGAGCATCTCGCTCACTGCGAGTCATGCCGTGCCTTCTACGACGAGATGTGCGCGCTGCATCGCCTGTTGCAGCTCTCCGTGCCGGAGTCATTCGAGTAGCCACTCGTCGCACCTCGCGTCTTTCCATCCTTTCCCATCGCCAAGGGCAACCATGCAGCGCTTCATCGCTCGCATCGTTGCCCTTCCTGTATTTCACGCAATCTTTGACAGGAGACCACCACACATCATGAGCAACTTCTTCCCTCTTCGGAAGTTTCGATTCCTCCTTCCCGTAGCCATCGGCGGCGCACTGCTGGGCAGCACGCTCGCCCATGCGCAAGACAAAGGGGACATCGCACGTCCGCTCTCGTTGAAGCCAACGCGCACCGTGCATTTCACCACCGATGAAGGCACCTGGATCTCGCTCGACCTTTCGCCCGACGGCAAGACGATCGTCTTTGAACTCCTCGGGGATCTCTACACGCTGCCCGCCGCTGGTGGACAGGCGAAGGCCATCACCACCGGTATGGCCTTCGACGCACAGCCGCGATACTCGCCGGACGGCAAGCACATCGTCTTCGTCAGCGATCGTGATGGCGCCGACAACGTGTGGATCGCAGACGCAGACGGCACGCACGCGCGCGTGATCACCAAGGAGCGCCACAACGGTTGGGTCTCGCCCGAGTGGACGCCCGATGGCCGTTACATCCTCGTCTCGAAGACCTCCGACGTCTTCGGCGGACGCGAACTCTGGATGCTCGATGCACTCGGCGGAAGCGGCGTACAAATCACCAAGGCCAGCACAGCGCCAAAGACTCCCTCCGGCGAACAGAGCAATGTCTCCGGCGCTGTTGAATCCCCCGATGGCCGCTACATCTACTACAGCCGCCGCAAGGGCCTGCTCGGCTACAACGCCACCTTCCCCATGTGGCAGATCGTGCGCCGCGATACAACGAACGGCATCGAAGACGTCGTCACGAACGAGTATGGCAGCGCGATTCGTCCGCGCATTTCGCCAGACGGCAAGTGGCTCGTCTATGGCACACGCTGGAACGCGAAGTCCGGCCTGCGCGCACGCGAGCTCAGCACCGGGGCCGAGCATTGGCTCGCCTATCCCATCGACCGCGATGAGCAGGAAGGCCTCGGCACACGCGATCAACTTCCCGGCTATGCCTTCACGCCAGACTCGAGCGCCGTCCTCGTCTCCTATGGCGGACATCTTCACCACGTCGATGTGTTGACCGGCAAGGAGACGGCGATCCCCTTCACCGCTGAAGTCAATCAGCAACTCGGCCCGCTGTCGCACTCGGAGCATCGCGTCGAAACCGGCCCCGTCGTCGCGCGCATCGCGTCGGACGCTCGGCTCTCCCCCGATGGCAAGCAGGTCGCCTTCTCTGCACTCGGCAGCATCTTCGTCGCTGACGTCAACACCGGCAAGCCACATCGCCTGACGCAATCGCAGGACGCCGAGTTCGAGCCTGCATGGTCCGCTGATGGCCGCACCCTCGCCTACGTCACCTGGGATGCAGAAAGCGGCGGCGCACTCTGGACGATTCCTTCCGATGGCTCCGCAGCTCCGCACAAGCTGACACAGATCCCCGGCTTCTTCGAGCAGCCCGTATGGTCGCTCGATGGCAAGAACATTTACGCCATTCGTTCATCGATGGAAGCCCGCGAGAGGCGTCGCGTGGAGTATCAGTTCGCTGCGGCCGCTCCTGTACCGGGCTCGGACTTCGTGCGCATCCCTGTCGATGGCAGCGCGTATGAGACGCTTGCACCGGCACGCGGCATGTCGCGTCCGCAGTTCATCAACGGCTCTGATCGCGTCTTCTATAACGGTCCGCAGGGTCTCGTCTCGTCGCGCCTCGACGGCACCGATGTGCAGGAACTCGTGGCGGTGAAGACGCGCGACATCCAGGGCCAGAAGGAAATGGGCACCTCGCACGTAGTGGTCATCAGTCCCGACGGCACACGCGCTGTCGCACTGGTAAACCACCAGGCGTGGTTGCTGGATCTGCCGCGCGTTGGTGGCTCTGCCTTCGAACTCGACCCCGGCAAGCCTAGCCTCACCGCAAAGCGCCTGAACGTAGAAGGCGTGGACGACCTCGGCTGGTCTCCCGATGGTTCGCAGATCTACTGGACGACCGGCGCCACGCTCTTCCGCTTGCCGCTCGCCACGGTGCTGCAGGCTGAACTCGCCGATGCCGAAAAGACCACCGCCGCCCCCAAGGACGCGAAAGACCCCAACGGCAAGAAGGCCGCGGAAGACGCAGCGAAGAAGCCGGCAGGTCTTGATGCAGCGCACGTAAGGCTCGTCGTCGAAGAGCCGCGCGCCGTGCCCACCGGCAGCATCCTTCTCAGCGGCGCGAAGATCATCACCATGAAGGGTGATCAAGTGTTGCCGACAGGAGACGTACTCGTGACCGGCGACCGCATCATCGCCGTTGGCCCCAAGGGATCGCTCAAGGTACCGACCGATGCGAAGGTCATGGACGTCACCGGCAAGACGATCATCCCCGGCCTCATCGACATCCACGCACACTGGACGCAGATGCGTCGCAGCGTGCTCGAGATGGAAGCATGGCCACTTGAAGCCAACCTAGCCTATGGCGTCACCGCTGGCCGCGATCCGCAGACCTTCACCGTGGACATCTTCGCGTATCAGGACCTCGCAGACACAGGCCGCGTCGTTGGCCCACGTGCCTTCTCCACAGGTCCCGGCATCTTCCTCGAAAACAACTTCCAGTCGCTGAAGGACGCGGAAGACACGGTGCGTCGTTACACCGATTACTACCGCACGCACTTGCTGAAGAGCTACATGGTTGGCAATCGCGGGCAGCGTCAGTGGATGGTGGAGGCTTCGAAAGAACTCGGCGCCATGCCCACCACCGAAGGCGGCATCGATACGCGCCTCGACCTCACGCAGATCATTGACGGCTTCAGCGGCAATGAACATAACTATCCGCAGATGCCGATCTACAAGGACATCGTGCAGCTACAGGCTCAGGCCGGCACCACATATACGCCAACGCTCGTCGTCTCTTACGGTGGGCCGAACGGCACACAATACTTCGTCGAACACACCAACGTGCATGACGATCCGAAGGTGCAGCGCTTCATTGACCCGTACGTGCTCGCGCACGATACAGAACGCTCGCAGTGGACGCTCGACTCCGAGTACATCTTCCCGCAGCAGGCGGGTGATGCAGCGAAGATTCTGCGCGCCGGTGGCAACGTTGGCCTTGGTGGCCACGGCATGATGCAGGGCCTGCAATGCCATTGGGAGCTGTGGTCCTTCGTGATGGGCGGCATGTCTCCGCTCGAAGCGCTGAGCATCGGCACGATCCAGAGCGCGAAGGCGATCGGACTGGACAAGGACCTTGGCTCGCTCGAGCAAGGCAAGCTCGCGGATCTTGTCGTCCTCGATCGCGATCCGCTTGCTGACATCCACAACTCTGACAGCGTGCACTACGTCATGCGCGGCGGCTTCCTCTACAAGGGCGAGAACCTCGATGAGGTGTGGCCCGCCGAGCATAAGCAGCCGCTTCGCTGGTGGGAGAAGGAAGGCGTTCTTCCTCCGACTCGTTAACCGCAACGACAAAACAACAACGGCCTCGGAAGATTGCTCCGAGGCCGTTGCCGTTGCAGTTGGCGCACGCTACTGCACGATGTGAAACATTGCCTGATGATCCGCGCGCGAATCGCCACCGACGAACACCGTGTACTCGGTCGGCTCAATCACCTGCTTGCCCTCGTTGTTCCAGAACGACAGCTCATCGAAGCCGAGGTCGAAGCTCACCGTCTTTGACTCACCGGCCGCAAGCTCTACGCGACGGAAGCCCTTCAGTTCGCGCATCGGCTGCTCCATGCTCGCACCACGATTGCGCACATAGCACTGCACGACTTCACTCCCCGCACGCTTGCCGGTGTTCGTCACCGTGGCCGTCGCCGTGATGTGTCCCGCGTGCTGCACATCCTTCAGCATCAGCTTGTCGCTTGAGAGCTTCACATCCGAGAACGAGAATGTCGTGTACGAAAGCCCGTAGCCAAACGGATACAGCGCGTCATTCGGAGCATCGATGTAGCGCGAAAGGAAGCGCGAGTTCGGCCCCGGAGGAACGCTCAGATCAGCATCCCCCGTCGGTCGCCCCGTCGGGAACTGTGCGTAATACAACGGTTCCTGGCCCACCGTGTACGGGAAGCTCACCGTCAGACGACCGCTCGGCGACGCATCGCCATACAGTACGTTCGCAAGCGCATTGCCCGCCTCCGTTCCCGGAAACCATGCTTGGAGAATCGCGTCCACATGCTTCGCCGCCCACGTCAGCACCAGCGGACGGCCCGAGAACAACACCAGAACCGTCGGCTTTCCCAGCGCGGCAATCTGCTCCATCAACTGCTGCTGCGCGCCCGGCAGGTCGAGATGCGCGCGGGCTCCCGCCTCGCCGCTCATCATTGCGTCTTCTCCCAGCGCCATCACAACAACATCCGCACCACGCGCTGCATCCAGCGCCGCCGCAAAGCCCGACTCGTCCGTTGACTTGATCTCTACGCCCTTCGCATACGTCAGCGTCGCGCCGCTCTTCGACGCACGCGCCTCCATCGCGTCCTTCAGCGTGATCGTGTCGCCCTTGTGGTTCGCGCCACCCCACGAGCCGATCATCTGCATACCGTCATTCGCCAACGGCCCGATCAGCGCAATCTTCTTCGCGTTCGCCGCCAACGGCAGCACATCATGATCGTTCTTCAGCAGTACAAACGACTCTTCCGCAGCCTTACGCACCAGCGGACGATGCTCGTCCAGCGCACGCGTCACCTCCGTGCCGCTCGCATACGGATGCTCGAACAAACCGAGCGCAAACTTCACACGCAACACACGGCGCACGGCCTCATCGACCACGCTCATCGGCACCTTGCCGCTCTTCACCAACGTCGGCAACTCCGCGTCATAGTAGTGCGACATCATGTCCACTTCCACGCCCGCTTCAAGCGCCTTCTTCGTTGCATCCGCTGCGGTCAGCGCAACGCCATGATGCGTCAACTCCATCACCGCGCTGTAGTCGCTGACCACGAAGCCATCGAAGCCCCATGTCTTCCTCAGCAGGTCCGTCATGATGTACGGATTCGCCGTCGAAGGCACACCGTTCAAGCTGTTGAACGCCGACATCATCGTCGCCGCTCCCTCCTGCACCGCCGCACGATACGGCGGCAGATACACCTGGTGCATACGGCTCAACGACATGTCCGTCGTGTTGTACTCACGTCCACCTTCGGCCGCTCCATACGCCGCGAAGTGCTTCACGCTCGCAGCGACATGCGAGGTGTCACCAAGGTTCGTGCCCTGATAGCCGTCAATGTAAGCACGCGCCATCGCCGAGCCAAGATACGGGTCTTCGCCCGCGCCTTCGACGATGCGGCCCCAGCGCGCATCGCGCGCCACGTCCACCATCGGCGAGTAGAACCAGCGAATGCCACCGGTCGTCGCCTCCGCTGCAGACATCGCAGAAAGATCGCGCACCAGTGCTGTGTCCCAAGTGGAGGCCAGACCCAGCGGCACCGGATAAATCGTGCGGTAGCCATGGATCACATCCGCGCCGAAGAGCAGCGGAATATGCAGACGCGACTTCTCCATCGCCGCCTGCTGATAGATGTGCGTCTTCTGCGCGCCAACGATATTCAGCATCGAACCGATGCCGCCGTTGCCCGCGAGCTTCAGAGGATCGATCCCCAGCTTCGCATCCGGGTTATCGGCCACCTGCTTGTTGTCCGCCGAAGGCAGCACGTTCTGCCCCATATCGTTGTACTGCACGAGCTGGCCGATCTTCTCTTCCAGCGTCATCTGCTTCAGCAACGCGTTCACGCGACGCTCAATCTCCGGCGACGCCAACTGCGCGTTCGCAGGCTTCACCTGCTGCGCGGCCAGAGACAACGAAACACACACCGCCGAGGTGGCCACGACTCCACGCCAATTCCACTTCATACCCGATACGCTCCTGAGAAATGAGACGCTTCACTCCCGGCACCTCGCGCAAGCGAGGCGAAGCCAGTTTGCAGCAATCTCCAACGCATAGCATTGTGAACGCTCCGACGTACATTAGGCAAACGTTTGCTCCAGATTGCCCGATCCCCCAAACGTTGCAGCCGCTTTGCCAGAAATTTGCAGCGCTTCACACCGCCTCTCGCTACTCTGTCCGCAGACACACCCGCAATCCCAATTCAACGAACAAAGAGGTCCTGTGAAACGCTGGTCCCTGCATGTCCTGTTGTCTTCTGTCGTGGCGATGTTCTTCTCTGCGCTCTCCGCGCAGAGCCAAACCGTTTACACCTTCCCCGATGACGGCTTCACGCCCGTCTACACCTTCATCAACTCAGCCACCAAAACGCTCGACATGACCATGTATGAGCTCGTCGATACCACCGCGCAGAATGATCTGATTGCGCTCGCACAAAAGGGCGTCGTCGTTCGCGTCATCCTCGACCAGAACCTCGAGAAGACCAAGAACACGCCCGCCTACAACGCGCTTACTGCCGCAGGCATTAGCGTTCACTGGGCCAACACCACCTATCACGCGACGCACCAGAAGACCATCACCGTCGACAAGACCACGTCGATGATCCTCAGCGCCAACCTCACAAGTCAGTACTACTCCGACACGCGAGACTTTGCCGTCGTCACGACAAACTCCTCGAACGTCTCGGCGATCGAAGCCACCTTCAACAAGGACTTCACCGACACCGCCTGGACACCCAGCAAGGCGTACTCGCTCATCTGGTCGCCGACCGACTCCGACGCCGATCTGCTTGCGATCATCAACAGCGCCAGCTACACGCTGACCGTGGAGACCGAAGAGATCAGCGCATCGGACATCGTCACGGCGCTCGAGAATGCAGCCAAGCGCGGCGTCGTCGTGAAGCTCATCATGACCAACGATGACAACCAGTACGCCTCGGAGTTCAACGCACTCACCGCCGCAGGCGTCAGCGTGCACACCTTCAAGGACAGCACCTCAGTTCTTTACATCCACGCCAAGGTGACCATCGCCGACGCTGGCTATAGCGGTGCACAGAACGTTTTCTGCGGATCGGAAAACTACTCCACGGCATCGCTCAAGGAGAACCGCGAACTCGGCATCGTGATGGCGACCAGCGCGCTCGTGACGAAGTTCAACAACGTGCTGCTGACTGATTACGCGAACTCGACAGTGTGGGTGCCGACAAGCTAGAGCCGTTGTAAATATTCAGTCGCAAATAGAAAGAACGGAGGCCGCCGATGATCGGGCGGCCTTCGTTCTCTACTTATGACTTACGACTTCCCACGTACGACTCTGCATCAATCCAAATCGAAATCCCGCAACGGCTTGCCCGTCAGCGGCGACTCCTTGGCCTTTTTCACGGCTTCGGCGAACTTCTTCGCCATCAGGTCGTCTTTGTTCTTCTCCGCGTGAACGGACTGCGCGAAGAGCGACTCACGACGAGCATCCTGTTCCTTCAGCGCGCGGGCCGCAGCGCCAAGATCGTCGAAGGTCTTCTTGCGCGGCGCGGCCGTGTGCGAGATCACCGAACGGCTTACCGGGTCAATCTTTAACATGCCACCACAGTCCGGGCACATCACTTCAAATGGCTGGTCACTCAATCCCATCGCACACTCTCCGAGAGCTAGTGTAGCTCTCTCGGTTTTTCCGCATCCGCATGTCGCCAAAAATCTCTATCAGGCACAAACGATGGGTCGGTCTACGCAGGGCACGAACTGTAGTTCAGGTCTGTGCGTGAATCACGAACGATCGCTCAATCTGTATCAATCACGAACGAACTCTCGATCCGTATAAATCACGAGCCTTCATTCAATCTGTGAGAATCACGAGCGATCACTCAATCTGTGAGAATCACGAACGGCCGTTCTATCTCCGCGAGAATCACGGACGGCCGTTCTATCTACGCGAGGTGCGAATGGTAGGTCGGGGCTTCAGCCCCGACATTTGAGTTTGGGTAAGAAAGCGGCTTCAGCCGCTGAGGTAGCGCCCGCCCCAGAGGGCCGCGCTACATCGCACAGCACTAGTAGCGACGATAGCCCTGCGGCACCGGCACGTATACGTAGCGGGGCGTCGAACGCAAAGCCCATACCAGCGCAAAGATCCAGCCGATCACCGTCCAGCCAAAAAACAGGTTGATGAGAAAGATCGCGAACTTATGCTGCGAGTCACGCAGCAACGCGATGATGGTCGGCAGAAAGTGGATCGCTCCAAACGGCAGAAGAAAGATTGCAAACAGAACGTGCATTACGTTCTCCTCTCAGCCATCTATACGCAGACTCGCGACGAACAGTTCCCTAGAGGAAAAGTACGCGATGCCCCGGACACTCCAGCCCGGCGTACTCGACGAGGGTGTCGAGCAGTGAGCCCTCGTCCTTCGCCAGGAACCACGCGCCCGCGAGTACGCGTTCCTGCAAGTGGCCGTCCGGTAGCAAATGCAGCATGATCGCTGCCGCGTGCTTGCGCAGCGAAGCTTCCTTCTGCAGCTCGAAGCTCGCCGCCATGCGGCGCAGACGGTTCATCTGGTACCGCATCTTGCTCGCCGAAACACCAGCAGCCTTCGCCAACTCGGCGTTCAGACCTTCAGCATATTCGGTCAGCGCGGTCAGCTCCGCGTCCATCGCATTGCCCACGGCGGCGAGCTTGCGCTTGGCCTCGATCGGCAGCGCGCGCGCGCCAAACTTCAGCGCCAGTGCATCCACCGTCTTCGCGTCCCACACGCCGCGCACATCGACTTCATGCTGCTCCATCACCTTCGCGATGGTGGGCTCGATTAGCGTCGCCGACAAGCGCGGCAGCACCGGCGTGATGCGTCCGAGCAACTGCTCGAAGACCACAGCGGACTGCGCAAAGTACGCAACCTCGGCCGGTCCGCCGACATAAGCGGCGGTCGGCAGAATTGTGTCCTGAAACACCGGACGCAGCAGCGCGTTCGGGCTGATGCGCTCGGGCTCAGCGGCGAGAATCGCGAGTAGGTCGGCGGTCGAATACGTCTTCGCGCCGGCCTTCCATTCATCACCACTGCGCTTCAGCGCCTGGCGGGCGCCGGTCTCGGCGTCAAGCAGGAAAAGCAGAGAATGCCCCGCCGCGACAAGCACCTGCGCGTGGAAGCCCTGCGACTCCAGCTCGCTCGTGCGCGTCAGCAGCGCAGCTTCCAACTCCGCAGCGTTTTCGATCGCGCCACGTAGCGCCTTCGCGCCCAGCGCATGAAACTCTCGTCCGGCCGCGTCCATCACGATCAGGCCGAACGGCGCGAACACCTTCGTCAGCAGCTTGCCGAAGGCCGACGCCAGCGTTTCGCCCGCGGCATAAGCCTCGCGCAGCGTGTCGGCAAACGGCCCCCACGCAAACAGGTCGCAGGCATAATCGAGGCGCGCATCCAGCGTTCCTTCCGCGTCGATGGGCAAACCACCCACCGGCACAGGACGCTCCGCCTTCAGGTCGAGCGAGATCGTTTCCACCTCAGTCTTCGTCAAAAACGCAGCCTGATCGACCTCCGCGAGATCATGGTCTTCGCTCGCCAGCCAGAACACCGGCACATGCTCTCGACCACTCGCTTCGGTCGCATCCTTCGCCTTACGAATCGCCGTCGAGGCCTTCAGCAGCGTGAGCAGCGGACCACCAAACAAACCTACCTGCTGGCCGGTCACCACGGTTGCCGCGCCTTCGCGCAGCTTCTCGATGTTGGCCAGCGCCGCTTCGCCCGCCGCAAACTTCGTCGCCTGGATCTTCAGCGCATCGGCAAGCGCCCCGCGGTGCTCCGCAGGCAGCGTGGGCGACTGCATCGCCCAATCATTTGTGAACGGTTTGGCCGGATACCACTCCGCGAGCGATTGACGCGCAGCATCATTCGTCGCGCCTTCACAAAAGGCACGGAAAAGCGCGCTCGTTCCTGGTACATGCGAAATGGGGAAACACTCAGCCGTCATCGTTACTAGTTTCTCATCCTGTCCACGTTTGGATGCACCCGATGCGGTCGCGATGCGAACATTTTCAGGGCCATCTAAGGGTGACGCATCGTTTACGGTATCTGCATGGCGAAAACATCGACTCCCCCCGCAAAGAAGCAGGCCAAGAAGACCGCGCGCAAGCCCGCAGCCGTTACCTCGAACGACAAACCGCTGGCAGGAAAGACCTTACGCGGCAAGGCCAAGGTGCTCTCCAGCAAGAATGTCTATCAGGGCAAGGTCTTCTGGGTAACGCGCGATGAAGTGCAGGAGCCCGGCGGCGTCACCGCCACGCGCGACGTCATTCGCCACAACGGCTCGGTCGTCATCCTGGCGGTGGACACGAAGTCGAACCCCAGAGACCCCGGCATTCTGCTCATCCGCCAGTACCGCCACGCCGCCGACCAGTTCCTGCTCGAACTCCCCGCCGGCCGCATCGAGAAGGGCGAGAAGCTCATCCCCGCCGCCAAGCGCGAGCTGATCGAAGAAACCGGCTACCGCGCCAAGAAATGGTCGGTCCACACGAAGTACTTCGCCAGCCCCGGCTTCCTCTCTGAGGCCATGCACATTCTGCTGGCCGAAGACCTTACGCTCGGCGAAGCCAAGCCCGAAGAAGACGAGAAGATCGAGCTGCACATGACTCCCCTGAGTGAAGTGCTGCGCCTCATCCATGCAGGCAAAATCCACGACGGCAAGACGCTCATCGGCGTGCTGCTCTACGCCTCGCTGCGTCGCAAATAAGGGTTCCAGCAGCTCGCGTACAACGACCTATTGGATTGTGCCAATTTTGTTGCCTCCAAAATTGGCATCCTGAAAACAATTAGCGTTTTCTTACATTGCCAAGCAACCAGATATGCCGAAACCCGTCATGCTTATGCACAGTGAGCGGCTTTGCCGCTTGCTGACACATAGCATGACGGGACAAGGCACTCCGATGGCGCAATACAAAGGCACGGTCAAGTGGTTTAACAACGCAAAAGGGTTTGGTTTCCTCGGCCGAACTGAAGGTCCGGACGTTTTCGTCCACTACAGCTCCATCCAAATGGACGGCTATCGCGGTCTGAAGGAAGGCGATGAGGTAGAGTTCGACATCATCCAGGGCGAAAAGGGCCCGCAAGCCGATCAGGTCATCGTGATCAAGGCCGATTAGTTCGCGATCCACATAGGTTTTGGCGAAAGCCCGGGAGCCGCATCCTACAATCACAGGATGCGCCGCTGCCGGGCTTTTGCCGCGTCTGCGCGCCGATGGAACTATGGACAACATCACGCTCGCACGCCTGCTCGACGAAACCGCTGCCCTGCTCGAAATCGACGCAGCCGATCCCTTCCGCATCCGCTCGTATCGCCGCGCCGCTGAGACGGTGGAGCAGCAGACCACGCCGCTCGAAACGCTGATCGGCCCCGATGGCGACGTGAAGCAGCTGCTCGCGATTCCCGGCATCGGCAAAGGTATGGCCGCCAACATTCGCGACCTCGCCGCCACCGGCACCATGCCTCTGCGCGAGGAGTTGCTGACCAAGTACCGAGCGTCGATGCTTGAGCTGCTACGCCTGCCCGGCATGGGCCCCAAGACCGTCGCGCTGCTCTACTCCGCGCTGCAGATCGAGAACATCGACCAGCTTGAAGAAGCCGCCAAGCGCGGTGACCTGCTGCCGCTCCCGCGCATGGGACAAAAGTTCACCGACAAGCTGCTGAAAGGCATCGAAGACTATCGCCGCAACGCTTCGCGCTTCCGCATCGACGACGCGCGCCAGCACGCCGAGCGCGTCAGCGAACTCATCCGCCAGTTCCCCGGCATCGAGACGATCACGCCCGCAGGCTCCCTTCGCCGTGGCAAGGAGAGCGTCGGCGATCTCGACCTGCTCGTCACCGGCCCAGCCTGCGAGCCCGATGTGGTCGCAGCAGCGGTCGAACACGTTGCCACGCTGCCGCTCATCGACAAGCTGCTCGCCCGCGGACAGAACAAGGTCAGCTTCAATCTGCGCAACGGCCTGCAGGTCGACGTGCGGCTGCTGCCTCGAGCAAGCTACGGCGCGGCGCTGCAGTATTTCACCGGCTCCAAACACCACAACGTCACCTTGCGTCAGCGCGCCATCAAGCGCGGCTACACGCTCAGCGAGTACGCGCTGATGCGGCTTGAGGACAACAAGATCATCGCCGCAGCCAGCGAAGAAGAGATCTACAACGCGCTCGAGCTCGACTACATCGCGCCCGAGCTGCGCGAGAACTGTGGCGAGATCGAAGCCGCTGCCAGACACGAACTGCCGAAGCTCATCACGCGCTCCGACATTCGTGGCGACTTGCACATGCACACCACCGAGTCCGACGGCTCAAACTCCATCCGCGAGATGGCTGAAGCCGCTATCGAACGCGGCCTCGAGTACATTGCAATCACCGATCACTCCAAGCTGCTCACCATGACCGGCGGCATGGATGACAAGCGCGCCATCGCTCACGCCGCTCGCATCCGCGCCGAAAGCAATCGTCTTGCGGAAGAGTTTGCCGCAAAGCGCGGCCCGCAGTGGGCGCGCTACGAACGCCGCCTGAAAGCTGGCGAACCGAATACGCACGAGCCGACAGTCCCCTTCCGCATCCTCGCAGGATGCGAGTGCGACATCCTGCTCGACGGCGCGATGGATCTCGAAAACGATACGTTGGCACAGCTCGACGTCATCGTGGCGAGCGTTCATTCAGGCTTCAACCAGACGCCGGAAGAAGTCACCGAACGCGTGCTGCGTGCCTGCGAGAATCCGTTCGTGCAGATCCTCGGCCACCCCACCGGCCGCAAGGTGCTGAAGCGCGAACCCTACAAGGTCGATGTGCCGAAGATGCTCGCCGCTGCTGCGAAGTACGGCATCGCCGTCGAGCACAACTCGAACCCCGCACGCAGCGATCTCAGCGATCTGCAGCTGCGTCAGGCCAAAGAGCTTGGCTGCAAAATCATCGTCAATACGGATGCGCACGCCATCGAAGAGCTCGACCAGATCGATAACGGCATCGTGCAGTTACGCCGCGCGTGGCTCAGCGCCGCCGACCTCATCAATACGCAGCCCATCGATGCGTTTCTCGCCGCGCTGCGCCCACGCCCTTAGCCTCGATTACGGAGTTTCCCGCATGGCCGCAACGCAGTTCGTCCAGGAAGAAAAGTCCTCACCGCTGAAGCCCGTCCTGATTGCCGTCGTCGCTCTCGCGCTCGCGGCCGTAGCCGTCTTTGCGCTGTATCCGAAGCGCTCTTCGCAGCTCACCGTCACGCACGCAGAGGTCTTCGCTCCGCACACGCAGACGAAGGACACAGCTCAGAGTTCCAATGTGAAGGTGCTCGATGCGCCGCCCGCGGTCGAAGACGACGTCTACGTGGCGACCACGCTGAAGCTCGACAACAAGCTTCATGTGCCGATGTATTTTTCTGGGGTAACAGCCACCGCAACGCTCGCCGACGGTCAGCAGGTAGACGCGACCGTCGTGCACTCCGATAGCGACCTGCGCAACGTGCAGCTCAGCTTCCCGCAGCTGCACGCCATGCTGCCGCATCCGCTGCATGACAGCGACGAAGCCCCCGCAGGCGGCGCGCTTGATGGCCAGGTGCTGCTACTCTTCGGCAACATTACCGGCGAGCAATGGAAAGCAAAACGGTCAGCGAGCCTGACGCTAAACCTCATGCATCAGGACCCGATGACCGTCGCTCTTCCCTAAGCTTTTACTTTGCCAGTGCAGCTTCCACGGCCGAGATCAACTCCGGCGACTCGGGCGTGATGCCCGAAGCAAAGCGTGCGACAACTTCGCCATCACGGCCGACAAGGAACTTCTCAAAGTTCCACAGCACCTCGGGTGCTTCCGTAGGACCGGGCAAACCGTTGTCCTTGGAGAAGGTCGCGAGCTGTCCGCGGAAGACGTCATCGTCGCCGGTGGCCTTGGGCTGTGCAGCCGTCAGCGCGGCGTATAGCGGAGCTTCTCTTCACCCACGACGGTGATCTTCTCGAAGATCGGAAACTGCACGCCGAAGTTCAGCTGGCAGAACGACGAAATCTCCGCGTTCGTGCCCGGCTCCTGCGCGCCAAAATCATTGGCTGGAAACGCCAGCACTTCAAACCCTTGCGCCTTATATTGCTCGTACATCTTCTCGAGGCCGTCGTACTGCTTCGTAAAGCCGCACTTGGAAGCCACGTTCGTTACCAGCAGGACTTTGCCCGCATACGCACCCAGCGAGGTGGTCTCGCCGGAGTTCAGGTTCACCGGAATATTGGCAATCGTCGACATGGTTTTAGTCTACGTCGCATCTTCGCGGCCCAGGTTGCGCAGGGGCAAAATCCCCCTGAATAGCACACATAACCCATTGCGCGTTTGACAGGTAGGCGTATCCTAATCAACGGTGCGTTTTACGCGCAGCCGAGGTTTAGCGAGGCCCATGAGCGTCTTTGACGTAGTTTTTGGCAAACCGCTGGCGACCAGTGCCGAGCATGATGAGCACATTGGCGTAGCGGCAGGAATCCCGATTTTCGGCCTAGACGGCCTCACCAGTGCAGCATACGGACCGGAAGCAGCCATGCAGCTTCTCGTGCCGCTAGGCATCGCCGGCGTATCGGCTTATCTTCTTCCCGTATTCAGCTGCATCCTGGTGTTGCTGGCGATCGTATATCTGTCCTACCGACAGACGATCGAAGCCTACCCGAACGGTGGCGGCTCCTACACCGTAGCCAGCGAGAACCTTGGCGATGGAGCTGGCCTTCTGGCTGCAGCCGCGCTGATGATCGACTACATCCTGACCGCTGCCGTGGGTATCTCTGCAGGCGTTACAGCGCTGGTCTCGGCCTCCGACGGCACACGCATCAGTCACACGATGCACCACTATCAGCTGGCGTTCTGCTTGCTGATCCTGATCATCATCGCCACCGTCAACATGCGCGGCATGAAGGAGTCTGGCTTCGCATTCATGCTGCCGACCTTCATCTTCGTCGGCACACTCGTCACCACCATTGCCTGGGCCGCCTACCAGTATTGGGCCACCGGCGGACATCCGGTTGCGGTCGCGCCTCCACCGCCGCCTGAAGTCGGCGTATCCACCTTCACCAAGGTCGGGCTCGTCTGGCTGCTTATGAAGACCTTTGCTTCGGGCTGCGCCGCGATGACCGGCGTCGAAGCCGTATCCAACGGCGTCACCGCCTTCCGCGAACCGCGTGCGAAGAAGGCCAACCAGACGCTGACGATCATCATCGGCATGTTGATCGTGATGCTCTACGGCCTCTCGTGGGTCGCGAAGATCTATCACGTTACGGCGATGAACCCCGACGCGCACAACTACCAGAACGTGCTCTCGATCGAGGTCGCCGCCGTCTTCGGTCGCGGTTGGTTCTACTTCCTCACGATGGGTGGCGTGCTCGCTGCGCTGTCGTTCTCTGCGAACACCGCGTTCGCCGACTTCCCCCGCATGGCTCGCGCCATCGCGCTGCGGGATTACCTGCCGCATGTCTTCATTCTGCGTGGTCGCCGCCTGCTCTTCTCGCACGGCATCTACGCGCTGACGGGCTTCACTGCGCTCATCCTCATCATCTTCAACGGCGTCACCGATCGCCTCATCCCGCTTTACGCCATCGGCGCGTTCCTCGCGTTTACGCTGTCGCAGGCGGGCATGGTGGTGCACTGGCTGCACACCAAGGACGCCAAGCACCGCTTCGTCAAACTCTTCTTCAACGGCCTCGGCGCTGTCGCTACGGGCATCACGCTGATCGTCGTGCTGGTGGCGAAGTTCACCTCTGGCGCGTGGGTAACGGCGCTGCTCGTGCCCTTCCTCATCATCATCATGACGACGATCAAGCGCCACTATCGTCGCGTGAAGCTTGAGACCGCAGACCCCACACCGCTGCGCCTCTCCGGCCTCGAAGACCCGATCGTCATCATCCCGATGGCGCGCTGGGACAAGATCAGCGAGAAGGCCATGCGCTTCGGCCTGCTGATGAGCGAGACCGTAAAGGTTGTGCACATCCACGGCGACGAGCAGGACGCGCTCGGCTGCGTCTGGGACAAGATGGTCGCGGACCCTGTCCGCGAAGCCAACCGTACACTGCCGGAACTCATCACCGTCAGCAGCAACTACCGCACGATCCTCTCGCCGCTTATGGACTACATCCTGAAGCTCGAGGACGAGAACCCCGGTCGCAAGATCGCCGTGCTCCTGCCTGAACTTGTTGTACGCCACTGGTGGGAGAACCTGCTGCACAACCAGCGTGTGCAGATTCTCAAGCTGCTCTTGTTGCTCAAAGGCAACCAGCGCATCGTGGTCGTCAACATCCCCTGGTATCTCTAAACAATCGTCCGCACACGCAAAGGCCGCTCATCACGAGCGGCCTTTGTTGTTTCGCCGTAGAACAGGGTGCCCCCTGTTTCGCTTCACCGACGGGCGGCTGGATCAACCAAGCTCTACCCTAGCGCGCTCATTCTCCGCGCCACCGCCACGATCCTCTGCACGGCCTCATCGACATCCGCATCAACCGCATCCCGTGTCAGCGAAAAGCGCAGGCTCGCACGCGCCTGCTTCGGCTCCATCCCCATCGCGAGCAACACATGCGAAGGCTCGGTCGCTCCCGACATGCATGCCGATCCAAAGCTCGCGGCGATCCCTTGCATATCCAACGCAATCAGCAGGGACTCCGCGTCCATCAAGCCGAAGCGAAGGTTCGTAGTGTTCGCCACACGCCGCGCGTCGACGCCGTTGATCTGCACATCGCTCAACGTTGCCACGATGCCCTGCTCCAGGCGATCACGCAACGCTGCCAGTTGAGCCGCGCCCTCACCCGCGAGCCACACAGCAGCAAGCTCGGCGGCCTTGCCCAACGCTACGATGCCCGGCACATTCTCCGTGCCCGCGCGGCGCTGTCGCTCCTGCGGGCCGCCATGTTGCACCGCTGCAAGCTGCACGCCCTTGCGCACAAACAACGCGCCGGTGCCCTGTGGCGCGTAGAGCTTGTGGCCAGAGATCGACAGCAGATCGACATTCTTGAACTCACCCGACATATCGAGCGAAAGCTTGCCTGCCGCTTGCACCGCGTCCGTGTGCACCAACACACCACGCTCTTTCGCGAGGCGCGCAATCTTGCCCACAGGCTGCACGACCCCGGTCTCGTTGTTTGCGAGCATGATGCTGACGAGCTTCGTCTCTGGCCGCATCGCTGCAGCGACATCTTCCGCCAGCACCGAGCCATCCGCCTTCGGCGCAACATACGTCACCGCGACGCCACGCTTCTCCAGAGCCTCAGCCGCGTAGAGCACCGCATGATGCTCGATCTGCGTAGTGACAAGATGCGCCGGTTCGTTGCGCTCAAGGAACGGATCAAGCACTCCACGCAGCGCAAGATTGTCGCTTTCCGTGCCGCCGGAGGTGAAGACAATCTCCTTCGCCGTCGCCTGCAATAAGCGCGCTACCTGCTCGCGCGCACGCTCCACCGCAGATCGCGCTCGCTGCCCTGCCGCATGAGCAGCACTCGGGTTTCCAGAGCGCTCCGCGAAGTATGGAAGCATCGCTTCCAGTACTTCAGGCGCGACCGGCGTCGTCGCATTGGCGTCAAGATAGATTGCCTTCATCGCAACACGCCTTCATCAAGTAACAGGCTGCGGCGACGCTTCGGACGGTTCGACTTCAGCGTAAACGTGATGCCCATTGAGACCGTATCGAGCTCCAAGCGCAGGCTGCGGTTGTAGTAGCTCTGCAGCGTCACATGCGAGTTCAATGGCACGACCAGCGAGTTCGTGAAGCCGTTGTCCTCACTCACGCTGCGCCCGGTCACAAAGGTGCGATCGGGATATCCAGGCCGCGACAAGGTCGTGTAAATCTTGCCATCGCCAAGCGGCAACTGCTCATACGCCACCGACTGAAAAACCATCCGCAACGGCAGAAACACTTGGCCGCCCACCGAGAAGTGCGCCAGCGGCCCGAGCGAGGTGTAGTCCTTCGTCACCAGCCGATTGAAGAGCGAGGATGAGTCGCCACCACCAAGGTCGAGCAGGAACCCACCACGCGATGATCGTGTCTCAAAGTGGTTGTTAATGTCGAAGGTCACGCGGCCGGTGCTGAGGCCATGGTCCACATCGCCTGTCGGCACGGTCATCGAAGGCGTCAGCGTGTAGCGAAACCATTTCGGCGAGAGATTCATATGCGCCGCCAGCACGAGATCACCCAGTTCGCCGCGATGAGGCCGCAAGTCGGTCGTGTAGGTGTCCTGCACCGGCTGCGGATTCGGCTGCCCCGGCGACGGTTGCTGTTGCCGCGTCGTCGTCACCTGGTCTGCCGCCAGGCGATAGAGGTACACCGCGATGTTCGCGTCGAAGCTATAGTGCGGCGACACCGCATACGAAACCGCAGGCGTATAGAGCGTGTACCAACCTGAAGACGAGTCATGCACAGAGGTGAACGTGCTCGCTACATTGAAGCCGCTGAGGCGCGCCTTCAGGCCCGGCACATTCGGCACCGGCGACGCCAGCAGACTCGGAAGATCGGGGTCGTCCTGCGGCAACTGTTCGCTCTTCTGCGCCAGCAGCGGCGCACAGCCGAGCAACAACACGAATTGGAGTCCACGCAGGCGCAATAGAAAAGGCTCGCATCCGATTGTATCGAGTGCGAGCCTTGATTTGCTGCGGCTTAAGCTTAGGCGCTGGGCTTCGGCGGCCATTCCTTCGCCTGCGACTGACGGCTCTTGATCTCGACATAAGGCGCCGGGTAAGCAGGTCCCGTGTAGTCGGCACGCGGACGGATCAAACGGTTGTCATCGTGCTGCTCGATCACATGCGCGCACCAGCCAGCGATGCGGCTCACCGCGAAGATCGGCGTGAACAGATCAATGTCGATTCCGAGCGTCGTGTACGTCGAAGCCGAGTAGAAATCAACGTTCGCGTTCAGCTTCTTCTCTTCCTTGACGAAGAGCTCGATCTTGCGCGACATCTCATACCACTTCGGATTCGCGTCCTTACCGAGGTCTTCGCTCATGCGGCGCAGATGCGTCGCACGCGGATCTTCCGTGGTGTACACGCGGTGCCCGAAGCCGGAGATCTTTTCCTTGTTCTCCAGCATGTGCTTCACGTGCTCTACCGGGTCCTCGCCAGCCTTGTCGATGTCATAGAGCAGGTGCATCACGGCCTCGTTGGCACCGCCGTGCAGCGGTCCCTTCAGCGCGCCGATCGCGCCAGTGATCGCCGAATGCATGTCCGACAACGTCGCCGCAATCACGCGCGCTGCGAAGGTGCTCGCGTTCAGCTCGTGGTCCGCGTGCAGGATCAGCGCAACATCCAGTGCCTTCGTTGCGGTCTCGCTCGGCTTCTCGCCGTTGAGCATCCAGAGGAAGTTCGCCGCATGGCTCAGCGACGTGTCGGGCAGAATCAGTTCCTTGCCCTTGCGGATGCGGTCGAACATCGCCACAATCATCGCGATCTGCGCAGTCAGGCGGAAGCTCTTGCGCACGTTCGCGGTGTGGAAGACCGACTTCTCATCCGGGTCGTAGATCGAGAGCAGCGACACCGCCGTGCGCAGCACCTCCATCGGAGCGGCGGTCTTCGGCACGCTGCGCAGGAACTCGATGACGTCGTCAGGAATCTGGCGTGCGGCCGCGAGCTGGTGCGAGAAATCCTTCAGCTCCGCCGTCGTCGGCAGCGCTGCATTCCACAGCAAAAAGGTGATCTCTTCGAAGTTCGACTTCTGAGCCAGCTCATGGATGTCGATACCGCGATACGAGAGAATGCCCTTCGCGCCGTCGATGAAACAAATCGACGACTCGTTGGCGATGACGTCTTGCAAGCCCTTAGCCATAACGAAATACGCTCCCTACGTGGCTTA
This sequence comes from Granulicella cerasi, assembly GCF_025685575.1. NCBI lineage: Bacteria > Pseudomonadati > Acidobacteriota > Terriglobia > Terriglobales > Acidobacteriaceae > Granulicella > Granulicella cerasi. Next base: position 245,706 of record NZ_JAGSYD010000003.1, read on the forward strand.
TTCCACGCAACGAGAAAATTATCGACACAGGCTATAAGCTTTGTCACTCACATCGCCCGATTATCGTTCACGATGTGCGGGTTTTGCTTATCGCGGGATAAATCTTTTCACTACCTGCGGCAGCCCCTTGCCTTCGAGCGCATCGGCCATCGCCACGGCGGTGCCCGGCGCGAGCAAGATGCCGTTCCGGAAATGTCCGCCGGCGATCCACTGCTGCGGCTTGCCCGGAAGCCCACCGATCACGGGCAGCAGGTCACTCGCAGTTGGCCGAAGCCCCGACCACACCTCGATCACTTCAGCATCACGTACCGCCGGCACAAGCTCTGAAGCCTGCTGCAACTGCCGCTTGATGGTCGCCTCATCGATGGTCGTATCAAAACCGACATCCTCCACGGTGGCACCGACGAGCGCTGTCCCGGCTTGCTCCCCGAAGTGCCGCGGAGCAATGTACATTGCCGCACTCCGATGAACGTCTTCCAGTGCGAGCCGCACACGCAACATCTGCCCCTTGCTCGGCTTGATCGCCGGAGCGCCTGCATACCAGGCGCCCGCAGCATGAACGATGCTCCTGGCAGAGATCGCGCCGCCGTCCGCGTCAAAGACACGAACCGCATCTGCATCATCCTCGACGCGAACGACGCGCGCACCACGAACGACGGTCACCCCGCTCTGCGGCACAGCCTGCTCGAGCGCGCGCATCAGCTCACGCGGATTCAACGACTGCTCCGCCAGTTCGATCACCCGATCATCATCGGTCCACTGCCGTGTGCGCTGTGTTTGAAACGGCACACACAAGCCCGAAAGCCCTTCCACGCGAGCGATGAACTCGTCATAGAGTCCTCGGCTCCAGCGTGAAAAATCATGCAGCGCTGTAGGGTTGTGCGGGTCATCGACCGCGAGCATGCCCGCAGCAGCCCACGAGGCCTGCCCTTCAGCACGCGTCGCCGACTGCTCGAGGACAACGACCTTCGCGCCGCGCCGTTGAAGCTCCAGCGCAAGCGAAAGCCCTATGATGCCCCCTCCGCAAATCACGATGTCCGTGGAGGCTGGCATCGCGGAAGATAGTTTTGGCATCACAGTAAACTCCGAACGAAATCCGTATCACTACAATTCTAGTTCGAGAGATTGAAACCTTCTGTTGCCCGGGAACGTTCCAAGGAGTGATCCTCCGGCCACACCATCCACCGCCGATCACATAGAAGGAGATCGTATGAACGAAGTTCGTGAAACCGTCGTGGAGCAGCGCACCCCGGGTTGGCTGGCGCCTGTTGCTGTTCTGGGTCTTGTCCTCGGGCTGGGCGCACTCATCTTCGCGCTCGTCGTACAGAACAAGCTCACCACGACCGAGCAGCAGGTTGCGGAAGCTAACAAAATCAATGCGTCCCTGCAGGAGAAGCTCGAAGACACCAACGCTCGCCTGAAGGCGCAGGGACAAGCTCTCGGCCAGTCGATGGGCCTTACTCAGAAGCAGCTTGAGGACAAGTCCGAACAGCTGCTGGCAGCGCAGAAAGCAAACTCCGCCGTGACGCAGAAGCTTGCGCATGACCAGGAGCAGACCGCCAAGGAAGTCGGAGCAGTGAAGACCGACGTCACCGCCGTGAAGACGGACGTGGGCGGCGTGAAGAACGACGTTGCGACGACGCAAGCGGACCTCGCCAACACCAAAACGCAGCTCACGCGCGTCGTCGGCGACCAGGGCGTAATGAGCGGACTCATCGCCACCAACCACGATGAACTCGAAGAGCTGAAGCGCCTGAATCAGCGCAACTACTACGAGTTCACGCTGCAGAAGGGTGGCCCGCTGCAACTCGTCGGCACCATCAAGCTTCAGCTCAAGAAGGTGGACGCGAAGAAGTCGAAGTTCACCCTCAACGTAAGCTCCGACGACAAGATCATCGAGAAGAAGGACAAGAACCTCGACGAGCCGATCCAGTTCTACTCCGGCAAGTCGCCGATGCTCTACGAGATCGTCGTGAACAGCGTGGGCAAGAACAGCGTCAGCGGCTACCTCAGCACGCCGAAGAACGCGCCGACGCCGATGAATGTTCCTTAGTCCCTCAACAGCCGATAAACGAAAGCCACGCCGTCATCGTACGGCGTGGCTTTTTGCTGCGCGTATGCTGGTTGTAACACTCTGCTCAAGCAGATGATTTTTCAGGAGTCCCACAATTCTTACGATGCAACGTCGATGGATTGCCCTTGCCTCTTGCGCGCTGTTTGCCGCGCCCGCCTTCGCGCAGCAACAGCCTATTCGCATCACTGCGGACTTCACCGACACCTCGCGTCATCTGTATCACGCTGAAGTCGATCTGCCCGTGAAGCCTGGCCCGAACACCTTCGTCACACCGAAGTGGATCCCCGGCAACCATCGCCCCACCGGCCCGGTTGAAAACATCACCGGCGTCGTCTTCACGGCGAACGGCAAGGTGCTGCCGTGGCGCCGCGATGATGTGGACCTCTACGAGTTCCACGTTGACGTCCCTGCCGGCGTTACATCGATCCACGCGCACCTCGACTGCATTGAAGGCGAGCATCTCTCCGATCGCCTCGCCATGCTCGAGTGGGAAAAGCTGCTGCTCTACCCCGCGCACAAGCCCGTCCGTGAGATCGCCATCCAGCCGACCATCGTTGTCCCCGCAGGCTGGGGCGTAGGCACCGCGCTCGTACCGGTCAAGCCCTTCGACGCAAACACCAAGCCCGGCGGCACCATTGAGTATCAGCCGACGAACGTCGAGCAGCTTGAAGACTCGCCCGTTCTCGCTGGCAAATACTTCCACGAGTACACGCTCGCGCCCGACGTGCAGCCCGCGCACTTCCTCGATGTAGCTTCGGACGAGCCGAACGATTTCAACCTGCCGCCCGCGACCGTCACGGCTGTCTCCAACCTCGTGCGCGAAGCAACTACCGCCTATGGTTCGCACCACTACAACCAGTACCACTTCCTGCTGACTCTCTCGGACGTAGCAGGCGGCGAAGGCCTCGAGCACGGTCAGTCTTCGGACAACGGAGTCGGCGAGAAGACATTCGTCAACCCCGCGATGAAGGTGCTTGAAGCCGACCTGCTCGCGCATGAGTTCACGCACTCGTGGAACGGCAAGTATCGTCGTCCGGACAAGCTCTATCAGCCGGACTTCGCCACCATGCAGCAGGGTGAACTGCTGTGGGTCTACGAAGGCATGACGCAGTACCTCGGCAACGTGCTCGCCGCACGCTCCGGCCTCAAGAACCAGGCGCAGTATCGCGATCTGCTCGCGATGTCGGCTGCAAACCTCGAGTACAAGTCGGGCCGCCAGTGGCGCTCCACCGACGACACCGCCGTCGCTGCCAGCATCCTTCGCTCGCAAGGCCCCGGCTGGGCCAACTGGCGTCGCGGCCAGGACTACTACCAAGAAGGCGAACTGCTCTGGCTCGACGCCGATACGCTCATCCGCGAGTTGACGAACGACCAGAAGTCGCTCACCGACTTCGAGCGCATCTTCCTCGGCAAGGGCGGCAACACCGGCCCGAACATCGTGGTCTACAACCGCGACGAACTCATCAAGGACCTCAACGAAGTCGTGAAGTACGACTGGGCGAAGTTCCTGCATGACCGCGTCGACCTCGTGAACCCGCACGCCGACCTCGATGGCATCACGCGCGGTGGCTACAAACTCGTCTTCACCGACAAGCCCTCGGACGTGGATAAACTCGCATCGCGTATGCGCGGCCCGTCGTTCTGGTACTCGCTCGGCATCAGCCTAAAGGCCGATGGAACGATCAACGATGTGCGCTGGGGCGCGTCCGGCGATAAGGCTCGCCTGGCTCCAGGTCAGAAGATCATCGCCGTCAACGGCGCGGTCTACTCACCCGACGCGCTGGTCGATGCGATCGACTCCACCAAGGGCAACACCGATGCGATCCACCTGCTCGTGCAGAGCCAGGGCTTCATCCGCTCGGTGGACCTCGACTACCACGACGGCGAGCGCTACCCCTCGCTGGTGCGCGATGACTCGAAGAAGGATTACCTCGACGAGATCACCACGCCGCTCGTGAAGAAGTAAACGCCACACAAACGAAACGGGCGAGGAGAAATCCTCGCCCGTTCGCTTTGACTCATAACTCGCTACTCAAAACTCATAGCTCGAACCAAACCCCAGCCACAACTCTCAGCGCTCGCGCTCCGCCTGCAGCACCACCTCGCGAACACGCTCGCTCATCACGCCTGCATCGTCACTCGCGACAAGCGACTCCATCGCACGGCCCACAAGCATCATCACCGGCGCCGGCCCGCACACAAGCTGCTCCAACGCATCGAGCCGGCAAGCCACAACACTTTGCTCTGGCCGCGCCGCGTTCGACACCGCGGCACATGGCACATCGAGCGCCACACCCGCCGCGCGAAGCTCTGCAGCAATGCGCGCCGTGTCGCGCCCCGGCATGTACACGACCAGCGTCGCGTCCTCCGGCAGAGGCCCGCTCCACACGGGCGCAGCATCCTTGCCTTCCGCATGATGCCCCGTCGCGAAGATCAGCTTCGACGCGCTCTTGCGATCGGTGAGCGGCAACGCAAGCTGCGCTCCCGCAGCCAGAGCCGCGGTCACGCCGGGCACGATCTCAAACGCCACATCTGCCGCACGCAGCGCCGTAAGCTCTTCACCCGCACGCCCAAAGACCAGCGGATCGCCGGACTTCAAACGCACAACGCTCTGTCCTGCACGCGCCGACTCGATCAGCAGCGAATGAATCCCCGCCTGCGTGATGCGCGGACGCCCGCAGCGCTTGCCCACACTCGTGATCAACGCACGCTCATTCACGAGCGCGAGCACCGCATCCGGCACAAGATCATCGTGAAAAACCACATCCGCCGTTTCGAGTAAGCGCAGCGCCTTCAGCGTCAGCAGCTCAGGATCACCCGGGCCCGCGCCGACGAGATACACCGTTCCCTTTTGCGCAGAGATCACTCCGTACCCCCGACAACCGGGTGCCCCACGTCCCGCTTCTGAGACGTGGATTCGCAAGATGCATCCGCTGCGATGAACCCATGCTCACGCATATGCTGCTGCGCACGCGCACGCGACGGGCACTCGGCAAAACCGCAGACCTCGCGAGAAGCCAGCTCATGCAACAACTGCTTGCGCGGCTCGCCAATCGGCTCAACGGCCGTTACCTCACGGCGCAAACGACCAAGCTCCATCAGCCATTCACCAAGATCGAGCGGCAGCGCTGCGTTCAACTCCTTGCGCAAACGCATCGCCAGCGCCGGCGACTCACCCGCCGTCGAGATCGCAATCTGCAACTCGCCGCGCTTCACGATCGACGGAAAGTAGAAGTCGCAGAACGGTGGATCATCGACGGCATTGCACAACACACCCTTCGCCGAAGCCTCATGAAACACCGCGCGATTCACCTCAGCGGTCGCGGTCCCCGCCACGCAGAGAAACGCACCATCGAGATCGCCTTCGCGATACGCGCGCTGCTCCCACACGATCTCGCCGGCTTCCGCCCAGGCCTGCACGCGCGGCAAAGCCTCGGGCGCAATCACGCGCACCGAAGCCTCCGCGTTCAGCAGGCTTTCGATCTTCGACTCCGCAATCGCACCCGCGCCCACAACGACGCAGGGCTTTGCCGTGAGCTTCAGAAACATGGGAAACAGGCTCATCGCGGGTCCTCTACGCGTCCGGCGCGTGGCCGGTGCCGACCTTCGTCATATCGCGTTCGATCGCTTCCATCTCCGCGCCGTTCAACTGCGCGCGCAGTTCGTCATCGCTCGTGCGACGGAAGTACGAACGCAACGACTCACCTTCGCCGCGGCCCTTCAGATAGCCACGCAGCAAACGCTCAATCGCCTCCGGGCAATCGGTCGCCGCAGCGCGATAGCCGATCTGGCGCGCGATGCCCGCATACTCGCCGCCCACAGAGCCGCCGACCATGAAGTAGAACGCATCGACCATCACGCCATCCTTCTTGATCTTCTTGCCCTCAAGGCCGATGTCCGCGATCCATCCCTGTCCGCACGAGTTCGTGCAGCCCGTCACATGCAGGCGGAACTGCTGATCAAACTCCGGCAGACGCTCCTCAAGCTCGCTCACAAGCCACTTGTTGAACGCCTTTGTCTCCGTGATCGCCAGCTTGCAGAACTCCGTGCCCGTGCACGCCACCGCGCCGCGGTAGAACGATTTCGGCTCTACCTGGAAACCGATCTTGCTCACGCCTTCGACCACTGTCTGCACGTTCGCACTCGGAATATTCACGAGGATCACGTTCTGGCCGATCGTTGTACGCAACTCGCCGTTGCCGTACTTCTCAGCAAGGTCCGCGAATGCGAGCATTTGCTCAGGATTCATGCGGCCGTTGATCACCGTCACACCCACCGAGTTCAAGCCCGCTTCACGCTGCGGATTCACGCCGACGTGATCGCGATACAGATCACCAGCCTCTGCGCCTTCGTCGCACGCGTCGAACTTATAGCCCATGCGCTCTTCAATCGCTGCAAGCATCGACTCTGCGGTCCAGCCATGCTTCATGAAGAGGTACTTGATGCGCGCACGTCCACGGTTCTCACGCAGCACGTCCTGCTCGCGATAGATCTCGCAAACAGCCTTCACCGCTTCATAAGCCTTGTCCTGCGGGATGAACGCGTTCATGCGCACCGAGATGTGCGGCTCGGTCGAGAGGCCGCCGCCGATGCGCAGCGAGTAGCCGATCTCTTCCTTGCCGTCCTTCACGCGCTTCAGCGCGGTCAGCGCCACGTCGTTGATCTCCGGGTACGAGCACCAGATTGGGCAGCCCGTCACTGTTACCTTGAACTTACGCGGCAGGTTCACAAACTCAGGATTGCCGGTGAGCTCCTTGCTTATCTTGTCCGCCAGTGGCGAGGCATCGAGCAGCTCGTGGCCATCGAGACCAGCCATCGGGCAGCCCGTCACGTTACGCACTACGTCGCCGCAAGCGCCCTTCGGCGAGAGACCGATCGCCGTGAGGCGCTCGACGATCTCCGGCAGCGACTCGATCGTCAGCCAATGCAACTGAATGCACTGGCGCGTCGTCACGTCGGCGATGCCGCGCGCATGCTTCTGCGTGATATCTGCGATCTCGCGCAACTGCGCGCTGGTCAGCTTGCCGTTCACGATACCGATACGCATCATGAAGTAGTCGCTGACGAGGCCCTCACCGCCCTTGCCGCCGGTCACACCAACGCCATCGCCCTGCGTGTACACGCCCCACCACTTGAAGTACGTTCCGCTCCACTCGGCAGCAACGCTAGCGCGGCCTGCCTTCGCGTAGCCTTCGACGTCGCTCCAGCTATCCCAGGGGTTCTTCTCGCGCTTCAGGCGCTCGACCTTCTGTGCCTTCGTTTCCTTCACAACCGGCGCTGCTGCCGCGGAGGTTGAAGCTTCGTTCGTATCAGCCAAGGTGGTTCTCCAAAGTGGATCTCAAAGTCAAAAATCAAAGGCCCACGAAGCATTGGCTCGTGGGCACTCCAGTCGAAGGTGTCGCGCGACTCAGCGACGCGCAGCCATCCCCGCCCGGAGCGAGGGACAACACGACGAAAGCTGGAAGTGGTTTTGCATGCTGAGGTGAGTTTACTACCTGTCAGCCAAGCGGCGCAAACCTGTCAAACAGGTTTGCGCTCACGCTTGACTACAGTTTTGCCTTCAGCGGCACGCCGGTCTCGGCATACGGGGCCTCGGCGGTCTGCGCGTCGGTCTTCAAAATCTGGTGATGCAGGCAGTACAGCGCAAGCTCCAGACGATCACTCACGCCCAGCTTGTCATACACCTTGCGCAGGTAGTTCTTGATCACCTGTTCGGTGGTGCCAATCTGGTAGGCGATTTCCTTGTTGCGCATGCCGCGCGTGATGCACGCGATGATGGCGAGTTCCTTCTCGCTCAACTTCGGCTGCGTCTTCGGGTTGGTCAGCGCCTGCGCCTGCGCGCGGTACGCTTCGATCACCCAGGAGATCGACTGGTTGTCGATCCACGTTTCGCCCGCAGAGATCTTGCGCACGCACTTGATCAGCAGGTCCGGCGAGATGGAACGCGGCACCACGCCACGCACACCGCGGCGATAGAGTTCGACCGTGTTGTTTTCATCCGACTCCGTTACCTGGACGATCAGCTTCGAGTCCGGCGCGCGCTTCACCAGCTGCGGGATCGCGTCTACGGTACCGGCAATCAACTGCCCTTCGAGCAGCACCACGTCCGTGGGGTAACGCTGCAACGCAGCGTAGAGATTTTCCAGCGTTTCAGCTTGTGCAACGACGCGGATGTCATCTTCCAGGGCGAAGATCTTGCGGATGCCCACGCGGTAGATGGCTTGCGAATCCGCGAGAATTACACGGATGCCCGCATCTGCTGCTTCGGCCTGGTTTCCGTTATGTTCTTCACTCATGAATGCTCAGCCTTCAAAGAATATTCGTCGATCACGGCGCCAGCCTTCGTCACACCATCACGCTCCACGAGCCTTACGATGCGACCGATGCAGTACACGACCACGTCTTCTTTTCCACCCATGATCGCAGCCGGCATCAGAATCCGGAACTCCACTTTCGTGTCTACCGCGGGTAGCTGATTGGCCACAAACAATACACCATTTGCGGAGACATCTTCCGTCATTGCCTCATAGGTACGGTCCCCCGCATGCAGCGTCACTGCAAGCCTGAGGGGAAAGCGAACTGAAGATCGTACAGGCTCGTTGCCGAGTATGTCTGTGGAGGTCAAATTACGACTCCTTGCGGCCAGCGACGAGATGGGGGAATCTGGCCCGGATATATGTCATTGTATTGTAGCTCTGGATACTTTGGACAAAGAAGATTGCCGTAACACGATGTAACGTCTCGATTTAGGACAACCGTCACGAGGTGTTACAACGGCTTCGGGAAGAACACAGCCGAGGCCCCCACCCACGACTGCTCCCGGTTGTGATCCACGCCCATCATCAGCCCGCGCCCCAGCCTCGCGAGCGCAATCATCGGCGTCATCGCCCCGGCCTCCGGCCAGACGTAGAGCACCCGGACCTCCGCCTGCGTGGGTCCAGCCGGCGTCGCAATCACGGGCACAAAAGACTGCCGCTCCTGCACGAGATATTGGTGACGCTGCTCACTCGGGATCGCAAACAGCTCCTCGTCGCTTGGTGCAAACGTGATGCCCTTGCCCGCAAACGAATAGAGCGGCTTCAGCACCCAGCGCTCGCGCTCGGCAGGCAGACGTTCGCGGCCTTTGCCACTCAGAAAGTCGTCGAGGAAAACCGCCGACGGCACCGTCTCGTGCTCCAGATACGGAAGCGAAAATTTGCTGATCTCAAAGTACGCGTTCGGATGCCCGGCCCACTCCACCTCGAGCTCTTCGCGATAGTCGAACGGCAGCGCAATCTGCTTGCGAACGATCTCGTCGACGATGGCCCGGTTGTAGATGCGCTCGATCCGAACAAGCTCGCCATCGCGACGATAGAACAGCCGCTTGCCCTGCTTCACCACCTTCGCGAGATCGACGATCGCAATCCCCAGTCGCTCCGCATGAACACGGAAGTCCGGCAACGTCTTCTGCGACTCCGGCTCGACCTCGAGCAACGCCACGTGCTGCGGTTCGTGCTGGCCGACGATCACCTCTCGCAGCATCTGCCAATACTTCGCCTCCTCGCCGCAGAGAAACGCTCGCAGCGAGGCCTCAAGCTGATAAGCCTCGCGATACGCCTCTGCCAACATCGGCTGAAAGCCAAACACGGACGGAAACGCCTGCATCTCAACGAGCTTCGGTACGAAGCCACCGTTGCCGTCAGCGATCAAGCCAAAGTCCACGGCCATGAAGCTCGGATGCGTCGGCTCGCCTGGGACGCGAAACGCCTCAGGCACAGCGGCACGCGCGCGCTGCATGTATTCACGGTTGGTTACGAGCTGCGTGGTCAACGCGATGCCCGCATCGACCATGCGCTGTAGCAGTGCGTGTGGCAGAAACATCGGCGTCTCCGCAACGCGGTACGGCATCGGCCCGCGCGTCTTCGTCTCGACCAGGGCGATGAGCTGCTCATACTTCTCCGGCGAGAAGCTTGCGTTGAACTGGCGTCGCAGATCTTCGATCACGCTGCTCTCCTCACGCTTCGATCAGGAACTTGCCATCACGCATGATCTGCTCTTCGCCGCTTTCATTGCCGAGCCATATGTTGAAGCCCAGCCCCACCACATCGATGTGTGTCGACGACTTCCACGGTGCACCGGTGTGCGCTCCATACGGGTCGCCGAACGCAATGTGGATGCCGGGAAATTTCTCGTCTTGCAGGATGTTGCCGATCACCTGCGTCACGCCGATGTTCGTGCCGATCGCGAACTCGCCCACGCGGTCCGAGTTTTCATCCGTATGCGTGTACGCCCAGAACTCCTGCTCCAGCCGCTTGTTCGAGCACTGCACCGTAACGATGCGGTTCTTCTCGATCACGATACGCAGCGGCTCGTCGCGCAGGATGCCATAGCGTGCGCAGAGAAAATCGCCCACGACACCGTCGACCACGAAGACGCCGTTCACCTCTCCCGGCGCCGTGAAACACTCACCGCCCGGCAGGTTTCCCCACTTCTCCGTGGAGATGATGCCCGACGTCTTGAACCACTTGTAGCTCGGCTCCAACGCCACATGCAGGTTCGTCCCAGCGACAGTGGTTGCGCGCACGTGGGAAGAAGCGCGCACCTTCTCCAACACCTTTTGGCTCAATCGATCCACCGCCAGAAAGTCCGCGCGCATTCCCTGCATCATGACGTCCGGCGTGATGTTCACCATGTGCGCGTGGCGCATCTTGCGGCGGTTCACCACGTCGGTCATCTGCATGCGCGAGCGCAACTCGTTGGACTGCACCTGCACAGCGAAGATGCTCACCGCGCTCGTCTCCATATCGTCGAGCACCGCTTGCGGCATCGCCTGCAGAGGCCGCTGCGCCAGCTCTTCCAACACGAAGCCGGACCACGCACAGCCACGGGCTTCGAGCTCCGCCGCGAGCGACGCAGCGATCTCCCTGGTCGCTTCATCGGTGATCAGCGTAACCTTCTCGCTCGACTGAATGCGTAAACACGTGTGCACCGCATTGTGCGCGCCCTCGCGGAACTCCGCCCGAAACTTCTCGCTTCTCAGATCAGTGGCCAACGATATCCCTCACAGCCCCGCACGCGTTTCGGCGGCCATGTAATCCACTACCGCACGCAGATCGCCGGTCTCACGCCACACGCGAAGCTGACGGTCCGCTCCCGAACCCGTCTGCATGATGTGGCGCACATGCTCGACTTCCTTGCGGCAACCTAACTCATCCGGCGTGTCGTCGAGGAACGCGAGATACTCCTCGATCAACTCACGCTCGGGCACCTCCGTCTGCTTGCCAAAGTCGATCAACTTGCCATCGAGCCCATAACGCACCGCGCGAAATTTGTTCTCCATGATCAGCGCGCGCGAGTAGCGACGGAAGTCGAGGTTCGATGCCTGCAGCTTCCATAGCTTCGCTGCCGTGGCTTGAATCAACGCCGCAATGGCGATCGTCTCCTCCGCGCGCAGCGGTATATCGCACACGCGCACCTCCACCGTGTTGAAGAACGGATGCGGTCGTACGTCCCACCAGATCTTCTTCGCGTTGTCGATGCAGTTGGTCTTGATCAAAAGGTTCACGTAGCTCTCGAACTCCGAGTAATCCGCGAACCAGTCCGGCAAATTCGTGCGGGGAAAGTTTTCGAATACCTTCGCGCGATAGCTCTTGTAACCCGTCTCCATACCGAGCCAGAAGGGCGAGTTCGTACTGAGCGCAAGAATGTGCGGCAGAAAATATCGCAGCGAATTCATGATGCGAATCGCAGAGTCTCGGTCCTCGATGCCCACATGCACATGCAGGCCGAAGATGAGGTTCGACCGCGCTACGAGCTGCAGATCTTCGACGACCTTGTCATAGCGCGGGTCAGGATAAATCTCCTGCGAACGCCAGTCCGCGAACGGATGCGTGGCCCCTGCGACAAGCAGCAGACCATTCTCTTCCGCCAGCCGGATCATATTGCGCCGCAGGTCGTAGATGTCCTCACGGGCCTCGCTGATATTGCGGCAGACACGCGTGCCGACCTCGATCACCGACTGGTGCATCTCGGCCTTCACACGCTCTTCAAGACGCATCTTCCCTTCCGCCAGCATCTCCGTCTGGATATGCGAGCGCAGGTCGCGCGTCTCAGGATCAATCGTCTGATACTCCTCTTCAATGCCCAGCGAAAACGTTGGCTTCACGAGCCCTCTTTCATGCCTCGAGGAGATGAAATTCGAATCCTACGCCGTGCCCTTTCAAACCTTCTTCCAGTTTTCCGATAAATTCTTCAGCCTCTTCATCCGGCTGCGTCGTTACATACAAACGAATCATGACCGGCTTCCACGCCGACTCCGGAAAATCTGCCGCAAGCTGGCCCGAATCCCAATACGCGAGGTACACATTCACGCGCTCCTGCAGCGCATCGAGCCCCGCATCCTCGCCCCACGGCTCGGTATGCACCATGCCGAGAATCACATTGCCCTGCGGATCAAACGCGACGAGATCCACTGTCTCGCGCGTGCCTTCTGTGACTTCACTCGTATCGCTCATCACTTCACTTTCTTCGTCGCGACGGTCTTTGCAGTAACGGTCTTTGCAGCGACGGCCTTTGTTGCCGCTTTCTTCACCGCAGGCTTCACAGCAGTATCGCCGCTCAGGAACTTCGACCAGTGGAACGCGCTCGACTGCTTCGTCGTCGCCTTGGCCTTCTTCACCGCAAGCTTTGCCACCTTGTCCACGATCCACTCGAAGTTCGTCTCACCCACCGAGTAGCGATCCGCATCCGGCGCCGGATTCATGAAGTCGATCGCATATGGCACACCATCCTCCACCGCAAACTCTACCGTGTTCAAGTCGTAGCCCAACGCGCGACAGAGCTTCAACGCATCCGCCTCCACGCGCTGCAACAACGCAGGGTCGTACTCCGGCGGATCGAGTACGTAGCGATGCTCATGCGGCTGACGCGGATCGTACGGCATGATCAGCACGTCCTCCTGCCCGACCACGTAGCAGCGGAAGTACTCCTTGAAGCCCACGGCGGCCTGCAGCGTCATCGTCAGGTCGCGCGTCTGGTCGTACGCAGCGAAGAACTCTTCCGGCGTGCGCACATGAAAGACATCGCGCCAACCACCACCATCATGCGGCTTCAGGAACGCCGGGAACTTGATGTGGTCGAAGATCGCATCCCAGTTCAGCGGGTACTCAAGATTGCGTACGCTCTGCTCGTTGATCTCCGGCGGAAAGTTCTTGTGCGGCAACAGCAACGTGCGCGGCACAGCGACTCCCAGCTTCGTCGCCAGCGAGTAGTTGAAGAACTTGTCATCCGCACTCCACCAGAACGGATTGTTAATCACCTGCGTTCCCGTCAGCACAGCGTTCTTCAGGTACGCGCGATAGAACGGCATGTCATGCGAGATGCGATCGACGATCACCGCATACGGACACGGCTTGGCCATCTCCACCGCGCCCATCTTCACGAACTCCGCCGTAATGCCGTCGATGCCGTACGAGTTGATGCGCTCCACCAGCGCTCCGGGAAAGGTGTTCTCCATGCCGAACAACACGCCAATCTTCTTCACCGCTCTTACCGCCATTCGCTTCCTCCCGCTGCTCAGAGATACACATGCGCCATGCGCTGCCACCAGGGCCAGTCATGCCGCGCGTTGTCGCCCCACACGTCCAGCCGCACAGGGATGCCCTTGGCGCGCAGCTCTGCAGCCATGCGCTCGTTGTCGTTCCAACACTGATCGTGAATGCCCGTCGCCAATACGTACGTGTTGCGGCGCAGCTGCTCGAGATAGCCGTGGTCGGTGATATTCGGCACGTAATCCAGCGGCAGGTTGAAGTAGCAGTTGTCGTCATAGTGCTCGTCCAGAAAACCGAGCCCCCGCAGATCGAACGCTCCGCTCATCGAGAGCGCCCCGGTGAACAGATCCGGATGCTTCAACGCAATATTCAGCGCGTGATACCCGCCAAACGAACAGCCCACCGCCGCAAGGTGAGGGCTGCGATTCTTTTGTCGCACCAGCGGCAACACGTCGCGCAGAATGTAGTGCTCGTAGCTCACATGCCGCGCCGCGCGCCAGTCCGCACCTACGCCGTCGTTGTACCAGCTCTCGCAGTCCACCGAGTCCACGCAGAAAAGCTGCAGGCGGCCTTGCGCAATTTTGTCGGCCACGGCTTTCACCATGCCCTGATCTTCAAACTCGAAGAAGCGCCCGCACGACGTCGGAAATACGATCGCCGGCAGGCCATCATGGCCGAAGACCAGCATCTCCATATCGCGGCCCAGGTCGCCCGACCACCAGCGATGATATTCGCGGTTCATAGCTTTGCCCTCTGATACTCTGAGCGCAAGCAGCCGTCCTCTGGTTGTGTCGAAGCCTTGGAGATCGTACCCACACCCACCTCCGTTCGTCTGCCCTTTGACGGCGCGCCGCTCGATGCGACGCCCTCGCTGGACCACCCCACCTACCCCGAAGAACGCGAGCTCGACGCCAACCCCCGCTATCGCATCCTGCGCGACTTCGAGTCCCGCTACCTGCCCGATGCGCGCGACATCCGCATCTACTTGCCCGAAGCATACCTCAGCGAACCGACGCGCCGGTTCCCGGTTTTCTATCTGCACGACGGGCAGAACCTCTTCGACGGTCGACTGAGCTATGTCGCCGGCAAGACCTGGCAGGCCAACAGCACCGCCGACCGCCTCACCCGCGAAGGTCGCATCGAGCCCGTCATCCTCGTCGGGCTCGACAACACCGGCACGCACCGCATGGCCGACTACACGCCGACGCGCGACAAGGAGTACGGCGGCGGCGAAGGTCCGCTCTACGGCCGCCTGCTCGTCGACGAGCTCAAACCGCTGATCGACAGCGCGCTCCGCACCCTGCCCGACGCCGCCAACACCGGCCTCGGCGGCTCCTCCCTCGGCGGCCTCATCTCGCTTTTCCTCGGGCTGCAGCATCCGACCGTCTTCGGCAAGCTCGCCGTGCTTTCCCCCAGCGTCTGGTGGGACAACCGCGCACTGCTCAACTCCGTCGGCGCGCCCAAACGCACCATCCTCTCGCGCTTCCAGTCGCTGCCCGCGCCTCCACCAGCGGCGCCTCGCGCACGCATCTGGCTCGACATGGGGATGGCCGAGGGTCTGCGCCACCTGCGTGACTGCGATCTGCTGGCCAAGCGGTTAGTCACGCGCGGCTGGAAGCCCGGTCAAGACCTCGAATACCTGCGCGTGCCCGGTGGGCTGCACAACGAAGAAGCCTGGGCCGCGCGCTTTGATCAGGTGCTCGAGTTCCTCTTCCCGGGCGCGCTATAACGCGCTCTCCATCTCGCTTCGGGGCCCCCGGCGGCCGGATTTCTCCGCAAAACCACGCTTTTGAGCAGCATTTTCTTGCTATTCCCCCGAAAAACGGCGAAAATAATCAGGTTCGGCTTATTTAGGTCTGCCGTCGCTTCTGGCTTCACGCCGCGAATCGGCATCGTCCCTTACGAACAAAAATCCAAAAAGAGGAAGTACCCCCATGTTGATGATTCGCCTGGCGCGCGTTGGCGCCCGCAAGCAGCCCCACTACCGCATCGTTGTAATCGAGAAGGACCGCGCACGCAACGGCCGTTCGATCGAAGTGGTTGGCACCTACAATCCCCGCACCGAGCCCGCAACCGTTCTGCTCAAGACCGACCGCATCGCCTACTGGACTTCGAAGGGCGCACAGATGTCGGAGATCGTTGCGAAGCTCGCTGCAAAGTATGTTCCGCCGACCACTGAAGAAACCGTAGCCTAAAGTAACACCCTCTGGTAACCTACCCAAAGTAACTCGAGAGAGGTTCCGTGTGCCTAAAGAGTTCGCCCAGCGCACGGGACTCTCGCGTATTCTCCTGAAAAAGGCGTCCCGGATGATTCCGCGACGTTTCCATACATCGGTAAAGTTTTTAGCTGCATCCAAACATGTATAGGGGACGTCGTTGAGTTGGAGGACCCCTCCGCGAAGGTGAGTACGCAGGGCCTTCGCATCACAAACTTTCCCGGAACAAGGGAATGATTTGCATTGAGCCTATTTCTCCTGAGGTGTACCGAGTGAGTGTTGGTGAACAGACTCCGAGCGCTGACAGCGTCTCCGAGATCAAAAATTTAATGACCGAGGTAGCTCGTGCCTTGGTTGATGATTCCGCAGTTGTCCGCATCGACGTTTTCGAGGAGAACGACACAACCGTGCTCCGTCTCTTCGTCGCGCCTGCAGATGTCGGCAAGGTGATTGGTAAGCAGGGACGCACGGCTCGTTCCCTTCGCACCATCCTCTCCGCCGCCAGCATGAAGGTGCAGCATCGGTTTGCGCTCGACATTGTGGAAGCGGACGCCATGGGCGCCACCGAAGCCTAGTTTCGGTTCACCTAAGTTGGATGAAGCCTCTGCCCAGCGGCAGGGGCTTTTTCTTTTGCAGAACGTGAGAAGTACACTGAACGCTGTGACCGAGACTACGACCACCGAGTGGATTGCCATCGCCGCCATCCTGCGCCCGCAGGGGCGCCGCGGCGAGGTGCTCGCAGAGCTGCTCACCGACCTCGACGAAATGTTCGAGGATGGCCGCGAGGTACGCCTCGCGAAGACCGAAACCGCAGCGGCCAACGGCGCCGTGCGCACGCTGGAGTCGCACTTCTTCCCTACCGGCCGCAACGTCGGTCGCGTCGTGGTGAAGCTTTCCGGCTGCGAGTCCATCAACGACGCCGAGCTCCTCGCAGGCCAACAACTTTTCGTTCCCACAGAAGAACTGCCTGAGCTCGAAGAAGGCACCTGGCTCGTACGGGATCTCGTAGGCTGCCAGCTCTTCGATCAAGGCAAAGCCGTCGGCGAAATCGTCGATGTGCAGTTCGCCGTCGGCTCCGATGGCCGATCGCGCCTGGACGACGCTCCCGCGCTGCTCGAAATTCAGCCCCCCGCGAAGGAAGGCGAAGAGCCAGAAGCCGACACGCAACTGGTGCCGCTGGTGAATGCGTGGATTGAAGCCGTCGACCTCGACGCCAAGTCCGTCCGCATGAGCTTGCCCGAGGGCCTGCTCGAGCTATAACCATGCGCTTCGACATCCTCACCATCTTTCCGGAGTTCTTCGGCGACTTCTTCCGCCACGGCGTGCTGCAGCGCGCCTTCCGCAACGGCATTGCTGAAGCGCACACGCACGACCTCCGCCTGTTCACGCACGACCGCCACCGCACGGTGGATGATCGACCTTTCGGCGGCGGCGAAGGCATGGTGCTGAAGGCGCAGCCGATCCTCGAAGCCGCAGCGGTGCTGGGCATCACGCCGAAATCCGAGCGCGACCTCACGCGCGAGTCCGTCATCCTGCTCTCGGCTTCGGGCAAGAAGTACACGCAGGCAACGGCGCGCGAACTGGCCACGCTGGAACGCGTGACGCTGATCTGCGGACGCTACGAGGGCGTGGATGAACGCATCGCTGAGCTGCTCTGCGACCGCGAGCTCTGCCTCGGCGACTATGTGCTGACCGGCGGCGAGCTGCCCGCGGCGATGATCATCGACTCGACCGTTCGCCTGCTGCCCGGCGTGCTGGGCCACGAAGACTCCAACCGCTTTGAAAGTTTTGGCGAGGGCGACACCGGCGCGACGCACAACGACGCCGACGGAGTTCCCCGCTCTACGCACGGCGCAGGCGGTCTGCTCGATTATCCGCACTACACGCGACCGGCCGATCTGGCCGGAGCGAAGATTCCCGACGCGCTTTCCAGCGGCGACCACGTGGCCATCCGGCGCTGGCGACGCGAGGCAGCGTTAGCGAAAACCGCACGAAATCGCCCCGATTTGCTCGAAACGGCGGACCTTAGCGATAAAGACCGCGCTTTTCTAGCAGAAATTGACTATCTCAAGCAGGACAATTCTTAGCACTGTTGACAATTTGTGCTACACTAAGTCCTGCGATTACTAAGCAAGGAACCCGTATCATGTCCATCAATCCCATCATGCAGAAGCTGGCTGAGCAGTTCCAGCGCACCGATCTTCCCGAGTTTGCCCCCGGCGACACCGTTCGCGTGCAGGTGAAGATCAAGGAAGGCGAAAAAGAGCGCCTCCAGGCTTTTGAAGGTCTCGTTATCGCGTGCCGTAAGGGACCGCAGGGTTCCTTCACCGTTCGCAAGATGAGCTTCGGCCAGGGCGTCGAGCGCATCTTCCCCTACAATTCCAAGGTTGTCGACAAGGTCGAGAAGATCCGCTCGTTCCGCGTCCGCCGCGCAAAGCTCTTCTACATCCGCGAGCTCCGTGGCAAGGCTGCCCGCCTGAAGGAAGTTGCGCGCACCGCGTAAGCTTCTTTCAGCTATCAAGCTACAACCGGCGACCTTCGGGTCGCCGGTTTGCTTTGGTTGTGACGCGATCCGCCGTCGTCGAATCCCTCCAGCTTTGTCATCCTTTGCAATGCGAAGAATGATAAAGCCTTTTGTTGGGATGTAGTTGAAGAACAGAAGTACTGGAAGCAGATGCTAAGCTTCGACGCCTTCCGCGACCACCGGATCCACCGCTTCCAGGCCGAACTGCCCTTCCCACTTCGCTACGACCACCGATGCCAGGCAGTTGCCGACGACGTTCACCATGGTGCGAGCCATGTCCATCAGCGCGTCGATGCCGAGGATCACAAAGATCGGCGCTTCGGGCAGGTTGAACGTCGCGGCCGTGGCAAGCAGCACGACGAGCGTTGCGCGCGGCACGCCCGCGACACCCTTGCTCGTGAGAACGAGCGTCGCCATCATCACCAACTGCTGGCCGATCGACAGATGCACCCCCGCGGCCTGCGCCACGAAGATGCTGGCCACCGCAAGATAGAGCGTTGAACCATCGAGGTTGAAGCTGTATCCAGCCGGGATGACGAAAGCCACGATGCGGCGCGGCACGCCGAGAGCTTCCATCTGCTCCATCGCGCGCGGCAGTGCGGCTTCGCTGGTCGCCGTCGCAAACGCGATGGTGGCGGGCTCTGCGACCGCTGCGATGAAACGCGCGACCGGTACACGGAAGGACAGCGCCGCAGGCAACAGCACCGCTACGGCGAAGATCGCCAGCGCGCCGTAGAGCGTCAGCAGCAACTTGCCAAGGTTGACCAGCACGCCGAGTCCCATACCGCCGACGGTGTAAGCCATCGCCGCGCCAACGCCGATCGGCGCGAAGAACATGACGACGTTCGTGAAACGGAACATGACCTCCGCAAGGCTCTCGCAGAGGCGCATCACGGGCGCGCGCTTCTCCTCGCTCAGCGTGGCGAGCGCGATGGCGAAGATGATCGCGAAGACGGCCACCTGCAGGATTTGCCCGTCCGCAATGCTCTTCGCCAGGTTCTCCGGGAACATATGCAGCAGCACATCGTTCCAGTGCTGCGCGGCAGGATGCGTGATCGCCGCCGCAGAGGCCGCAGCGTTTGCCGGGAAGGTCAGTCCAACGCCAGCCTTCGTTACGTTAATCGCGATGAGGCCCACGGCGAGCGCGAGTGTCGTGACGACCTCGAAGTACACCAGCGCCTTCACGCCCATGCGGCCGACGCTCTTGATGTCACCGTGGCCTGCAATGCCGACCACCAGCGTCGCGAGGATCAACGGTGCCACGATCGTCTTGATGAGGCGCAGGAAGATGTCAGAGAAGACCTTCAACTGCGTCGCCACATGCGGCGCGTCGAAGCCGAGTTCGGCGCCAGCGACCATGGCCACGAAGATCCACGGCGTCAAGCTCTTGCGGCGGATGCCGAACCAGCACAGGCTGAGCACGCCGATCCAGCGCACGAGCACACCCGCGGTATGTAAGGGTGTCTGCGCGCCTGCGGCGGCGTGTAGTGACACAAATTGCAGCGCGGCCCCGAGGCCAAGCGCGATCACACCCACGGCGATGGCCGTGAAATCTTTTCTTCCCATTCGTTTCGACATGCTGCAGCCGAGAATATCAGTCCTGCAATCCGGACGCGAGGCTCTTACAATCCTTGCCATGCGCCGCCTCGCTTTCGCCTTCGCTCTCTGCACCCTCAGCACGGCTTCGTTCGCTCAACTACTGCAGCCGGGCGCTGGCTCCAACGCCGCTCCGCATCCGCTGGCCGATCCGACCATGACGCCGGGCGAGACGACCCTGCTCAAGCTCGAAGCACAGTTTTCTGCCGACGTAGAAGCGCATGGCGGTGCTGCATTCTCACGCTGGTTCGCCGAGGACGGCATCGAGCTCCCCAACGGGAAGGCGCCGATCGTGGGTCATGCCGCCGTCTCCACCGCAACGCAGTGGGATCCGAAGCAGTATCAGCTCACGTGGAAGGCCGATGGCGCGCGTATGAATCCGGGCGGGGAGAGCGGCTTCACCTGGGGCCACTACGTCGGTCGCTCGCACGATGCCGCCGGCCAGCCCATCGAGCGCGAAGGCCGATACATTACGGTGTGGAAGCGCGTCCAGAACGAATGGAAGGTGGCGCTCGATGCCTCTGCCGAGGATGCGCCTGCAACCGACTGTTGCACTCTTCCACAGAAGTAGAGGCTGTTTACCAGCATCTAAACAAGAGATGACTGCTGTTTTAATAGCGACAAAAGCATCGCGTCCCGGAATGGTTGCCCCAACTCTAAGAAATACATAAGGTTAGACCCATTATGGGACAAGGTTACTTTAGGTGACTATCGTCCGGGCGGTTTGCGAAGAAAGTGGGACTGTAGTTTGACAGCCCCATGACTATGCTGATTCTTGGAAAATGATGTCGACCACTCAGGAGACCGAGGAAGCCCGCCTCGCAGCGTTGGAGCATTACGCTCTCGACGAGTTGCCACATGACCCTGCCTACGACGATATTGCTCGTCTGGCGGCGGCTGTGACCAACTCACCGATTGCCTACGTCTCTGTGCTCGAACCCGGCGGCGTGCGCATACTGGGCGCACATGGCTTCGAGCCTGAGGCCGAGGTCGCCCGCGACACGCTTCCCTGCGAACTCACCGTCGATGCCGACGGCGTTTATCAGATACCCGACGCGCGTCGTGACCCTGACTACGGCATGAATGGCATCCCGTTCGCCGGCCGCAGCTTCCGCTTCTATGGCGGCGCTCCGGTGCTGACGCCACACTCCATCTCGATCGGCTGCCTTGCGGTGCTGGACACCACGGCACGCCGTCTTTCGCCCTCGCAGATCGACTCGCTCGAGAGCCTCTCTCACATGGTGACGACGCGCCTTGAGCTTTCCGTGCGCGTGCGCCAGCGTGACACCGCCACTCGTGCTCGTCAACGCGTGGAAACAGCGCTCACCATGGAGCGTAACTTCGTTTCGGCCGTGCTCGACACCGTCGGTGCGCTCGTGGTCGTGTTCGACACCGCAGGCCGCATCGTGCGCTTCAACCGCGCCTGCGAAATCATCTCGGGCTATAACTCTTCGGAGCTGCTCGGCAAATATGCCTGGGAGCGCCTGATCCCCGAAGAGGATGTTCCCAGCTATATCGAGAGCTTTGAGCGCATCCGCAACGGCGATTTTCCTACGGCTTACGAAAACTTCTGGACCGCTGCTGACGGCACGCGCCGCCGCATCTCGTGGTCAGCCACTGCGCTCGTCGACACACTCGGCGAGGTCGCCTTCATCATCGCGACGGGCATCGACGTCACCGTGCAGCGCGTGGCCGAGAGCTCCATTCGCGAGTCGGAAGCGAAGTATCGCCAGATCGTCGAAGGCTCGCTGGGCATGGTCTGCACGCACGACCTCGACGGCGTGATCCTCTCGATCAACGACTTCGGTGCGCAGCTCGGCGGTCGCCGCGTGGAAGAGGTCATTGGCCGTCCGCTCACTTCGCTGATGGACCCGTTCTACGTCCACGAGATGGAGCAGTACCTGAAGGAACTGCTGCGCGACGGCGAGTCGTCAGGCCTGCTGCACCTGCAACGTCCTGATGGATCGATGCGCGTGGTGGCCTACCGCAACCGTCTGGTGGAACCGAAGGACGCGCCGCGCTACGTGCTCGGCTTCGGCGTCGACATTACCGAGCAGATCCGCGCAGAGGACCAACTCCGGTCTCTCATCCGCCAGTCGAACTCCGTGCTGGAGTCGGTCGGCGACGGTATCTACGGCATCGACCTCCAGGGGCGCTGCACCATCGTCAACAACGTAGCCGCGCAGATGCTCGGCTACCGCCCTGAAGAAATGATCGGCCGCAACATGCACGAACTAATCCACCACTCGCGTGTTGACGGGACATATTACCCGTCCAACGAGTGCCCGGTTGAAGGCTCCTTGAAAAACAGAAACTCCATGCGCGTCGCCAACGAAGTCTTCTGGCGTAAAGACGGCTCCTGCTTCCCTGTCGAATACGTTGCGCGCCCGCTGATCGAAGCGATCGACCCTGCTATCTCGCAGGTGGAAACCGCTGCGGCGAACGACACGCTCGCGCTGCAGTCGTCCACCGGCGTACAGATTACGCCGCTGCACACGGCCACCTCCGGCGCACCTGCAAACCCGCGCGCGCAGGCACGCGCGGTAGGAGTCGTCGTCGCCTTTACCGATATCTCTGAGCGCAATCAGCTCGACCGCATGAAGGACGAGTTCATCTCCACGGTGTCGCATGAGCTGCGCACACCGCTGACGTCGCTGCGCGCAGCGCTGGGCCTCATCGGCGGCGGCGCGCTGCAGGACCGCCCCGAGAAGATGAAGCAGATGATGGACATCGCCATCGGCAACACCGATCGCCTCGTCCGCCTCGTCAACGACATCCTCGATCTCGAGCGCATCGGCTCCGGTAAGGCAGAGCTCCACGCGATTCAGTGCAACATCTCCGAGCTCTTCGACCGCGCCACGCAGCTACTGCAGGCTACCGCGCACAAGGCCAACGTGCGCTTCCGCATGGAGCCCAATGACGTGACCGTGTGGGCTGACCCCGACCGCATCTTGCAGACGCTGACGAACCTGCTCTCGAACGCAGTGAAGTTCTCGCCCGCAGCGGCGAACCTCCCCAGCGAGATTCGACTGACGGCCAGCTACATCTCGCCTGATGAAGCCCTCATCGAGATCGAAGACCACGGCCGCGGCATTCCCGTGGACAAGCTGCAGCAGATCTTTGAGCGCTTCAAGCAGGTAGACGCCTCCGACTCGCGCGCGATGGGTGGCACAGGCCTCGGCCTCGCCATCTGCCGCTCCATCGTGCACCAGCACGGCGGACACATCTGGGCCACCAGCGTGCTCGGCGAAGGCTCAACCTTCCACTTCACGCTGCCCACGCATCCGCACGGACATATCCGCTAAGGCTGCTGCGGGTCTTCGGCAACACGCTTCATCTGCGCCAGGCCGCGTTCAAAGTCCGGTCCAATCATCGCGTCCATGTTCTTGAAGACGCACATCACCTTCGACATGAAGTTCAAGGGGCCGCTCATGATCCACGTCACCTGTGTGCCGTCGGTCTGCGGCGTCAACTGATACTCCACCTTCGCGTCGCTCTCGAACGGCTTGATGAAGTGCAGATCGAGCGTCGTGTCATACGGCGTGGCGGTCAGCACCTTCATGTTGCCTTCGCCGGCCTTCGAGTTCCCGACCCAGGCAACCGTCGCTCCCACGCCGACCGGCGGACCGGAGAACGTCTCCTTCATGTTCGGGTCGAGGTGCTGCCACGGCGACCACAGCGCGAAGTGATGCATGTCCTGCAGCAGCGGATTGATCTTGTCCGCGCTCGCGTGAATCTTGGTCGTGCGCTCGACGCGGTATGAATCCGGCTTACGCGAAGCCAGCATCAGGACGACTCCCACAAACACAATCAGCAGAACCACCAGCCAACCAAACACTCGACGCATGTGCGACCATTTCTCCCGGGTGAGTTTGCTGACCAGTGTCGGCGAAGTCGGTGCGATGCACAAGAGAAATGAATGTCGTGTTCCATCGAGCGCGAATGTATTTACATTGATACTTTCGCTACGCTGCGGCATCCTATCTGCATGAGCACGCCTGTCACCCCCATCGGTCCCAACGTCCGCATCGGCCACGTCCATTTGAAGGTCGCCAACCTTGAGCGCGCGATCGCGTTTTACTCTGGCGTGCTGGGCTTCGAACTCACGGTGAAGTACGGTGACTCGGCAGCATTTCTTTCGGCGGGCGGCTATCACCATCACATCGGCCTGAACACGTGGGAGAGCCTCAACGGCCCGCCCGCGCCGATGGGGACGACCGGGCTGTATCACACGGCGATCCTCTATCCCACGCGCGCCGAGCTTGCCGACGCGCTGCGCCGCGTGGTGAAAGCTGGCGTCGGCCTTGAAGGCGCCTCCGACCACGGCGTCAGCGAGGCGATCTATCTCCGCGACCCCGACGGCAACGGCGTCGAGCTCTACTGGGACCGCCCGCGCGAGCAGTGGCCGCTTGACGCCCAGGGCAACCTGACGATGTTCACCCGTCCGCTCGACCTGCACGCTTTGATCAAAGAGTAGCTTTCACACGCGATCGCGCGCGCTGCAGCTACACTCATGCCATGCGATCTGCGCTGGCTTCTCTCACTCTAACGCTCGCCCTCGCCTGCGGCCTTTCCGCCGTTGCGCAGGAGCTGATCAAGCCTTCCGACACCGGCATCCGCTCCAGCTTCGACGCGCCGAACGTAGTGCTTCGCCCGAAGCATCTCGAAGGAGCGCCGATCCTGCTCTGGATGCCGGGCACGAACGGCGAGCCGTCGTTCACCGTGCCGTTTCTGAAGACGATCGCCGCGCAAGGTTATCGCGTCATCGGCATGGAGTACGACGACACCCCAGCCGTCTCGCAAATCTGCCCCCGCATCCCGGACTCAAACTGCGCAGCGGCCTTCCGCTCGATGCGCGTCTATGGACCTAACCTCCACGGGGGACCGAGCGCTGACACCAAGGCCTCGCCCGTCGAGAACCCTGTGCAGGAGAGCATTTCTGCGCGCCTCGTCGCGCTGCTGCATGAGCTCGACAAGCGCCACCCCAACGAAGGCTGGGCCGAGTACCTCGACGGCGAGCAGCCGAAGTGGTCGCGCATCGCTGTCTCCGGGCAGTCGCAGGGCGCGGGCATGGCGGCGTTCATCGCCAAGCAGCACGAGGTGCCACGCGTCATCCTCTTCTCCAGCCCGCTCGACTTCCAGGGCAACCTGCGCAATCCGCGCTTCGCTCCCTGGCTACGCGACAAGAGCGTCACGCCGCTCGACCGCTGGTACGCCGTGCGCAACTCGCGCGAGCCCTTCAACGACGCGCTCACCAAAAGCTATCCCCTGCTCGGCGTACCGGCCGACCATATCCGCGTCTTCTCGCTTGATCTGCCTCCGCAGGCCAACGCCGCAAACCCGATGGTCTACCACGGCATCAACATCCACGACATGCGCTACCTGCCTGAGTGGCAGTTCCTCTTCGGCAACGTCAACCCGAACTGACATCCCGCGGCCGACGCGGCGCAAACCCTGAGCGCGACACGCGGAGCCGCCTGCCACCGCGTCACCAGCGGCGATTTATCATAGAGACATGCCGTACACCGTCGCTGCCCTCTACAAGTTCGTCACCGTCGAAGACCCCGCCGCTCTGCGCGAAGCGCTGGCCGCGAGCTTCGTCGAAGGCGAGCTGCTGGGCACGATCCTCATCGCCACGGAAGGCGTAAACGGCACAGTCGCTGCAGCGGATCCCGCCGTCATCGATCGCCTGCTCGCGTTCCTGCACGAGCGCCTCGGGCTCGACCGCGCGGAGGTCAAGTTCTCCAGCGCCGACGACGCGCCCTTCGGCCGATTGAAGTTCAAGGTGAAGAACGCGGTGCTCACCTTCCGTGGCGTGGAGGTGGACCCGAACCGCCCCGGCACCTACGTGGAGGCGGCCGACTGGAACGCGCTGCTCGCCGACCCCGAGGTCCTCCTCGTGGACACGCGCAACGACTACGAGGTGGAGGCCGGCACCTTTCAGGGCGCCATCGACCCGCACCTCACCAAGTTCTCGGAGTTCGTCGACTACACACGCGAGCACCTGGACGCGACCAAGCACAAGAAGGTGGCGATGTTCTGCACCGGCGGCATCCGCTGCGAAAAGGCCTCAGCCTACCTGCTGCAACAGGGCTTCGAGAACGTCTACCACCTACGCGGCGGCATCCTGAAATACCTCGAAGACATCCCCACCTCCGACAGCCTCTGGCAAGGCGATTGCTTCGTCTTCGATCGGCGACGCGGTGTGGGACATGATCATTTTGAGGAAGGCGAATAGCTGCTCAGCAACCGCTGAAGGTGTCATTCTTGATAAGTCTTACACCAAGCTGAGTTCGCTTCTAACTCGGCTTCAAGATCATCAAGAGATAGATTGCAATCATACTGCTTCATCGAGCGCTCAAGCTCAAGCAGCGTTTTGAACGCCAAGATGCGATCAAACGGCACATGCCCATTTGCTTGGCTGCGCCACACGTATCTGAATCCGGCGATTGATGCAGCAACCTGATCGAGCTTGGCCACGGTTTCAGTCGTTGTTATCACGCCGCCTCCGCTCATTTTCTTCAAGCTTTTTACGAATCTCTTCGGGCATTGAGTCCATAGCAATCGAACGATTCGATTTTGTCGAATCGCTAAACGAACTGCGAAATTCCATGGAAGGACGCGGGAACCGATGGGCCCCGCAACGATTTGAGCCGGGGCGGGCTTCCTGATCGCATCCAGGATGTGTACAACGCATGCTGTCCTCTCCTAATTAGGTTTCGATATTACATGCAAGATGATGATTGACATTGCAAGCAAAGCCACAAACAATAGCGCCTGAGCTACGGACAAAAAGTTAGCCTTCCTTTTGTTCACCGCGGCTTGAAGACCTAACACGTCGCTCCATAATTCAATTATGTCGTTCTTCGTATTTACAACTATGGATTTGCTCAAGCTCGTAGTTGGTAGGCCACAAATGTCGTTAACATATGTCCTGATTATCTCGAAATCAGGAATCTTCGCTTGAGGAATTACCCTGTTCGCCGCGAGCGCACAGAGGATGCTGGCAAGGACTGCTCCAAAGGCAAGCAGAAGTAGATAACGATATGTGCCTTCGACTTGTACAGAAGATCCCCCCTTCACAAAAACGAATCCCGCACTCAGAGCTATGCCGCAGATGGTGACGACTCTTTGCGCCTTATCTTCGATGGCGGAGTTGATGCGATTATTTTCACGGAAGATTTCTACGGCATGACTCAACAAAGAGGATAAGAGTTCCTCGCGGATCGCTGTAGCTTTCTCTGACGAGAGCATACGGCACTATACCTCGTGATGCTGTGGGATCGGCATCTCATTCCTAGTCATGTGACATGTCGTCATATACTTCTCCCATGAAACACCTCCGCTCTCTCCTCACCGTCGCGCTTTGTGCTGCTCTTTCTGCTCCTGCTTGGGCTTGGGGACGAACGGGGCATCGGTTGGTGGCCGAGGTCGCTTGGGACCACATGACGCCCGAGGCCAAAGCGCAGGTGCAGGCGTTGCTGGGCAAGGAGAGCATGGCCGACATCGCTTCGTGGGCCGATGCGTATCTCGCGGGCAATCGCCAGACCATGCAGTGGCACTTCGTGAATATTCCGCCGGGCGCGACCTATAACCGTGATCGCGACTGCCAGGTGCAGCCCGGGGTGACGCTCGGCTCCAAGGCCGACAAGTGGCGCGACTGCGTGGTCGATCGCATTCCCTACAACCTGGAGCGCGTGGGCGATACGTCGCTCGACACCGCCGACCGTGCCGTGGCGCTGAAGTTTCTCGTGCACTTTGTGGGCGATGAGCATCAGCCGTATCACGCGTATGGGCTGGGCCGCGGCGCCAACGATATCCCCGTCACCTTCTTTGGCGAGGAGAAGAGCAAGTGGGGCCATCATGAGCTGCATGAGGTGTGGGACGATGGCCTGATCGACCATGCGCACCGCGACGACGCGCAGTGGCTGGCGATGCTCGAAAAGCAGATCGCCGACAAGCATCTGGAAGCGGGCGACGGCGACTCGGTGACGTGGGCGACGGAGTCGCAGGCGATCGGCGGCGAGGCGCTCGTGCTGCCCGGCGCCAACATCGATCAGGCGTACGCCGACAAGTATCTGCCGGTGATCGAGACGCGGTTGGAGCTTGCGGGGCTGCGGCTCGCCAAGCTGCTCAACGCGAGCTTCGCGGCGAAGAAGAAGGCTGCAACAGCAAATGACGACGGCAGGCCATGATGGCCTGCCGTCTTGTTTGCTGCGCGCAGCTTAGCGTGCGGCCGAAGCTACGATCACGCTTGCGATGACGCCGGTGGCTGCTGCAGCGAGGACGTAGTTGCCGTCCACCTGACGCCACTGGTATCCGCGCGGCGGAGCCGAGAGATGGTGCGAGCGGTAGTCCACCTGTGCCCCGCGGTTCCAGTCGTTCTGCTGGATGTGGCCGCCCTTCTTCCAATCATTGTGCTGCACGTAACCACCGTGGTTGCCGCCGTGATCGTCATGGCCGCCGCCGTGGTCGTCGTGACCGGGGCCTTGCGCCAACGCAGCAAACGGTGCGACAGCCAGCATCGCGGAAAGTACAAAGCTAGAGGTCTTCGTGAGTTTCATCTTGTCTCCTTCGTACCGATCCAGCGGCACTCGAGGGTTGGATGCAAGACGTGTCTAAGAAACAGAGGATTGTTACCAATCGTTACAAAGAGAAGAGGCGGACTCTTTCGAGTCCGCCTCTTCGGGTTACGAGGAACCGCGTTACTCCGCGGCCATCTCTTCCTGTTCGCCTTCCATGCGCATCTGCTCGAGCTCGCGCTCTTCGGCTTCGTGCGCTTCCTGCACTTCGGCCTGGATCTGAGCAGCCGCTTCTTCGAGCTCCGGAGAGAGCGCGACATTGCGGTAGTACTCCATACCCGTACCGGCAGGGATCAGACGACCCACGATGACGTTTTCCTTCAGGCCGCGGAGCGTATCCATGGCGCCGTTGATGGACGCCTCGGTGAGTACGCGCGTGGTTTCCTGGAACGACGCCGCCGAGATGAAGCTGTCGGTGGAGAGCGATGCCTTCGTGATACCGAGCAGCAGCGGACGACCGATCGACGGAC
Source organism: Granulicella cerasi (assembly GCF_025685575.1). Taxonomy (NCBI): domain Bacteria; kingdom Pseudomonadati; phylum Acidobacteriota; class Terriglobia; order Terriglobales; family Acidobacteriaceae; genus Granulicella; species Granulicella cerasi. The sequence goes on from NZ_JAGSYD010000003.1 coordinate 274,696, forward strand.
GACCGCCATCCATCAGCACGCGCTGGTTCTCAGCGTTGAAGCGGAAGCGATCCACCTGCTGCTCGAGCAGGAAGTTGGTGTCGCCCACTTCTTCGATCTTCACCCAACGCATCATCTGACGAACGATCGTTTCGATGTGCTTATCGGAGATCGACACGCCCTGCAAGCGGTAGACTTCCTGGATTTCGTTGACCAGGTAAATCTGCAGCTCGCGCTCGCCCAACACTTCGAGGATGTCGTGCGGGTTACGCGGTCCGTCGATGAGAGCATCGCCGGCGCGAACGCGCTCGCCTTCCTGAACGTTGACGTACACACCACGCGGTACCGAGTACTCGTCTTCCGTTCCGCTATCCGACGTGACGTAGACCTTACGCTGGCCCTTCGATACGTCGCCGAAGCGAACGATACCGTCGAGCTTGGCGATGATCGCCGGATCACGCGGCTTACGCGCTTCGAAGAGTTCCACAACGCGCGGCAGACCGCCCGTGATGTCCTTCGTACGCGTCGTTTCGCGCGGAATCTTCGCGAGCACATCGCCCGGCGAAAGCTCGTCGCCATCCTGAACCATGAGATGAGCGCGGTTCGGCATAAGGTAACGCTTCGTGCCTGCTGCACCCTTCACGAGGATCATCGGCTGACGCTTTTCGTCCGGCGAGTCAGCAACCACGAGACGCGAAAGACCAGTAACTTCATCGGTCTCTTCGTGCAGCGTGACGCCTTCCTGCAGGTCCTTGAACTGCACGGTGCCTTCGATTTCGGTGAGGATCGAGAAGGTGTAGGGGTCCCACTCGCCGATCACGTCGCCGAGCTTGACTTCCTGACCATCTTCCACCTTCAGCTTCGCACCGTAAACGATGGCGTAGCGCTCCTTCTCACGGCCCTTCTCGTCGATGATCGCGATGGATCCCGAGCGGTTGAAGGCCACCAGGCCGCCGTCCTTGGAGCGAACGGTTGCGAGGTTGATGAAGTGAATGCGACCAGCGTTCTTGGCTTCGAGATGCGAGGCATCGGCCACACGCGAAGCCGTTCCACCTACGTGGAAGGTACGCATGGTGAGCTGCGTGCCGGGCTCGCCGATGGACTGCGCAGCGATAACGCCGACAGCTTCACCGAGCTCGACCATCTTGCCCGAACCGAGGTTACGACCGTAGCAACGGATGCAGCAGCCGCGCTTGGATTCGCAGGTGAGCACCGAGCGGATCTTCACCTTCTCGATACCCGCAGCCTGGATCGCTGCTGCCTTATCTTCGTCGATCTCGTCGTTGATCTCGACGATCGTCTTGCCTTCGAAGTCCTTGAGCTTCTCGAGCGTCACGCGGCCGATGATACGGTCACGCAGCGGTTCGATGATCTCACCGGCTTCGATGATCGGCATGACGTAGATGCCTTCAACCGTGCCGCAATCGAGCTCGGAGATGATGACATCCTGCGCCACGTCGACCAGACGACGGGTGAGGTAACCCGAGTCAGCGGTCTTCAGCGCGGTATCAGCAAGACCCTTACGAGCACCGTGCGTCGAGATGAAGTACTCGAGAACGGTCAGGCCTTCGCGGAAGTTCGCCTTGATCGGCGATTCGATGATTTCGCCCGAGGGCTTGGCCATCAGTCCGCGCATACCGGAGAGCTGACGAATCTGCTGCTTGGAACCACGAGCGCCCGAGTCCGCCATGATGTAGATCGGGTTCATGGTGCCTTCCTTGTCGGCACGCTTCATGTTGTTGAACATTTCGTCGGCGACGCGGTCGGTGATGCCAGACCACAGCTGCGTGACCTTGTTGGAGCGTTCGAGGTTGGTGATCGAACCTTCCAGGTACTGCTGCTGCAGCGTGATGACCTGCTTCTCAGCGTCTGCCACCGTCGTGTACTTCGACGCCGGGATGACCATGTCATCCAGACCGACCGAGAGACCCGAGCGGGTAGCGTACTGGAAGCCCAGCTCCTTGAGGCGATCGAGCGTGTGCACGGTCGTCTCCAGACCCAGGTTCAGGTACAGGTAGTTGATGAGCTGACCGATGCCCTTCTTCTTCAGCAGGCCGTTCACATACGGCATACCTTCCGGCAGGCGGTCGTTCAGGATCGCGCGACCAACGGTCGTGTTGATGAACTGCTTGTTGAACTCGACCGGTTCGGTGTGCGTGAGGTCCTGATCGTCGTAGGCCGTGGTCATGTCGAGCACAGGGCCGGTGTAGCGCAGACGAATCGGCGTCAGCGTCTCCACCTGCTTGGCTTCGAGCGCCATCAGCACTTCTTCGATGTTCGCGAACACACGGCCTTCACCCTTCGCGTTCACCTTCGCGCGCGTCAGGTAGTAGATGCCGAGCACGAGATCCTGCGTCGGGACCGAGATCGGCTGACCCGATGCCGGCGAGAGGATGTTGTGCGAAGCCAGCATCAGCACCGAAGCTTCGATCTGCGCTTCAGGGCTCAGCGGGATGTGCACAGCCATCTGGTCACCGTCGAAGTCGGCATTGAACGCCGTGCAGACGAGCGGGTGAATCTTGATGGCCTTACCTTCCACGAGCACGGGCTCAAACGCCTGGATACCCAGACGGTGAAGCGTCGGAGCGCGGTTCAGCAGTACCGGATGGTCCTTGATGACTTCTTCAAGGATGTCCCAAACGATCGACTCCTGCTGCTCCACCATCTCCTTGGCCTGCTTGATGGTCGTGCAGTGGCCCGTCTGCTCGAGACGGTGATAGATGAACGGCTTGAAGAGCTCGAGCGCCATCTTCTTGGGGAGACCGCACTGGTGCAGCTTCAGCTCAGGACCGACCACGATCACCGAACGACCGGAATAGTCCACGCGCTTGCCGAGCAGGTTCTGACGGAAGCGGCCCTGCTTGCCCTTGAGGGTGTCAGAGAGCGACTTCAGCGGACGGTTGTTCGCGCCACGCAGCACGCGGCCACGACGGCCGTTGTCGAACAGCGCGTCCACAGCTTCCTGCAGCATGCGCTTTTCGTTACGCACGATGACCTCAGGCGCATGGAGGTCCATGAGCTTCTTGAGGCGGTTGTTACGGTTGATCACGCGGCGGTACAGATCGTTGAGATCCGAGGTCGCGAAGCGGCCACCGTCCAGCGGCACGAGCGGGCGAAGCTCGGGCGGGATCACGGGGATCACGTCGAGGATCATCCACTGCGGCTTGTTGTCGGACTTGCGGAACGCCTCAACCACCTTCAGGCGCTTGGAGTACTTGAGCTTCTTCTGCAGCGAAGTCTCGGTCTTCATGCGCTCGCGAAGCTCGATGGCGAGCTCCTGCGTTTCAACGCGCTTGAGAAGCTCCTTGATCGCTTCAGCACCCATCATGGCCTTGAAGCCGGACGGGCGGTACTGCTGGTCGAGCTCGCGGAAGCGGTTCTCGTCCTTGATGACTTCGCGCTCCTTCACAGGAGCGTCGCCCGGATCGACGACCACGTACGACTCGAAGTAGAGAACAGCTTCGAGCTCACGCAGCGAGATGTCGAGCAGGTGGCCGATACGCGAGGGCAGGCCCTTGAAGAACCACACGTGCGAGCAGGGCGAAGCCAGCTCGATGTGGCCGAGGCGCTCACGACGAACCTTGGACAAGGTGACTTCAACGCCGCACTTGTCGCAGATCACGCCGCGGTGCTTCATGCGCTTGTACTTGCCGCAGAGGCATTCCCAGTCGGTGATCGGTCCGAAGATGCGCGCGCAGAAGAGGCCGTCACGTTCGGGCTTGAACGTGCGGTAGTTGATGGTTTCCGGCTTCGTGACTTCACCATGCGACCACGAGCGAATCTTCTCGGGGCTGGCGAGCTGGATCTTGATCGAGTCGAAGTCGGCGATCGGTCCTTGCGTTTCAAAAGGGCTGGAGCGGAACATGAGTTTTTCTCTCCGTTGCAGTGCGTTGCTCGATGCCAACTTTGTCCATCGCTCTGTCATGCACTCAGAGCCTGTTGCGAGCTTCGCTGCTGTCTTGCTGCTGGTTACGGGCGGTGCGATCTTCTGCGGCCGCAAATCTCTTCAGTCATCGCCGTTGCCTCTGCTCTTCCCTGCCGTTACACAAGCTCAGGAAGAAGCAGAGGCTGGCGGATTCAGTTAGTCGGCGACTGCCAGCTCGGGAACCGTGTTCAGGTCCTCTTCGCTGACCGCTGCACTGCCCTTGACGAGTTCCACGTCCAGGCAGAGCGACTGCAGTTCGCGGATCAACACGTTGAACGACTCCGGTACACCCGGCTCGATCGCCGCCTCGCCCTTGACGATGGCCTCGTAGATCTTCGTACGGCCAAAGACGTCATCCGACTTCGCGGTGAGCAGTTCCTGCAGGATGTAAGCCGCACCGTATGCTTCGAGCGCCCAGACTTCCATTTCGCCGAAGCGCTGGCCGCCGAACTGCGCCTTACCACCCAGCGGCTGCTGCGTGATGAGCGAGTACGGTCCGATCGAACGAGCGTGGATCTTGTCGTCGACAAGGTGAGACAGCTTGAGCATGTAGATGTAGCCAACCGTGACAGGCTGCTCGAACTCATCGCCGGTCATACCGTCGATCAGCGGGCTCTTGCCCGAGCTCGGAAGTCCAGCCGCTGCGAGCAGCGCCTTGATTTCCGTTTCCTGTGCACCGTCGAACACCGCCGTGCCGAACCAGATGCCGCGCTTCATGCCTGCAGCCACGCGCAGAGTCTGCTCGTCGTCGAGGGCAAGAAGCTGGTTGAGAGCAGCCGTGTTCTTGAACTGCTCCTTGAAGATCTCGCGAACCTCATTGGCTTCCTGTGCCTGTGCGGCCAGGGCAGCCACCTTCACGCCGAGCTCATGAGCAGCCCAGCCAAGGTGAGTTTCGAGAATCTGACCGACGTTCATACGCGAAGGCACGCCCAGCGGATTCAGCACGATCTCCACCGGAGTTCCATCCGGCAGGTACGGCATATCTTCTTCCGGCAGAATGCGCGCGATCACACCCTTGTTACCGTGACGGCCTGCCATCTTATCGCCGACCGAGAGCTTACGCTTCATCGCGATGTACACCTTCACCATCTTGATCACGCCAGGCGAGAGCTCATCGCCCTTGCCCATCTTCGCGATCTTTTCGTTGGTGATCTTGCGGAGTACGTCGATCTGACGCGAGGTCATCTCTTCGATCTCGTCGATCTGCTCGTTCACGCGCGGATCCTTGTCGGCGTAGCGAATACGCTTCAGGTTACGCGTCGAGATCAGTTCGATCTGCTCACGGGTGAGCACATCGTCCTTCGAGAGCAGCTTCTTGTTGGTGCGCTCGTCGTGCAGGTCAGCCAGCACAGCCTTGCCACCCAGAATGCCGTCAAGACGCTTCAAACGCTCGTCCGTCAGGATTCGGATTTCGTCAGCAAGGTTGCGCTCGAGACGCTCGATCTGCTCCTGCTCGATCTGCAGCGCGCGCTGGTCCTTTTCCTGCCCCTTGCGCGAGAAGATGCGAACATCAACGACCGTGCCTTCGATGCCCGGAGGGCACGTCAGCGAAGCGTCGCGTACATCGCCGGCCTTTTCACCGAAGATGGCGCGGAGCAGCTTCTCTTCCGGCGTAAGCTGCGTTTCGCCCTTCGGCGTCACCTTACCCACGAGGATGTCGTTGTGGCTGATCTTGGCACCGATGCGGATGATGCCCGACTCGTCCAGATCACGCAGCGCGTGCTCGGAGACGTTCGGAATATCACGCGTGATTTCTTCCGGTCCCAGCTTCGTGTCGCGTGCTTCGATCTCGAACTCCTCGATGTGGATCGAGGTGTAGTAGTCCTCGCGGACCAGCTTTTCCGAGATGAGGATCGCGTCCTCGAAGTTGTAACCGCGCCACGGCATGAAGGCCACCAGCACGTTACGGCCAAGGCCAAGCTCGCCCTGCTCCGTGCAAGGACCATCGGCCAGAACCTGCCCCTTCAGCACGCGGTCGCCACGGCGGACGATCGGCTTCTGGTTGATGCAGGTGTTCTGGTTGGAGCGCTTGAACTTCGTCAGCGAGTAGATGTCCGAACCGACCTCACGCGAAAGCTGCGTGGGGTGGTGCTCGCCTTCGACGCGCACGATGATGCGCTCGGAGTCGACCGAGTCCACGATGCCGTTACGCTTGGCAAGAATCACAGCACCCGAATCGCGAGCCGTGACGCCTTCCATACCCGTACCGACGAACGGAGCCTCTGCAACCAGCAGCGGCACCGACTGACGCTGCATGTTCGCACCCATCAGGGCGCGGTTTGCGTCGTCATGCTCGAGGAACGGAACCAGTGACGCAGCCACCGAAACCAGCTGCTTCGGCGAAACGTCCATGTAGTCGATCTCAGCCTGCGGCACGAGCACGAAGTCACCCGTGCGACGCGCGTTGACCAGAGCTTCGGTCATGTGACCGTTCTCATCCAGCGTGATGTTCGCCTGAGCGATCGTGTGGCGATCTTCTTCCCATGCCGAGAGGTAGAAGCTGAACGGCTCGAACTCTGCCGCGCGCTTGCTTTCCTTCTTCAGCTTCTTGTTCAACTCCACCGACTCGCTGATCTCCAGCGTGTCGCCCTGGCGAAGACCGGACTCACCGGCGTTCGTCACAGCGACGTAGTCGAGTACGCGGCCTTCCTTCACCTTGCGGTAAGGCGACTCGATGAAGCCGTACTCGTTGATGCGTGCAAAGCACGACAGCGACGAGATAAGACCGATGTTCGGTCCTTCAGGCGTTTCGATCGGGCAGATACGGCCGTAGTGCGTCGGGTGAACGTCGCGGACTTCGAAGCCAGCGCGCTCACGCGAAAGACCACCAGGTCCAAGGGCCGACAGACGACGCTTGTGCGTGATTTCCGACAAGGGGTTCGTCTGGTCCATGAACTGCGAGAGCTGCGACGAACCGAAGAACTCGCGGATCGCAGCCATCACCGGCTTGGCGTTGATGAGGTCGTGCGGCATCGCCGTCGACATCTCCTGGTACACGCTCATCTTTTCCTTGATGGCGCGCTCCATGCGCACGAGACCGATGCGGAACTGGTTCTCCATCAACTCGCCCACCGCGCGAACGCGGCGGTTGCCGAGATGATCGATGTCGTCCACAACGCCGATGTTCTTACGCAGCTTGAGCAGGTAACGGATCGTGCCGTAGAAGTCTTCCGGCGTCAGCGTGCGGTGATCGAGGCCAGCGGAATCCTGGTTCTCGTACAGCTTGATGTTGAACTTGAGACGGCCCACGCGCGAGAAGTCGTACTTGCGCGGATCGAAGAACATGCCTTCGAAGAGAGCGGTCGCAGTGTCCAGCGTCGGCGGGTCACCCGGACGCAGCTTGCGGTAGATTTCGATCAGCGCCTCTTCGGGCTTGCGCACGGAGTCGCGACGCAGCGTGTTGGCAATGATGCCGCCCACGTCGTCCTTCTCCGGGAAGAAGACTTCCAGCGAAGTCACACCCGACTGCAGGATCTTGTGCAGCTTGTCGGCCGAGAGCTCCTGGTTGGCTTCGTACAGCAACTCGCCCGTCGTCATGTCCACGACGTCGGCTGCGGTCATCGCGCCTTCAAACTCCGAGTTCTCGACTTCGACCGAGGTCACGCCGCTGGCGCGCAGGGCCTTCAGCGCCGAAGCACCGATCTTCTTGCCGCTCGCCACCACTTCCTTGCCGTCCACCACGAGCGCCGACGTCGAACGCGTGCCCACAATGTTGGTCGCCTTGTCTTCCGACGAGATCGACCACGACAGCTTGCCGTCCTTCACGTTGACCGTGTCTACCGTGTAGAACGTCTTGAGGATTTCTTCGTCCGTACGCAGACCGAGCGCGCGCAGGAAGATCGTTCCGAGGAACTTACGCTTGCGATCGATGCGGACGTACAGGATGTTCTTCTGGTCGTACTCGAACTCCACCCACGAACCACGGTAGGGGATGATCTTTCCGAGGAAGTAGGTACGGTTGTTCGCCGTCTCGAAGAAGACGCCGGGCGAACGGTGCAACTGCGACACGATGACGCGCTCGGTGCCGTTCACGATGAACGTACCGTTGGCCGACATCAAGGGGATGTCGCCGAAGAAGACTTCCTGCTCCTTCATGTCGCGCAGGGTCTTCACGCCCGTCTCCGGGTCCTTGTCGTAGATCTTCAGGCGGATGGTGACCTTCAGCGGAGCCGAGTAGGTCATGCCGCGCTCTTCGCACTCTGCCTGGTCGTACTTCAACTGCAGACCCACCGGGTCACCGCACTTGGTGCAGAAATCCGGCGTGTTCTTGTTGTACGTTCCGCAGAACTTGCAAAGCACATCGCCCGGGTGGAACGGGTCGGTGATCACCATGTGGCCGCACGAAACGCAAGCCGTACGGAGATGGTTCAGGCCCTTGAGGAAGCCGCACTTGCACTCCCAGTTGCCGATCGTGTAATCGACGAACTCGAGCTCAGAGACGTTGCGGAAATCAGTGATCGGGAAGACGGACGTAAAGACCGACTGGAGGCCGTTATCTTCGCGCTCCTGCGGGAGCTTGTCCATCTGAAGGAAGCGCTCGTACGAACGGCGCTGCACCTCGATGAGGTTTGGAATCTGAATGCTGGTAGGAATCTTCGAAAAATCAAGACGGCTGCGAATCGGTCGCAGTTCCTGCTTGGTGGTCGAGTCGGACATGAGCTCTCCTGTTACTTGTCTCGAGGAAGCCGTGAGACCGAAAACCGGCATCACAGCTTAGGACTTCTTTGCGCCCTCCCGGTCCAGTCGCTCCTCGCGGCGACTGATCCTCAGCGCGTTGCTACAACCCTCGCGAAGCATTCTGCGAGGTCAAACTTGCGCTCCCGTAGGAGCTGAAATTCGGTTCAAACAGCGGGAATAACAGTGGAAACGCCAAAAGCTCTCGTATGGACAGAACGTCCCGAGAGCGCCGGTATAGACCGTTGCACTAGATTTTGGTCAACAACTGAAATCACGCCGCCTCTGAAAGCTTGGCCGAGCTTTCAAGAATTGCGCTGGATGCTGGGTGTTGCACTACACGGGCCCGCCGCTCGAACCGAGTAGTGACCGATCCCCTAACCTGTTCCGCATTACCAGGATGGACCGGGGTGTTGCTAAGAAGGACGTTCGCTTGCTTGAAACCGATGCGCGCTGCAAGAAAGTGCAGGCGCGAAGTTCTCCATGAAAGAGAATACCGCACACTTTGCACGAATGCAAGTGCACCTGGAAACGCGCAGAAAAGGCAGAGCCGAAGCCCTGCCTTTTCCGGAAGTTTTCCGCCCCGAGGGGCGAAGAACTACTTGAGTTCGACTGCTGCGATGCCTTCGAACTTCTTCGCCAGTGCCTGCGCGTCGTCCTTCGAGATGTTCTCCTTCAGGGGCTTGGGAGCACCGTCAACCAGGTCCTTCGCTTCCTTCAGGCCAAGACCGGTCACTTCGCGAACAGCCTTGATGGTGTTGATCTTGTTTGCGCCAGCTTCCTTGAGGATGACCGTGAACTCGGTCTTCTCTTCAGCTGCTGCTGCTGCGCCGCCGCCAGCTGCCGGAGCTGCTGCTACGGTTGCTGCTGCTGCCGAAACGCCAAGGCGCTCTTCGAGCTTCTTTACGAGCTCAGCTGCCTCGAGGAGGCTGAGCGAAACGATCTGATCTTCCAACTGCTGGATGTCTGCCATTGTTATTCTCCGTTACTGCAAAGTTTGGTACTGATGTTTTGCTTTCCCCGGCATTCTTCCGCCGAGGTTGCCGCCTTCCCTGTCCTGAGGTTCCGTTGCGCCAGACATGCGCCCCCAGGAAGTTCCGAACAGCGAAACTTGTTTAGCCTTCTGCCGGTGCGGTGTCCGCCGCTTCGCCAGCCTGCGAGGCCGTCGAGTTTTCCGGTTCTGCTGCACCCGAAGGCTGCTCGCCAGCGGCGGCCTCTTCGACGTGTGCTTCCGCTACCGCAGCCGGTGCCGCGCCGCCGAACTTGTTCTGCTCGACTGCCTGGTTGACCACCACTGCAAGGTTGCGGCCGGTCGCGTTGATGACCGTCGCGAGGCGGGTAGCAGGTGCGTTGATGAGGAACAGCAGCTTCGAGAAGAGCTCTTCCTTACCCGGCATGTTCGCCAGAGCCTTCACTTCGTCCACGTTGATGACCTTGCCATCAACGATGCCGAGCTTGAAGGTGAACTCTGCGTTGTCCTTTACCCAGTCAGCAAGGGCCTTCGCCAGTGCAACCGGATCGCCGTCGGTGTACGCCACCGAAGAAACACCCTTGAGGCCCTGCAGAGCTGCCTCAACCTTGGTGCCCTTCGACGAGTGTGCCGCGAGCTTGTTCTTCACCACGTGGTAGTGGCCGCCTGCATTGCGGACCACCTTACGGAGCTCGAAATCCTTCGACGCGGTCAGGCCCTTGAAGGTGCCGATGATCGCCGAGGTCGAGCTTTCCAGTTCCTGCGCGAGGAACTGGACTTTCTCATTCTTTTTCGCCTTGGTCAATGCCATGGTTGTTAACCTCTAGCTACTAGCTCTTCGCTACTAGCTCAATCTGTGTCGCTCTTCCCTTGCGGCTGGAGCGGAAATCCTTGTCCGGGCGATGCATTGCTAAAAGCTAGAAGCTAGAAGCTAGCGGCTCACCTTTACGCCTTTGCGGCAACTTCTGCGGTCGCGGCTTCGAGCTCAACGCCCGGGCCCATCGTCGACGACAGCACGATGCGCTTCACGTACTTACCCTTGGCAGCCGAAGGCTTCGCCTTCACCACAGCCGAGATCACGCTCAAAGCATTTTCCTGGATCTTCTCGATCGGGAAGCTCAGCTTGCCCACGGGAACGTGAACCAGAGCGGTCTTGTCAGCGCGGAACTCCACCTTACCAGCCTTGATCTCAGCGATCGCAGCAGCAACATCGGTGGTCACGGTGCCGGTCTTCGGGTTCGGCATCAGGCCGCGGGGACCGAGCACCTTACCGAGCTTACCGACCGAACGCATCATGTCCGGGGTCGAGATCAGAGCGTCGAAGTCGGTCCAACCTTCCTTCTGAATCTTCTCGACGAGGTCTTCACCACCGACGAACTCTGCGCCGGCAGCTTCAGCAGCCTTGAGGTTGTCGCCCGAAGCGATCACCGCAACTACCTTCGCCTTACCGCCCAGACCGTGGGGGAGAACCACCGTGCCACGAACCATCTGGTCAGCGTGGCGGGTATCGACACCGAGACGGAGCGTCAGATCGACGGTCTCGTCAAACTTGGCAAACTTTGCCTTCTGCAGCAGCGGAATCGCTTCACCGATCGCGTAAGGACGCTGTTCGACAAGCGCGCGCGCAGCGGCGACATTCTTGGAAACTTTACGGGCCATGAACTCTCTCTTCTAATCCGTCTTCCACCCCGAATCTCCTACTCACGACTGGCGTCGGCGGAACATGCGGTGCACTGCATGGGCGTGGTTGCGACAGGGTGCCTGCATGGAAATACGCAGACAACCCTCTAAGTATGAACCATGGCGGTAATCACGTCAAGCAAACTGCATATTCTTCCTCAGTAACGATAGGATGGTGCGACATGCCCACCCCTGTTGAGATTCCACACGCCCGGCGATGGTTTTGGCTCGCCCTTGGCTTCTGCACGCTGCTGATCCTGCTCTGCACCGTTCCGTACCACTTTCCGGTTCGCCCGACGGCCTCTTTCTCCTACCTGTTCGGCTATAACAATCGCGTTGCCGTCGCGTTGGTGGCATTGGGAATTCTAGGCACGTTGGCATTCGGGCCGTCCCTCCCCGCCCCTACGACACCAGCGAGCGGGAAGCTCGCCTCGCGCACGATCCTCTTCGCCTCGATTGGCACTGCGCTGATCTGCGTCTTTTTCTACATACTGACGCGCCAACTGAATGGCTTCGATGAATCGATCTATCTGATCGACCGCGTCTGGCACGCCGCACAGGGACAACGCCCCTACGTGGACTTCGAGTATGCGTACGGAGCGGCTTTCCTGTACGGCCCCGCGCTCCTCATCCGTGGCCTCGGGCTTCCGCTTGCGGATGCCTATTGCCTTTTCTGGACGCTCGTCTCAATCGTCGGCGTTCTTATGCTCGCGCAGGTGGTGCGCTGGAGCACGGAGGGTCGCTCCTCGCATCCGACCGCCGTTTTACTCATCCTGTGGGCTGCCAACATTCCGGGCATGCTCACGACGGGGATCAACTACTCACTACTGCGCTTTGTGAGCCCCTGTTTTTTTGCGCTGCTCACCTTCCGCGCTCTTCAGGGAGCCAGCCCAAACCGTTGGCGTAACGCAGCCCTCGGCGCAGTAGGAAGCATGGCGCTCCTGCTGCTGATCTCGCCAGAACTCGCCATCGCCTTCGCTATAGGCACGGTCGCATTTTATCTGTGGAGCCTCTACCTGTCTCCAGAGCGCGAAGCGGGAGCGTGGGCTCTCGCGCTCCTGCTGGGAGACGGGTGCCTTGCTGCTCTCGCCAACCATCTTCATGCGTTCGACACCCTGAAAGCCTTCAGCCAGGGTGGCATGAACTTCCCCATCAATGCGAATCTCTTCACGTTGCTTTTCCTGCTGGCGGTGGCGATCGCCGCGTGCTACACGGCTACGGGGCTGCGGAACAGGACCCCGGACGCATGGATCATGCTCGCGGCGGTTTCTTTCCCCGCGATTCCTGCAGCGCTCGGCCGCTTCGATCCCCCTCACCTGTGGAACAACCCCTATGGTGTCATCCTCGTGGCGCTCCTTGTGGCAGCCAGCTTTCGGTCTAGCTGGAGAATCGTGGCACCGGTGGCCGCAGTGATCCTGGCTCTTTTGCCGTGCGTGGTTTCTTTCAACATTCAACGCGCCAATCTCGGGAAGGCGGCAATTCTCTTCGGTCTCGCATGGGAGCCCAAGAGCCCGGAAATCAGCGCCTTTGATCGCTGGGCGTTGCGTCGCATCGGCAAGGAACTCGGCCCTGCGGTGGCGCTGCAGAAGCTGGAAAACTACAAGGCATTCACTCACGCCACCGCGCCGACGCCCGCGAAAGCCTTCGGGCTGCCAGCCAACACCCTCTTCGAAGCACCCTACACGTATTCACCTTCGCGCTTCGGAGTGACCCATGCGCAGGAACTGCGTGACGGATACTTCTTCGGCATCCTGAACGCCGTGACGATCGACGAGTTGAAGCAGAAGATCGCCGAGATGGAGGGGCATCCCGACGCAGTTCTGCTGCTCCTGCCGGACCAGATCGGCGACTGCGCTTTCTCTGAGGACGGCCCGCGCCATTCCATCAACATCATCCTGCTGACGCGCTACACAGCTCCGCTCCGTCATCGGGACCCCGCGGAGGCCAACTTATGCCGTTACATCCGGGACCACTACCAGCTTTCAGAGCCGGCAGCGCCAGAACATTACGGGTACGAACTCTGGAGACGCAGGCCTTAAATCTTTCCGCAATTTGAAATTGACAAGTGCCAACGCCGAGGCTAATCTCAAATCCAGCGAGGCGAAGAAATGGCGAATAACGCGAGCCGCCAACCCGAACAACTGGTTCTCGGTGACCTATTCCCCATTCTTCCCTCGGCGCGCCCTTCCGGTATCGCCAAGCTCGCTGAAGCGGCCCGTCACGCCGATGACGGGCACCTGATCGAGTTTCGCGCCATGCAGGCCAAGTCGCTGATGAACTTCACCACCTCGCGTCGCATGGGATGGACGACCTGGTCGATCAACCCGTACCGCGGCTGCGAGTTTGGCTGCAAGTACTGTTATGCCCGCTACACGCATCAGTTTCTCCAGCCGGAGACGGTGGCCGCCGTCCCGCCTGGAACCTATGCGGAGCCGGAGCAGCCCTGGGCCGTCGCGTTTGAGCGAGAGATCTATCTCAAGGAGAACGCAGCGTGGCTCCTCGAGCAGGAACTGCGACGGTTCGACGGCAAGTATGAGATCGCGATCGGAACCGCAACCGATCCGTATCAGCCCATCGAGCAGCGCGTAGGCATCACGCGTTCGCTGCTGGAGGTACTTGCCAAGCGCGAAGGACTCGGCATCAGCATCGTGACCAAGTCGAGGCTGATTGAGCGCGACGTAGATCTGCTGCGCAAGATTTCAGAACGCAATCAGCTCACGGTTCACCTTACGATCACGACGACGGACACGTCACTCGCGAGGTTGCTGGAGCCGCGTGCGCCTCGGCCTGATCTGCGTTTTCTGGCGCTGCAGAACCTGCGCCGTGCGGGCATCCCCGCCGGCGTGCTCTGCTCGCCACTCATGTATGGCCTGAATGATTCGCAGGCATCTATCGACGCCGTCGCCGAGCGCGCCGCCGACGCTGGAGCCTGCTTTCTGCGGGGAGCCCCGCTGTTCCTCAAGTCGTGCTCGCGCCCTACGTATCTGAGCTTCGTTCGCGAGCACTTCCCGCAGCTTTCGGCAGAGTACGAACGCCGGTTTGCCACCATGGATTTCGCCGACCCGGCCTATCGCCGCCTGATGAGTCAACGCATCCAGTCAGCCTGCCGCCGTTACGGCCTGGAGCGCGCTGAAGAACTGGAGCGCCAGCGCAAGGGACCAAAGGCCGAGCGGTACGCCAAGAGCATGATGCAGACCGCCTAGCTCAGACCCTCCTCGCAACAAAGAAGATTTTCAGCCCCTCCCTTGGATGGGCTGTCTTTTGCTGTGTTCACTGCCAAATTTGCTGTAGAAATTACACTTCTACGATTTTCTTTGACAATCGTATAGCGATGCACATATTCTGGTGGCGGTCACCTTTGACCATTTTCTTGACGGAGGACATACCAATGCGCCCCGCTTTCTTGTTTGCTCTTGCTCTTGTAACACCCGCAGCCTTCTCCCAGACTCACGCCATGACGGTGAGCACGGACAAAGGCATCTCGCCGTCGATCCACGCTGCTGCTGCAGCCAATCCCGGCACAGCAGTCAGCCTGCCGCACAACGTTTTGCACCAGCACGTCAGCATCGTTGTCGATAAGGACTTCGCCAATCCGATGATGAATACGACCGGTGGCGATCTAAGCATCACCTTCGGCGCTCCGAACTCGCAGACCGCTCCTCGTCTTCAGACTCTCACCGGACTTTCGTTGACCCCGGCTCAGGTCGCGGCCGTTCCGCAGAAGAGCGAAGTGGATGTGCGAGTGCTCATCGATGAAGCTGGCCTCGCTGAGGCCCCTTCGGTTACGGCTTCAGCTGGCAAGACGATTGATGAAGCCGCTTTGCGCATGGTGCGTGACCTTCGCTTCGAGCCTGCAACGGTCGAGAGCAAGCGTGTCGGCGCGTACGCCACGCTGAAGATCACGGTCGAGAAGCAGTAAGACTTCGCACCGGACAAGACATAAAAGACAAGCGAGACAGAGAAGCTCGCGTTTGCTGCCAGATAAGGGCGCACCTCCGGGTGCGCCCTTGCTGCGTCGAGCGATTCAACTGGCGCAATAAAAAGCGGCCCACCATCACTGGCGGGCCGTTCTTTGCCTCCGAAGAGGCGGAAGTTATGCGACGACGTCGATGCCCATCGAGCGAGCGGTGCCGCGGATGGTCTTCGCTGCGGCTTCGATCGAAGCTGCGTTCATGTCCGGCATCTTCACCTTGGCGATCTCGATGATCTGAGCTTCGGTGACCTTGCCCTTCTTCTCCGAGTTCGGCTTGCCCGAACCCTTTTCGATGCCAGCGGCCTTCAGCAGGAGCACGGGAGCCGGCGGCGTCTTCGTGATGAACGAGAACGTGCGGTCCGCGTACACAGTGATCACGACCGGAACGGTCATGCCCTGAACTGCCGGGTCCTTGCTGGTGCGATCGTTGAACTGCTTGCAGAACTCCATGATGTTGACCTGAGCCTGACCGAGCGCGGGGCCGACGGGGGGTGCAGGAGTTGCCTTGCCTGCGACGATCTGGAGCTTGACGTAACCAGTGATCTTCTTCGGTGCCATGTTACTTACCTCATTGTGCGCGTCGTACGCGCGAATTTTGTGCTGCAGGGCCAGGAGTTAGAAGGTCCGGAGAAGCGTCCGGGCTGGTCTCCTGTGTGAAGGACAAGGGCAAATCAAAGTCTGCGAGTTAGCGTCGACAGGTTCTTTGGATTTGCATTTCGTCCCTCGAATCTCTTTGCTTACTCGACTGCCTTTTCGACATTCGAGAAGCTGACTTCGGTAGGAGTCGGACGGCCAAAGATCGAAACCATGACCTTGAGGGTCTGCTTGTCTTCGTTGATGTCGTCCACTGCACCGTTGAAGTTGGCAAACGGGCCTTCGGTGATGCGGACCGTCTCCCCCTTCTCAAACTTGAGCTTGAGACGCGGCTTCTCGCGCGTAACATCCTGGCGGTTCAGCATCGCGCTGACTTCCTGCTCGCTCAGGGCGTTCGGCTGGTCGCCGGTCTGCAAGAATCCCGTCACGCGCGGCGTGTTCTTCACTACGTGCCAGAGATCATTGTCGAGAGCCATCTCGACGAAAACATAACCCGGCAGGAACACACGATCAATCGTGTACTTCTTGCCGTTGCGCATCTCGGTGGTGGGTTCGGTCGGGATCTCGATACGACCGACCTTATCCTCGAGATGGTAAGCGCGAACGCGGCTTTCGAGCGATTCCTTCACCTTGCGCTCGAAGCCCGAGTACGCATGGATGATGTACCACTTGAAATTCTCGTTGTGCTCCGGAGCCGCTTCTTCAGCTGCTGCTTCTTCACCGGGCAGAGCGATGTGATCGCCCTCAACCTCACCGGCCATCAGCACTTCCGCTTCGAGATTCTCGTTGTTGTTGAACTCTTCTGCCATCTTGGGTTCTCTCTGAAAAGATCTCGTGAAGCTAGCGGGTAGCGTGAATGAAGAGCTTGTCGATCAGCTTGCCGATGCCAAGGTCTACGAGTTCGAAGTACGCGGCAAACACAAAAACCGTCGCGATCGTTACGATCGTTCCGTTCTTCACTTCTTCGCGGGTCGGGGTGGCGACCTTTTCCATTTCCGAGCGCGTGTCGCGCAGGAACTGCATAAAGCGCTGGGGCGCGGAAAGGTGCTGGTCGACTTCGACTTCGGTTTCGTGGGTTTCGACGACTGCGTTCGCCATGGTGCTCCTGAAACATGCGACGCTTCACTGCTGAAGACGTCCGGGGTGCGCTTAGAAAAGTTTGGCAGGGGAGCTCGGATTCGAACCGAGAAGTTCGGTTTTGGAGACCGACAGTTTAACCGTTGAGCTTACTCCCCTGTGGGAGAACGGACCGAAGCCCGTTCGCTCGCGCTTACAAGGAGTTTACTTCGTTTCCTTGTGATCGGTGTGCTTGCGGCACGTGTTGCAGAACTTCGAAAACTCGAGGCGACCGGTGGTCGTCTTCTTGTTCTTCGTGGTCGAGTAGTTCTTGTTCTTGCACTCGGGGCACTGCAGAGTGATGATTTCGCGCATGTTTTTAGACTCCTATCGTGGCCAACCGCTTCGGTTGGCTAGCAGCGTGGCCGGAGTAGCTCCAAACACGCCGCGACGCAGGGCTTGAGTCCCCTGCTGACCTTTGTACCTGAGTTTTACTGCTGGAACCGTGCGGTCAGGCTCACGCATGGCTTCATTCATTATCCACGAAAACCGCAAAAAACAAAAGAGGGCGATGAACGCCCCCTTTCGATGGGATTTTCCCGAGGCATTTGCGCTTTAGTGCGCCGTGGTGGAGAGCTTTACCGGCGTCTCCGCGTAGATGCGATCAAGCTTCGCCAGCACCGCCGGCGAGAGCCCGATGTCCGCCGCGGCGAGGTTCTCGGCAAGGTGCGCCGTCGACGACGTGCCGGGAATCAGCAGCATGTTTGGCGAGCGGTGCAGCAGCCAGGCCTGCGCCACCTGCATCGGCGTTGCGCCCATTTCGGCAGCGGCCTCGCTCAGCAAGCCCGACTGCAGCGGCGAGAAGCCGCCTAGCGGGAAGAACGGCACCCAGGCAATGCCCTGTGCGGCCATCGAGTCCAGCAGCGCGTCGTCGGCACGATGCGCGAGGTTATAGAAGTTCTGCACGCAGACGATCGGCGCAATTTTCTGCGCTGCGGCGATCTGCTCAGCGTTCGCATTGCTGATGCCAATGTGCTTCACCAGCCCCTGCTGCTGCAACTCGGCGATCGCCTCGATGCCGGGGCGGAAGTCGAAGCCTGCCTGCGGCGCATCGAGTCCGGCGCCGCGCACGTTCACGACATCGAGCGCATCGACGCCGAGGTTGCGAAGATTGTCATAGACAGTGCTGTGCAGCAATGCCTTGCTGTGGTCCTGAAACCACTCGCCCTTCATGCCGCGATACGCTCCAACCTTCGTGACGATCACGAGGTTCTTTGCGTAAGGATGCAGCGCTTCCTTGATGATCTGGTTGACCACATGCGGGCCGTAGAAGTCTGCCGTGTCGATGTGGTCCACGCCCGCGTCAACCGCGGCCTGCAACACACGCACGCACGCTGCTCGGTCCTTCGGCGGACCGAAGACATGCGGACCTGCCAGTTGCATGGCGCCGTAGCCCATGCGGTGCACCGTGAACTCTGTGCCGGGAAAGGTGAACTTCCCTGCCAACTTTGTAGCTTCTGCCATTTGCTTGCTCCTTTGCCGTCTGGTCGGCATCTGTATCGTTAGATGAAGAAAGCTTCAGGTTTGGAGTTCGCATTTGCCAGCACTCGTAGCCCCTCTCGAAAAGCAGCGTAAACAGCCGGTCCAGGCGCGTTCCACGGCCACGGTGGATGCGATCCTCGATGCATGCCTTCAGGTTTTGGTGCGGGTTGGCAAGGAGAAACTGACTACGACCCTGGTTGCGGCGCGCGCAGGAGTCTCCGTCGGAACGCTCTACCAATACTTCCCCAATAAGCGCTCGCTGCTGCAAGCGACGCTTCGTCTGCATCTGTCGCACGTCAGCCAACTCTTCGTTTCAGCATGTGCCGCGAATGAAGGACGGCCTCTCTGCGAGATGGTCACGAACGTGGCAACGATCTTCTTCGCCGCGAAGATGAAGCGACCGCAGCAAGGGCTGGCGTTGTACTCGGTGAGTGCGGACATCGACGGCATTCGACTCACCGAAGATCTCCGCGAGCGCAATGCACAGGCGTTTGAGGCCATGCTGCGCACCTCGCCGGAAAAGCTGAAGGTGGATGCCGCGCAAGCGGCCTTCATTCTGCAGTCCACGATGATCGGCATCAGCCGCCTTATCCTTGAGGCTCGTATGCCGGCGAGCGAACATGCGGCGATGCTGGAGCAATTACTCGTGATGCTCTGCGGCTATCTCGACGGTGTGCGTGTAGCGAAGTAAGCATCGCAAAGTAAAAGGCTGGCTGCGATCATTCGCAGCCAGCCTTTCGACTAGAGACTAGTGGTGTCCGCCACCACCGCCGCCCATGTGTCCGCCGCCGCCACCACCGGGGTGACCGCCGCCGGAGAAGCCTCCCATGTGCTCGCCACCAGCCGGGTGGCCAGCGTTGCCGATGTGACCGCGGCCATCGCGCGCCTCATTGCCCTGGAAGTGACCGAAGGGCTGAGCACCGCGATCCGGGAACGGACCATGGTAGCCGTAGTGCGGGTCGTAGCGGTTATCTACGTGGCCATAGAAGCCATGCGGGCCGTGGAACCACGGGCCAGCGCCAATGAAAACGCCACTGTTGAACCAGTCCGGACCATAATACCCATACGGAGCGCAGTTATACGGCGCGTAATCGTAGTAACCATAGGGGCATCCCGGTTCCACACCAATGCCGACCGAAATCTGTGCTTGTACAGGTGCTGCCGCCACAGACGCGACAAGCGCCGCGCTTACTACCGAAAGTTGTGCCAATCTTTTTACGAACATTTGCGAACCTCCGTTCACTGTTCATAGGAGTGAACACTGTTCGTACAAGGTTGTTTCGGAAGAAGCGATTACCGCTACCGCGTTCGCTTTGACGAGACCGCTACCTCTTGCGTGCGGCGCGCTTCTGCGCTTTCGCTACGGCTGCGGATTGAATGTTCAACGCATTCACGATCGCACCAATCAACCCAGGGTAAAGCGCATCCACTTCAACGCAGCGCGAGGTGTTTTGCACCTCCACGCCGCGGCGCTCGCTGCGAATCAACCCGGCTTCCCGCAGGATCTTGAAGTGCTGCGAGAGCGTGGACTTCGGAATCGGCTTCTGCAGCACATGCGCGAAGGACGAGCAGTTCTGCGAACACGTCTGCTCCGAGAGGTCCGCCAGAATCGCCACCCGGACGGGATCAGCGAGCGCATGCAGAATCGCTTCCACAGGCACATCGGCGATCTCGGGATGGAAGAGCGGACGCATCGTTCTCTTATCTTAGAGCTTTCAACGCACTGAAAGATTCTTTGTTCATTATTCCCGAACTATTGAATCTTGCACCGCGAGCGCCACATCACATTCCACGAACGCAGCAGAAAGCTCGCCGTTCGAGGAGAAGAGTCATGGGAAAGCTTGAAGGAAAAGTAGCCGTCATCACCGCCGCCACGTCAGGCATGGCGCTCGCCACCGCAAAGCGCTTCGTGGAAGAGGGCGCTTACGTCTTCATCACGGGCCGTCGGCAGGATGCGCTCGATAAGGCCGTCCAGGAGATTGGCCGCAACGTCACCGGTGTGCAGGGCGATGCCAGCAACCTCGCCGACCTCGACCGCCTCTATGCAACCGTGAAGAGTGAGAAGGGCCACATCGACGTTCTCTTTGCCAGCGCGGGACGCGGTGAGTTCAAGCTGCTGACCGACGTCACCGAAGAGCATTTCGACGAGACCTTCGACCTGAACGTACGCGGTACGCTCTTCACCGTGCAGAAGGCGCTTCCGCTCTTCCGCGACGGCGGATCCATCATCCTGAACGGCTCGATCGCCGGCATCAAGGGAACGCCACAGTTCGGCGTCTACAGCGCCACCAAGGCCGCAGTCCGATCCTTTGCACGCACCTGGTTGGTGGAATTGAAGGATCGCAACATTCGCGTCAACGTCCTGAGCCCCGGACCGATCGACACCGCCGCACTCTCCCCGCTCGGTGACGACTTCAAGGCCGCCATGGCCTCGCAGGTGCCGCTCGGCCGCCTCGGCAAGTCGGAAGAAATCGCCAGCGTCGCCCTCTTCCTCGGCTCGAACGAGTCCACCTTCGTCAACGGCATCGACCTCTTCGTCGACGGCGGCATGGCGCAGATCTAAAACCAGTAGCGCCTGAACCTGTAGCGCTTGAACCTGTAGCGCCTGGTGGCCGCCTTTCTGTGGCGGTCCATCAGGCGCGTACACTGGCGCAGTGAAGCCATCGACCAAGCTCCCCGATCCCCCACAGGAACGCACCGCGCAAGGCCGCGCCCATCGCAAGACCATTGCGCGACAACAGCTAACCGAGTGGGATCCCAAGCTACGGAAGCGCGAGCCGCTGTCGCTGCTGGACGCCGCGATGGAAGGCCGCGTTCCTTCCCTGCTCGCGCTCAAGAATCAACGCATGGCTGCGTCGCCCTTCAGCTTCTTCCGCGGCGCATTGCCGATCATGGCGTACGACCTCTCGCTGACGCCGCACACGATCATCGTGAACCAGATCTGCGGCGACGCGCATGTGCAAAATCTCGGCGCCTATGCGGGCGAAGACGGTCGCCTCATCTTCGACATCAACGACTTCGACGAAACCACGCGAGCGCCCTTCGAGTGGGACATCAAGCGCCTGGCTACGAGCATTCTGCTTGCAGGCGAGCAAGGCGGCGTGCGATCAGGCGCACGCTCGACTGCAGTGAGCGCGTTCCTGCGCGAGTACAGCACCTTGATCGTAACGCTCTCTCAATTGCCCGTCATGGAAGTGGCGCGCTACAAGGTGCATGGCATCGGTAGCGCTCAACCGATCTCCGACATTCTGCGCAAGGCGGAACGCTCGAACCCGCTGCACTCGATGGAACAGTTGCTCGAGCCGAAGACGACACGCTTTCGCTCGGAGCCTCCTGTACTGCGGCGCGTGATGGGTGCAGAGCGGCGCGCGGTGCTTGCGGCGCTGCCGATGTATCGCGAGAGTCTCGCGCCCGAACGACAACACTTCTTCGATCAGTTTCGACCGATTGACGTAGCCTTCAAGGTCGTCGGCACAGGCTCTGTCGGCCTGCGCGACTACTGCATCTTTATGGAAGGCAATGGCCCTGGTGATCCGCTTTTTCTGCAGATCAAGCAGGAGCACGCCTCGGCCTTCGCGCCGTACTTGCCGGTACCGCGCAAGCGCCTTCGTTCGGAGCTGCATCAGGGACAGCGCGTCGTAAATGGCCAGCGCAGCATGCAGTTCCAAAGCGATCCGCTGCTCGGCTGGACAAGCATCTCCGGCGAAGAGTATCTCGTGCGCCAGTTGAACGACCACAAGGCGACGCTCGATGTCACGACGCTCGACGCCGTAGGCCTGACGGAGTACGCGGAGGTCTGCGGACGCATCCTCGCGCATGGGCACGCTCGTTCCGGAGATGCCCAGCGCATCGCGGGCTACATCGGCAAGGGCAAAGCGTTCTGCAGCGCGATCTCCGAGTTCGCAGAAGCTTACGCAGACCAAAGCGTTGCTGACTGGAAGCTGTTGAAGCAGCGGCAGAAGAAGAAGTAAGTGGCGGCCTGCAAAATCTATCCCGCGATGCGTTACCCGCGCGATCAATCGACCTCCCAACACGCACGAAGGCCACCGATTTCTCGGTGGCCTTCGTGGTTTGCTGGGCCCTGGGCCCTAAGCCCTGGACCCTGCCGTTGCCTTACTTGATGATCTCGGAGATCGCACCAGCGCCGACGGTACGGCCACCTTCGCGGATCGCGAAGCGCAGGCCCTTCTCCATCGCCACCGGCGTGTGCAGCGTGACTTCCAGCGCGATGTTATCGCCAGGCATCACCATTTCGGTGCCTTCCGGCAGCTTCGCCGAACCGGTCACGTCCGTCGTACGGAAGTAGAACTGAGGACGGTAGCCGTTGAAGAACGGGGTGTGACGGCCGCCTTCTTCCTTCGACAACACGTACACTTCGCCCTTGAACACCGTGTGCGGCGTGATCGAACCAGGCTTCGCAAGCACCATGCCACGCTCCACATCGTCCTTCGCCGTACCGCGGAGCAACAGACCCGCGTTGTCGCCTGCAAGACCTTCGTCAAGCTGCTTCTTGAACATTTCAACGCCGGTTACCGTCGTCGACTGCGTGTCGCGGAAGCCCACGATCTGTGCCGCTTCGCCCACCTTGATCTTGCCACGCTCGATACGGCCCGTCACCACCGTGCCACGACCCGAGATCGAGAAGATGTCTTCGATCGGCATCAGGAACGGCAGGTCGACCAGACGGTCAGGCTGAGGAACGTTGTCGTCCACGGCCTGCATCAGCTCGTCGATCTTCTCTTCCCACTGTGCTTCGCCGTTCAGCGCGCCCAGAGCCGAACCACGGATCACGGGAACGTCGTCGCCCGGGAACTCGTACTTCGACAGCAGCTCGCGAACTTCCATCTCGACCAGGTCGATCAGTTCAGGATCTTCCACCGCATCGCACTTGTTCAGGAACACCACGATGTACGGCACGCCAACCTGGCGAGCCAGCAGAACGTGCTCCTTGGTCTGCGGCATCGGGCCGTCAGTGGCCGCCACCACGAGGATCGCGCCGTCCATCTGCGCTGCGCCCGTGATCATGTTCTTGATGTAATCGGCGTGGCCCGGGCAGTCAACGTGAGCATAGTGACGGTTCGCCGTCTCGTACTCCACGTGCGAGGTCGAGATCGTGATACCGCGCTCGCGCTCTTCCGGAGCGTTGTCAATCTGGTCAAACGACTTGAACGCGTTCTTCGGGTTGTGCTTCGAGAGAACCTTCGTAATCGCCGCCGTCAACGTCGTCTTGCCGTGATCGATGTGACCGATCGTGCCTACGTTTACGTGCGGTTTGCTACGGTCAAATTTTTCCTTCGCCATGTCTGTCTCCGTCTTTCATTCAACTGGCCGTTGCAAGGAAGCAACGGCCAGAGTGATATCTGAAAATTTTGCGCTGAGGACAACGCCTCAAGCAGAATAAACGGCTTTCGCCGTTCGCGCTCTAGTAGTACGCGTAAATCTTGAAGTACTTGTCGCGCAGATCGGTCGAGACCTTCTCGAGC
The DNA here is from genome assembly GCF_025685575.1 of Granulicella cerasi. Classification (NCBI taxonomy): domain Bacteria; kingdom Pseudomonadati; phylum Acidobacteriota; class Terriglobia; order Terriglobales; family Acidobacteriaceae; genus Granulicella; species Granulicella cerasi. Next base: position 298,572 of record NZ_JAGSYD010000003.1, read on the forward strand.
GATGCGAGATAGTGCTCGCGGATCATGCCCTGGTCGCCATCGTTCAACTTGGCGTAGTTCGCTGCGGTGTCTGCGCCGAGCTTGCCAGCCTTCGCCACTACCTCGAACTCGCGGATGCGAAGTCCTGCCTTATCGAGCGACTTGAGATAAGCCTCAATGCCCTTGGCCGAGAAGTGCGAATCGATTGCGCCCTTGACGGCGCCAAACGTGGCTGCATCAGCCACCGGAATCAATGCCTGCTGAAACGTTGTGCTCAACGACTTGTCCTGTCTGTGGGAATGGGGCGGGCGAGATACTTGGAGCGGGAGACGGGAATCGAACCCGCGACCAACAGCTTGGAAGGCTGTGACTCTACCACTGAGTTACTCCCGCCTGTGAGCAGCCGCTAAGCGTCTAGCCGCCCTCGATTTGTTCTGGAGCTGATGGAGAGGATTGAACTCTCGACCTCTCCCTTACCAAGGGAGTGCTCTGCCACTGAGCTACATCAGCTTCCTTGTACAACTTTACCGCAAAACTCGTTTAACGCTTCCTACGCATTGCCAGCCAACCCATGATCACGCGGAAGGCGAAGAATGCAAGCAGCAACCAAACGACTTGCTGAAACTTGCCTGGCTCCATCGTTCGCCAGACAAGAACCGCCAGCAGTCCGAGAACTACCAGCGCAACGGCCAAACGGCCAGTGGAAGCAGGAGCCATACTCACTCGGCTAATGCCTCCGAAAAAGGAATGGTGCACAGGGAAGGATTCGAACCTTCGTAGCGACTAGCGCGGCAGATTTACAGTCTGCTGCCATTAACCACTCGGCCACCTGTGCCCAATTGTTCTTGAGATTCTGTCAGAACGACACTGCAAGGCAGGAACGACCGGACTTCTCTCGCTTCACGTGTGGGGTAGAAAACTGGAGCTGGCGAAGGGATTTGAACCCCCGACCGCCTGATTACAAATCAGGTGCTCTACCAGCTGAGCTACGCCAGCCCACACAGCAAAGCGCGCTGCACGAACTACCGCAGCGCTGTCTCTGACTGTACCACAGGCCGCCGCCAAATTTCTAACCGGTCGGTGGAGAACTCCGCAGAAACTACGGGCGCCTCCCCTCAGCCGGGCAAACTTTCCACGGCGCAGCGAAAGCGGTTCTGCGATACACTTCCGTTCATCCTCAGAACACCCATTTTCTTTTGTAGAGAAGGACCTTCCCATGCTCTTCCCCCGTCGCGCACTTGCGTGCGCGGTCTTCTGCATTTCCTCCGCTCTGGTCGCACAGTCCCCTGCACTCGATAACGCTGCCGTCGTAAAGCTTGCCAAGGCTGGTCTCGGTGAAGACCTCGTCGTGACGACGATCAATAACTCGCCCGGCCACTACGACCTCAGCGCCGACAACATGATCCAGCTCAAGAAGGACGGCATCACCGACAAGGAACTTGCCGCGATGCTGTCCAAGAACGTGAACCCGAACGGCCCTGCCCAAGCCTCTGTTGGTGCTGGTTCCACGCTTCCTGCGGGCGTGGATGAAGTCGGGGTCTACTACAAGGACATCACCGGCAAATGGACAGAGTTCGCGCCAGAGATCGTGAACTACAAGTCCGGCGGCGCACTGAAGAGCGGCTTCACCTATGGCATCGTGAAACAGGATAAGAATGGCCATATCCCCGGGAAAAAGTCGCCGACGGTGCTGACACGTCCGATCACAGTTCTTATTTACACGAGCGAAGGCACGGCCCCAAACGAGTATCAACTACTGAAATTACGTGAGAACTCGAACAATCGTGAGTTCCGGTCGGAGACCGGCGGCGTCATCCACAAATCCAGCGGCGCAGAACGTGATCGCAAGGACTTTACCTCCACCAAAATGGGGCCGCGCCTCTACACCTTCGAAGTAGGGATGGATGAAGCACCTGGCGAGTACGGCATCCTGCCTCCGGGTTCCATCACCTCCTCCAATGCAGCAAGCGCCGGAAAGATCTACAGCTTTTCCATCAAGGAATAGTTGCGACGCACAGTCGGGAAACGAGCGGAGCCGATCGCTGTTGCGATCGGCTTTCTCGTTTGCGCGCAATGCCTGCGGTGCTACCATCGTCTCCAACACGTCGCACGGCTCCCGGCCTCGGCGTTACGAGAGACTTTTGAGACACCCCACTCGCAAGCGCGGCATCGTCATCACGGTCGTCCTCCTCGTTCTGCTCGCCGCCATCGGCGCGGCTCTTCTCATTCGCGCAAAGGCCCCGCCTGAGGCCGCGCGCCTGCTGCCCGAGTCCGACGCCATCGTCTACTTCCAGCTCAAGACGCTGCGCACCGCCACGCACTTTGATCAACAACCGCTGACGCGCTCCGCCGACTTCGCGCACTTCATCGCAGCTACGGGCATCGAGCCGGAGCGTGACATCGACTATGCTGCGTTCGCGCTGCATCACATGTCCGATCCGCGTGGGCCGAACGGCCCCGTCGCGTACTCCGAGGTCTTCATCGGCCGCTTTGACGGAGAGCGCCTCGCAAACTACCTCGCATCCATGGCGACCGCCAAAGAGAACTATGCCGGGCACGATGTCTATACCGTGCCCGTGGAAGGCCGCGCGCTGCGCGTAGCGCAGCTCGGCTACGACACCGTCGTCGCCTCCAACATGCCTACCGCGGAGCAGATTCATTCGATGCTCGACCGCTGGCGCGCGTCCGCGCTTGGCACACCGGGTTCGTCGCTGCTCTCGCGTCGCTACAGCGACGTGCCTGTGCTGTCGCAGGCCTGGGGCATCGGCCACATCGGCTTGCCCTTTGCGGAGAACGGCAAGATCACGCTCCTCGGCCTGGAACTACCCGTGCCGTCGGACACCGAGCTCGTCGCCAGCGTGCGCTACGAGGGGAAAGTGCAGCTCCGCGTGAAGGAGTTCGCTCCCAGCGAGCAGGACGCCGCGACCACTGTCGAAGGCATGAACACCATGCTGAACCTCGCGAAGGGTCTCGCTGGCGCCACGCAGCAACAGGACGCCAGCGCTGTAGCCATGCGACAGATTCTCGACTCCGCGAAGGTCGAGCAGGACAAATCCTCCGCCGAACTCACGGCCTCCGCAAGCGTCGATCAACTGCGCGCGCTTACGACCTCAGCACCTTCAACCAAGTAGCTGCATCCAAGAGACCATGCGAACCCACACGATCGCCCTCGCACTCAGCTTTGCGACGCTTGCCACGGCCGCGCACTCGCAAACCGCTCCGGTTCTTACCGGTCAAGCGGCCTTCACCGACTACAGCAAAGAGAAGCCCGGCGTTCGTCGCCACTTGACCCTGGCAGACCTGCCCAAGCCGATGCCCGAAAGCTCGGTAACGAATCGACCGGAGCTCGTGCCGCGCCCCGAAGGTGCGTGGCCACAAGCTCCCGCAGGCTTCAAGGTGACCGAGTACGCGACCGGCGACTTCGTGATGCCGCGCCTCGTGCGCCCTGCGCCGAACGGCGACATCTTCCTGGCTGACTCCGGCGGCGGACGCGATGAAGACAACGGCCGCGTCATCGTGCTGCGCGGCGTCGGCGCAGACGGCAAAGCAGCTCAGCGCGAGGTCTTCGCCACGAACCTCGATCATCCCTTCGGCATCGCGTTCTTTCCTGCCGACAACCCGAAGTGGGTTTACGTCGCAAACACGACCTCGGTGGTGCGCTTCCCCTACAAGGCGGGCGACATGAAGGCGAGCGGCCCCGCTGAAGTTGTGGTGAGGGAGCTGCCCGGCTACGCCAAGCTCACCGGCGGCGGCCACTGGACGCGCGATGTTGTCTTCACCAAAGACGGCCAGCACATGCTCATCAGCGTGGGTTCTGCGTCGAACGTCGATGACAGCGATACGCATCCCACCGAGTTCCACCGCGCAGACGTGCTCGAATTCACGCCTGACGGCAAGTTCGAGAAGATCTATGCCGCCGGCATCCGCAACTGCGTTGGCGAAGCGATCAATCCGATCACCGGTGCGCTATGGTGCTCCACAAACGAGCGCGACGGCCTCGGCGACAACCTCGTGCCGGACTACATCACCAGCGTGCCCGAGGACAGCTTCTTTGGCTGGCCGTGGTGGTACATGGGCGGCCATCAGGACCCGCGTCACGCAGGCAAGCATCCTGAACTGAAGGACAAGGTTCGCACGCCGGATGTGATCCTCGAACCGCACTTCGCATCGCTGCAGATGTCGTTCTACCCGAACATCAATAAACGCGACGCGGATCATGCTGGCAACGATTTCCCTGTGGCCTTTGCTGGCGATGCCTTCGCCGCAGAGCATGGCTCGTGGAACCGCTCCAAGCGCACAGGCTATGAAGTGATCCGCGTGCCGATGAAGAACGGCAAAGCAACTGGTGAGTATGAAGACTTCCTCACCGGCTTCGTGACCGCAGATGGCAAAGTATGGGGCCGCCCTGTCGGCGTTACGGCGGCGAATGACGGCGCGCTCATCGTCACCGATGACGGCTCGAAGACCGTATGGCGCGTTGCTTACGTCGGCAAGAAGTAAGCTCTCGACAGACATGACGAAGGCCCGGATCACTCCGGGCCTTCGTCATGTCTGCGCTATGAGATGAGGTCTTCCGCGAGATGATCGAGCGTGCGTTGCGGATCGCTCGTCAGCCCCGTTCGCACCGGTGAAATCTGAATCATCGTGCTGCGCGGCGAGGTCAACCACTGAAAGCGTTCGCTCATCGAAAGCTTCGCGATCGGCCCACCATCAGCCGCGCCCTCGCAAATTTTCATCGCCGCATCGAGATGCTTGCAAATCGCCTCCATTGGCGTCTCCGGCCACAGCGAGCGCAGCTTCGCTTCGTTGACGCGCACACGCATGCCGAGGAACTTGTGCTGCTGCGAGTAGAGAATTACGCCCGCGTTCACAAACTCATCACGCTCCACGCGCGGCACCACGCGGATCACGGCGTAGTTATAGGCTCTGCGTTCGGACACGGCGAATCTCCTCTTCAAAGATAGCCGAGTGCTTCAATCGCTCCGCAAAAAATCGGGAGTACCCTTCGCGCTGATCAGCGACCGAAACGCCATCGTCCTCGGGCAAAAACTCGTCCGGAATCGCCGCGATCAGTTCGTCCAGAAACGAAGGCGTCAGCCGTTCATGCGCCCATGCCGAAGCCGCTTTTATCTCACTCGCGAACGGCAGCAGAATGTGCTGCGAGATCGGCGCGAACGCATCCACGGCCTTCTGCGGAGCGCTCGGCCAATGGAAGTGAAAGATCATCGACGCGCCATGATCGATGAGCCACAAACGCCCATCCTTCATCAGCAGATTCGCATTGCGCGGCGTGCGGTCTACGTTGCGCGTAAACGCATCGAGCCACACCACACGCGACGCCTCCTGCGCCGACACACGATCACCCGCGACAGGATCAAACACCGTCGACTGCGGCAGATACTCCAGACCAAGATTCAGCCCCGCCGAGCGCTGAAATAACTCGCGCACCTCAGGGTCAGGCTCGGACTTGCCGAACATCGCATCGAGCTCAATGCCCGCGAGATGCGGCACACGCAGCTCAAGCCGCCGGGCGATTTCGCCGACAAGAAACTCCGCCGCCAGCACGCGCGGCCCTTGCCCAGCGCCGCGCAGCTTCACCACATACTGGCGATCATCATCCGCGCCGAGCAGCGCAGGCATCGACCCGCCTTCACGCATCGAGAGCATGTAACGGTTCGCGTGTGTCCGCTCCAACATCATGGCTTCAGTGTAGCGTCAGCCCGCCTCAAGCATTCGCGCCTGCTTCTGTTTCAACTCACCCAAAAGACGCTCCACCTTTTCGTCCCGCTCTAGCACTGCGAAGCGATCTTCCAACGATTCATTCGAGAAGCTTTCGCTGGTCAGCATCTCGCGGCTTGCAGCGTTCTCGGCTTCCGCGTTTTGCAGCTTCGCCTTCAGGCGTTGCAGTGGCGACGTGCGCTTCGTCGCCGCATCGGCAGTCGCAGCCGTAGCCGCGTTCGCCTTGCTCACCATGCGCGCGCGACGTGCCTGCGCAGCCATCATCTCGCACTGCGCTTCGGTCTGCTTCAACTTCGCCTCAAGCTTCGTGTACGTCACGCGCAACGCATCTGCCTCTGCGGTTTGATCGACATACTGCTGCGCAAAGCCTTCGCCCATCTGCGTGTGCGAGAGAGAACGCTCCAACGCCGCGCGCGCCAGATCATCCTGCCCCTTGCCTACCGCAAGCTCGGCCTTACGGCTCCACTCACTCGCAAGATCGTCCTGCTCCTTGCGTTTCTTCTCCAGCAAATGCTGATCGGCAATCGCGATGGCGACCTGCGTCTTCACCTGCAACAACTGGTTCTCCATATCGAGCACCAACTGCCGCAGCATCTTCTCCGGATCTTCCGCGCGATCAATCAGGTCATTCACATTCGCGCGCATCAACATGGCAACACGTTCCATCAGGGCCATCGCAATCCTCCTTGCAAGCAGCGTGGCCGCGAAGCAGTTTCGCTTCGCGGCCACACGGGGTTAGCTTTCCTTCTTCTCGCCCTCGATCGTGGGCTTCACGCTGGTCGGCTTGTCCGTGGGACGCGTCGCCATCTCCTTCACGTTCGACATGAGATCGCTCATCTTCATGCCGCTCAGCGCCTCAAACAACGCAGGCACCTGTGCCGCAATCTCGGTGATCTCGCCGGTGAGCTTGTGCGCGCCCACCGTCTTGCCGTCGCCTGTCGAAACGATGGTGATCTTGTCCACGTTCGACAGCGGTTCCGCCATCGCACGTACGACTTCCGCCATGTTCGTCAGCAGCTTGTCGACAACCGCAGCCTGCGACCATTCCTGATACGCTTCGGCCTTCACGTTCATCGCCTTCGCTTCCGCCTCACCCTTCTGGAAGATGATCGAAGCTTCCGCTTCACCCTGCGTACGAATCGCCTGAGCACGACCTTCGGCCTCGGCAACGATACGAGCACGTTCAGCGTTTGCCATGTTCTCGATGCGCTGCTTCTCAATCTCCGAACGCTTCAAGACAGTCGCAATCAGCTCCTTCTCGTTACGCGCAATCTCGGCTTCCTGCACCTTGACCTGCGCTTCCTTCTCGACCTGCTGCACCTTCACCTGCTCGGCGATCACCTTCTGCTGCATCACATTCGTCTGCAGTTCGTAGGCTTTATCGGCCTGCGCTTCCTGGCGACGTGCAATCTCAGTGAACTGAGCCTTCTGCACATCCAGATCACGCTGCGCTTCGGCCTGCTTGGCCAACGACTGCGTCTCCGCAAGCACGCGCTCCTGGTCCGCAGCGGCCTTCGCTACAGCCGCTTCACGCAGCGCAATCGCGCGACGAATCGCCGTATCGCGCTCAGCTTCTGCAGCCGCAATCTCAGCGTCGCGACGAATACGAGCCACGTCCGGACGACCCATGTTCGTGATGTATTCATTCTTATCGCGCACCTCGCGAATCGTGAACGACACCACCTCAAGGCCCATCTTGCTCAAGTCATCCGAGCAGGTAGCGCGCATACGCTCGCCGACCATCTCCGGCTCTTTCACAATCTGCTCGACCGTGAGCTGACCGATGATGCCGCGCAGATGACCTTCCATCACGAGACGAATCAAGCCTTCGCGTTCCGCAGGCGACTTCGCCAGAAACTGCTCTGCGGCCGTCATGATGCTGGCGTTGTCCGAGCGCACCTTGATCTGCGCGACAGCTTCCACCGTCACCGCAACGCCTTGCCTCGTGTAGAGGTCCTGCGACGGAGCCACATCAAAGCTCATCAATTCGAGCGAAAGCAAGCGCGTATGCTGCACCACCGGGTACACCACCGCACCGTGGCCGATGATCACCTTCGGTCCGCCAAGACCATAGCGAATCAGCGCCTCGTTCGGGCCAGCCTTGCGATACATGCTCGCGGCAACGGCCATCAGGCCGACCAGTACCAACACACATAATCCAACAACGATCACAATCGTGTTCGACATTTACGTTCTGCCTCTCAATGCAGAGAACAACAAGAAAGTCGGTTCGGAAGCGCTGCATGTTTGCCTGCAACTGCTTCGGGTTATCGTTACGCAAGCGACCTCTGGTTCGCTCGCAGGACATCTCTATTCGCGCTCCACCGGCGTCGCTTCGCCTTCATCCATCAGGCCGTGCTGAAACTCATCCCAGCGACGTACCTGCGCGATGCCGCGCGCAAAACTCATCACAATCACCTCAGTGCCCTTCGCGATCTCGGCACCATCTACACTGCGCACGCCGACGGACCGCCGTGAGCCGTTCTGCGTGTAGAGCATCTCGCCCACGCCGCCTTCGCGCACCGGCTGCGAGATGCGTCCGAGCACGCCGACGATCTCCGTGTCCTCCGGCTCCAGCGTGCGCTCATGCTTCAACAACACGCCCGTAAGGAACCACAGCAGAATGCCCGCACCAGCAAGACCTGCAAGAATCGCGAAGCCCAGCACGACGATCGCCGTGAAGACATGCGCGCGGTGGAAGAGGTAGCCCGCGCCCCCAAACCAGCACAGAAAGCCTGTGATGGTGAACGCGTTCAGCCATGACATCGCATGGTGCTGATGCCCCGCGCCATGCCCATGACCGAAGTGAAAATGGCCAATGTGCATGTGCATCGAGCCCGAAACCACCGCGAGCAAACTGAACGCGAGTCCCAGCACAAAGCACGTCAGGTACAGCGTGTTCCAATCGAAACCGTTCATCGACTCACTCCTCTTTTTGTCGACTTCTTTGCAACGGACTTCTTCACAGCTCGTTTCACCGGAGCCGCGTCCAACGCAGCTTGCTGCGCCTTCGCCCGCTCTCCGGGATGCAGTACTTCCAGCAATCGCTCCGTCAGCCCGCCGGTCGCGAGAATGCACTCGAGCAGCAGCAAGCATTTGCGCGAGTCAGGATGATGCGAGATGGCCAACAGCGCTCGCCGCAACTCCGGGTCACGCCGAAAACGCTCGGCGCCGCCCACAAGCCAGATGTCGAGGGTGTCTTCCTGCAAGCGCACATCGCTCATCAACTCAGCGTGATAGCCGTCAGGATCATCCACGAGATAGCCGGGGTGCACCTTGAAGAACTTTGCCAGCAGCAGACGTGTGTTATTGGTCAGGTGGGGCCGCGCGCCGGACTCGATCTGCGAGAGATAGCTCTGGCTCAGCGCCTCGCGCGTTTCCGCAGCGATCGCCTTCACCAGCTCGCCCTGGGTCATGGCCCGACCCAGGCCACGCAGGCTGCCTTCCACCTCGCGCAGATAACGAATTTTGTCAGCCAACTTCATGGCTCGATCCGGCTCCATTGCGGATTGCAATCAATATATCGCAAATTGCGATATATTGCAAGATCTAGGAAAAGCCGCGCTCTGCAGCGCGGCTTCATCGTCTCTCTTAGCCTCCGGTGCCGGTGGCGCCGCCAAGTTGCGCCATCGTCGTCCGTAGATATTTATGCGGGTTCACGGCATTGCCGCGCACCTGTACTTCGTAGTGCAGATGGTTACCGGTCGTGCGCCCCGAGTGACCGACGAAGCCGATCACCTGCCCCTTCACCACCGTCTCGCCTGCCGAAACATTCCAGCCGGAGAGGTGACCGTACACGGTCTTGATGCCGTTGCCGTGGTCGATCTCGATCTCGCGACCATAGCCGTTGCCCATGCCTGCCTTCACCACGCGGCCTGGTGCTGGAGCGTGCACCGGAGTACCAAGCGGCGAACCGATGTCTACGCCCTTATGAAACTCACCCGTCCCCCCACCGATCACCGGATCTTCACGCTCGCCGAAGCCCGAGTTGATCGGGCCCATCACCGGCCACATATCGGGCGTGGCCGTGCCGGTCGCAAGATCAATCGCGCCGAGGCCGCTCAGGCCGCTGCGAATTCCGATGCTCATGTCCGGCGTGTTCGAAGGCATCAGCGCGCCGCTGGCGGCGGTGTTCTTCAGCGCGTAGAAGGTGTCCAGAGACTTGTAGTAGCTGTCGTCGGTGAAGCTCGCGGTGTCGTCCTTCAGCTTCGCATCGGCGACATTACCGACCGCATTCTTGCGACCGATGCGCAGGCCGTGGCCGAGCGGTAGCGTCAGCTTGCCCGCGGTGAGACCGTAGATCGCCGAGACCTCACTGGCCAGCGAACCAAGGCTCGCCACCTGGACGTCCTTGTCGTGCGTCTGCTTTTCGAGATGCGCGTAATCTTTGCGGCTGTTCGCGAGTTCGTCGCGGAGGTGGTTGATCGTCTCCGCTTTCGCCAACATGCGGCTGTAGGAGCCAGCCATGCCTGCGATCGTGAACATCCCCGTTATCGTCGCCGCGAGAAAAACGTAAACGTAGCGCATCGGGATGTTCACCTCTTCAGAGGTGCCATCCTCGTTCCGCGTCACGTAGACGAAATATCGCTTGCGCAATCGAATCCTGACCGGGCCGCCGAGCCGCCCTGCACCGCCAGGGGTGCACCTACTATGTTACCCCGCTGAGTTGTGACCGAACAACCAGCGGTCGATTCGCTTTCATCGCAAGCGCAGTCTCTTCAACCACATGCAACCGCCTTGCGCACGTTGGTATCCTGAGCACGATGCCGAAGCCTACCAGTACGCCCCGCGGCGAGTTCGCCCTGATCGAGCAGATCCGCCGCCGAACCGCTGGCGTGCGTTCGTCGGCAATCAGGCTTGGCATCGGCGACGACTGCGCCGTGATCGCGCCGCCCGCAGGCAGCGAGATCGTCGTCACCACGGACTTTTCGCTCGAAGGCAGGCACTTTACCCGCGATCGTCACACGCCGGAGTCTGTCGGCCATCGGCTGCTGGCACGCGGCGTTAGCGACCTTGCTGCGATGGGCGCAACGCCGCTCGCGGCCTTCCTTTCGCTCGCGCTGCCAAAGAGCCTCGCGAACAATCAGCGCTGGCTCGACGGTATGCTCAGCGGATTCGCCGCGCTGGCAAAGGACACAAGAACACCGCTGGCGGGCGGCGATACGTCACAGTCGCCCGATGACCTGATGCTCGCCGACATCATCCTGCTGGGCCACGTTCCGCAGGGCACGGCCCTTCTGCGTTCAGGCGCAAAAGCGGGCGACGCTATCTACGTCACAGGCGCTCTGGGTGGCGCAGCAGCGGAACTCGAAGCCACGCTCGCCGGCAAGCGACTGCGAGGCGACGCGCATCCGCATCTCTTCCCGCAACCTCGCTTGAAGGTTGGTGACACGTTACGCGCAAGGTCGCTGGCGACCGCGTGCATGGACATCTCCGACGGTCTCTCCAGCGACCTGCCACACCTCTGCGAACGTTCTGGCGTCAGCGCTGAAATCGAGCTTGCAAACCTTCCGCTGCACACGCTGACGGCCAAGCGCAAAGACGCTCTTGAACTCGCCCTGCATGGGGGCGAAGACTACGAACTACTCTTCACTGCGAAGCCATCGACGCGCATGCCGAGTTCGATCGCAGGCGTGTCGCTCACCCGCATCGGTACGATCACACGCCCCCGCAAGAACACACCACTCGTCACTGCGATCGCCGCTGACGGCACGCGCACCCCGCTCGAACGCGGTGGATGGGAGCACCTGCGATGACCGCTGAAGTTCACCTGACCTGGCCCGCAACCTGGAGCGCCAAGGTGCTGCGCACGCCGCCGCTCATCGCCCCCGCACGACAGTTCATGTACCCGCAGTACATTCCCGGCGAGGAAGACGCGATGACGCGCGGTGCCATGCTCGTTGAAGTGAAGCCGGCAAGCGGCGGCACGTTTCTCGCGACATGTGCGCGTGGCTTCGAATCGCCTTCTTTGCCGAGTGGTGTGTGGTCGTGCCCAAACGCCGATGCGATGCTTGCAGTTGCTGGCGGCTACGCGTACCTGATCCACATGATCGAGCCTGCGAAGTGCCTGCATGTAGAACAGCGCCCCGTCACCGAAGTGCTCGTCGCGCAGGACGCAGGCCTGATCCTCCTGGCGGGATTCCAGAACATTGTCGCGCTCAACGCCAGTGGCGTTGCGTGGACGAGCGCACGGCTCACCTGGGAGGGCATCACCCTGGGCGAAGTGCGCGATGGCTCGCTCCACGGCACGGGGTGGAACATGATGGATGACCGCGATGTGCCGTTCGTGCTCGATCTCGCCACGGGCCAACATACCGGCGGAGGCTTCTAAACAGCAGTCCGCAGGCGGTGAAGCATATCTCGCTTCTGAGGTATGTGTTTGCGGGATTCGCCTGCGGCTCTACTCCGCCGCTTCTTCCGCTACGCGATAAAAGCTCAACACCGCATCGCCTTGCTCGAGCAGTCGAAAACGCGACAGCGCGCCCACTCGCTCGGGCAAAGGCTTCTTGCGCGTATGCTCGGCGACCACGATCGCACCGGCGTTCAGCAGCACATCATGCTGACGCGCCAACGTGCGTAGCGTCGCGTCATACTCCTCGGCGGCTTCGTAGGGCGGATCGAGGAAAACGATGTCCGCGCCCTGTGCTCGTCCCAGCTTTGCTGCAGCCTTTGCCATGTTCTCCAACGCACGCGCTACGCTGCGCGTTTCAAGCTGCGTGCCTGCGGAGATCTTCAACATCGCTAGATTCTTGCGGAGTGCCGCCAGGGCTGGCGGCGCGTTCTCGGCGAAGATGCACGAGGCAGCGCCACGACTCATCGCCTCAATCCCCACCGCTCCCGAGCCGGCGTAGAGGTCTACAAAGTGCGCGTCCTGTACATACGGCGCGAGCACGTTGAAGAGCGTTTCACGCAGGCGATCACTGGTCGGCCGCGTGTCCATTCCCTTCGGCGCGTCCAGCAGGCGCGAGCGATACGTTCCAGCAATAACCCTCATCACGCATGAGGATACCGCAGATGCGAGGTCCGAACGCGAGACGCGAAGCTGCAAGCCGCCCCGCTCCTGGAGCAACTCATATCTGACCTCTCACCGACATCATCCCCCACCACCTACAATGAGAGATGATGTTTCGCTCGTCTATTCCGCTTGGCCGATTCTTTGGCGTGCATGTGCGTGTGCACCTTTCGTTCCTCCTGCTGCTCGCGCTCTTCGCGGGCTCCGCGCCTCTGCTCGGATACACGGTACTGCGCGGCCTCGGCCTGTGGCTCGCGCTGGTAGCTGCGGTCATCGTGCGCGAACTCGCGCGCGGCATCGCTGCAGCGTACGTCGGCATGGACCTGCGAGCGGTATTCCTCTTCCCCATCGGCGGCGTTATGGCGCTCGCGCAGGACGGCGCGCAAGCCGACAAGAAGAACCAGCGCATCATTGCCATGGCCGGGCCCGCAGCGAACGTCCTCGCCGTGCTCATCATGGTGGGCACGGCTTACGCCTTCCAGCCTGGCTTGCATCTACTCCAGCAGCCGTGGCTCACCTTCGCGCACATCCTTCGTGCGTTTGTGTGGATGCAGGTCGTCATCGCCATCACGGGTCTGTTGCCCTCCGCGCTGCCCAACCGCAAGCTGCTCGCGCGCCGCGGCGAAACCGATGCGCCGCGCAAGCCGATGGCCAGCACCACGCCACCGTTCCATCTCGGCTCGATGGTCGCGCTTGCCGTAGCACTCGCGGGCATCGCCATGATGAACCCGTGGATCATCGCCTTCGGCGGCGTTATCTTCCTCATCGCGCAGGTGAACTTCGCCAGCAAGCCGCAGAACATTCCGCCAGCCATCTCGCCGCTCGTGCACGAAGTGATGCTCACAGACATCAAGCTCATCAGCAGCTCCGACACGCTCGCGGGGGCGCTCAACGCTACCGTGCACTCCATGCAGGAAATCTTCCCCGTCGTGCGTGGTGAGCAGCTCGTCGGCTCCGTCACGCGCGACACCATCATCACGCAACTGCGCGTGCATGGCGACGGCTACGTGCAGGGCGTTATGAGCAAGACGCTGCACTTCGCCCAGCCCCAGGAAAAGCTCACCACCGCGCTCGAACGCTCTGCACAACTCGGCGCCAGCGAGTTCATCCCGGTCGTCGAAGAGGACGGTCGACTGCTCGGCATCCTCACCCCCGGCAGCCTCGCGCGTGCCGTGCAACTGGTGCGCGTAGCTACGCCCGAGCGCGGTGACGCCTGATGCAGCTTGAACCCAAACCCATCGCACCGGGGCTGTACCTCGTCGCCACGCCTATCGGCAACCTCGACGACATGACCCTGCGCGCGCTGAACGTGCTGACGAACGCCGACCGCATCGCCTGCGAAGACACGCGCCAGACCGCGAAGCTGCTCTCGCACTTCGGCATCTCGACGCCCACGGTCAGCTACCACGATCACAACGAGCTCTCCCGCTCTACGCAACTGCTCGAGCAGCTCAAACAGGGCGCGCGCATCGCCGTCGTCTCCGACGCCGGCACACCCGGGATCGCCGACCCCGGCGCGGTGCTCGCGGCTGACGCTATCGCGGCGGGAATCGCTGTCTTCCCTATCCCCGGCGCGAACGCCGCGATCAACGCATTGATCGCCAGCGGACTCTCTGCCGAGGCCTTCGCCTTCCACGGCTTCCTGGCCGCGAAAGAAGGCGCACGCCGCACGCAGCTTGAAGAGCTACGCACACAGCTCGCCGCCTCAAAGAGCGGCGCAACGCAGATCTTCTACGAGACGCCGCACCGCATCCTCGGTGCGCTCGAAGACGTGCGCCTCGTCTTCGGCCCCACGCACCGCATCGCCCTCGCACGCGAGCTCACGAAGCTGCATGAAGAGTTCCTCCGCGGCACGGTCGCCGAGCTCGAAGCAACGCTCTCCGCCCGCGAAAACATCCGCGGCGAAATGGTGCTGATGATCTCCGGCACGGTGCAGGAAGAAGCTGCCGTTACAGGTTCACTCGCAAAGGAAGTCGCCGCGCTCATCGCCTCCGGCGTCACCGAAAAAGACGCGCTAAAGCAAGTTGCCAAGGCACGAGGCCTTGGCAAGAGCGAAGCGTATCGCGAGTGGCAGCGCGTGAAGCGCTAGCCCATTGCATCTCTCATGAAAACGTCACCATGTTTGTCCAGCTTAGCGTGGACCATTTCCCGTTCTTCTTCTCAAGCGCGACCCACTCCCAGTTGCCGCAAAGCCCACCGCACCACATCCCTTGATGCACGAGCGCTAGCGTGTGCTGTGGATTGAAGTAGACCTCGGAAAATTCATGCAGCCCCGCAGCATCGGGAAACTCAACGACCTCGTTCTCCGCGTGGCGTCTGAATTGCTGCGCCTGATAACGCTTCTTCGCCGCTTCATCAAGAAGATGCACCGGAAGCACATCCCTAAATTTTCCACCATCCAGCGCAATGACGTCATGACAATGAGCATCGTAATCCGCCATCACCGCATCCCACTCAGCCTTGCGATCCTCCGGTGGACGAACCGCAGAATGTGGTCCGGCCCCGAGTAGTTTCTTGCCCTCATCGCAAGCGAAATTCATCGGCAGCGCGTAGGTCGTGGCCTCGAGTAACCATTGCTTGCGGGGAGCACTTCTCCCCTCAATGGGTCCCTGCTCAAGCAAGTACGAATAGATCACGTAGCTATCGTCCGACCGCTCCGAAGACATCACTTGAGCCTGTGCAAACTTGGGCTCCGCCTGCTTCGGAGCCTGCGCACGCCCGCGCAGCCAAAAAACACAGAGAACGACAGAGAGGAGCACCAGCTTTTTCATAAGAGAACTCCGAAAGATCTTCGCTACGGCAAAATCCTACAGATGCTCGCGCATATAGCAAGAAGAAGTTCCACCTCAAAGACAGAAACCCCGTTCATGCGCCAATCAGGCACATAAACGGGGTCTGCGAGATCTTCAGAAAAATCCTAAACGTGCTCACGCCCGCGCAGGCGATCGTACATGTACACATCGCTCGTCGTGCCCATCGCTTCGTTGTACAACACCAGCGCGCCTGCGGCTTCCTTCAGCTCTTCGCTGAACTGATGAATGGCCCGCAACTGGTCGGCCGTTGCCGGAATCTCCAGCTTCGACGTCTTCAAAAACTTCTGATACCCGCGATCGAGGATCAGAGCGATCTCGCCGTTCAGCACCCAGCCGCCCTTCACCAGCAGACGTACCGCAGCGCCCTTCTCTGCCGAAGGAGCGATCTCTGCCGCGCAGCCGTACTTCGACACGCGACGCGCGCCAGCCGAACGATTTGCACCCTCGGTCGCCGGCGAAACATCAAACTTCTCGTTGCCGAGCGTGGAAAGTACTTCATCGAACGTGGGTTGCGTCTTCGTCTTGGCCATCGGAAATCCTTTGCTCGGGGGCGAACCGTGGGTTCGCCTGTTTCAGCTACACTCAAACCACTGTCGCATAGATGGCACAGGCGCTTCAAACGATGACTGCAAACGACACCAAGACTCTCGGCTCCGCACTGCTCGAACGCGTAGGAAATACGCCCCTCATTCGCCTCGATCGCCTCACGGCTGATCTGCCAGGCGTCCAGATCCTCGGCAAAGCCGAGTGGGCCAACCCCGGCGGCAGCGTGAAGGACCGCGCGGCCTCGGCTATCGTCGCGGACGCGCAGGCCAAGGGCCAGCTCGCACCCGGCAAACATCTGCTCGACGCGACCTCCGGCAACACCGGCATCGCATACTCCATGCTCGGCGCCGCCATGGGCTTCCCGGTCACGCTCTGCGTGCCGTCGAACGTCAGCCCCGAGCGGAAGCATATCCTCGCAGCCTACGGCGCGAACATCGTGTGGACCGACCCCGCCGACGGCTCTGATGGTGCCATCCGCATGGCGCGCAAGCTCTTCGCCGAGCAGCCCGAGAAGTACTTCTACGCCAACCAGTACGGCAACGACAACAACTGGCGCGCGCACTACAACACCACCGCGAACGAGATTTGGCAGCAAACTGATGGCCGCGTGACGCACTTCGTCGCGGGCCTCGGCACCTCGGGCACCTTCGTCGGCACCACGCGCCGCCTCAAGGAACTGAACCCGAACATCCAGTGCTACTCCATGCAGCCCGACTCGCCGTTCAACGGCCTGGAAGGCCTCAAGCACATGGAGACGGCCATCGTTCCGCCGATCTACGACGCCATGCTCGCCGACCGTGACATCCCCATGGAGACCGAGCGCGCCTACAGGATGGCCAAGCGCCTGGGCCGCACACAGGGCCTGCTCGTCGGCGTCAGCGCGGCCGCCGCGGTCACCACGGCGCTCGATGTGGCCAAGGAAGAGGCCGCCGCCGGACGCGAGGCCGTTATCGTCACGATCCTCTGCGACTCCGCCGACAAGTACCTCAGCGAGCGCTTCTGGTCGGACCCGCGCTACGACGAGATTTCGTAGCAGTTACACTTTTCATCAAGACAAACGAACAAGGAACGACGTGAGCCTTCTCCTCTCCCAAGCCCTTTACGACGAACTTCGACAGCACGGCGTGGAAACCTATCCCTACGAATGCTGCGGCATCATGCTCGGCAAGGCCGTGGGCGAAGGCCTGCGTGTCGAGAGCCTCATCCGCGCCGGAAACACCCGCACCGACTCTGCGCACAACCGCTACAACATCGCGCCGCAGGAGCTCATCAAGGCCCAGCGCGAGGCCCGCACCGCCGGCCTCGACATCATCGGCTTCTACCACTCGCACCCTGACCACCCCGCGCAGTGGTCCCAGACCGACTTCGCCGAAGCCCACTGGTTCGGCTGCGCCTACGTCATCACGGCGGTCGACCACGGTCACCCCACGGCGACGAACAGCTTCCTGCTCAGCGGCACCAGCGAAGAGGACAAACAGTTCCTCCAGCAGCCCATCGCGGTCGAGTAAGCACCCGCACATTCCGCGCAAACCACAACGCCCGCCACGAATTTCGTGGCGGGCGTTGCATTTCCTAACCGACAGCCGCGTCTACGGACGCGCGCCGATCTTGTTCATTTTTGATGCCAGCGCCAGTGGCGCGACAACCGGCGTGCCGAGGCCGACATACATAACAATCGGGCCGGAGCTTGCGCCCATCACAGCCACCCACACGTTACCGGAGCCGTCGATCGCGATACTGTTCGGCGCGCCGATAGAGGTACTCACTGGTCCAGCCGTGCCTCCCGTCGTTCCCGCAGTGCCTGTGAATCCCGACGTCGGCGTCAAAGCAACACCGGCACTCGAGAATTTCGAGATCGAACCGCCTGTCGTGTTCGGCACCCAGGCATTGCCTGAGCCATCAATTGCGATGGTTCGCGGAGCCTTGAGTCCGCCACCGGTGTAGGGCGGTTGCATCGTGTACGAAGTTCCCGATCCTGTAAATTTCACCAGCGCGTTGTTCGCACTGTCGACGACCCACACACTGTTGCTGTGGTCGATCGCCAGCCCCGACGGTGTTCCAATGGAGTTCGTATGGAATCGAGCATACGTATTCGGGTTTGCCTGCGAAAACACCGCCACGCCCCCCGGATTGCCGCCATTGACCAGATCGATCCAGACATTGTTGTTTGAATCCACAGCAGCGTCCGGCCCAACCATATCTACAGGCAATCCATTCTGATAGTCCGTGTAGTCCCCTGAAAGGATCCTGAATCCCACACTGCTCGACAACGGTGTCGGGCCAAACGCGATCACTTCGGCACCGGCTTGAGAATTCAACGCGCACTCAGTGGTGTCGTTCTGATCGATAGCAAGGCTATAGCTATTCGAACAAAGGTCTTCGTTGTACGCCGAGGCGCCGTTGACAGGAAGCTGGTGAAGATAGGGCCCAAAGGTGTAGTCATAGTCAGTCATGTACACGTTGTGTTTGGAGTCCACGGCGACCGTAAGTAGATAGTCCCCGCCATACCCGTCCGCTACAGCCAACAAGCTCCCTGCATATCCGGCCTTGCTGCCAGCAAGGCGACCTGCTGATGTGTAATAGCTGTTGGAGAAGCGATAGAAACCTGCTTGACCAACCCATACGTCGCCGTTCCAGTCCGTTGCAAGCACATACGGATCTGCGGCTTTGCCGTAGTCATCCACAGGAAGCTGCAGGCTGATTGCAAGCGTAAAGTCGTTCGGCGCTGTCGCGAGCGTGGGCTGGAATGGAACCTGCGACGGCATATCGCTGTACAGCTTCGCTAGCGTCACCGGCGAGGTCGAGACACCCACGGGGTTATGGGCCAGATTCATCATGGCCGTCACGGTATCTGCCGTGGTCGGCGTACCCGTAAAGGCATACAGATCTGCGCAGGGCGTGCTCGTAACGCCTGAAGTCTGAATGCAGTCCGCCATGATGTCGGCAATGGTGTTGATTGTTGCCGTGGGAACGGTACCGTTGCCCGCAGGCGTTTTGGTGAGCGCCGTGCCCGAGCCTTCGCTCACGAGGTTGAATACGTTGGAGAAAGCATTCGCCATGCCTGTGACAGCCTGCGCCTGAGTCGTGTTGCCTGTCACACCTTCGTCGTCGGAGATGTGCGTGGAATCCGTCGCGAAACCCGCCACAGCATAGGCTGCGGCCACGGTAGACACCTCATTCACGTTCACAACCGTCGCCGACGTCACGGTCGAGCATTCGCCGAGCACCGCCATCACAGCCGCTGTTGCGTTCACACCGTTCACGCCGCCGCTCTTCGTCGGGTCGCCGCCCATCGTGTTGCCGCCCAGCGCGTAGACATACAGCTGCTGCCCCGTTGTACACGGGCCCCACTTGCCCGTCAGGACGAAGCTGCCATCGGCGCCGCTGGTGACGTAGTAGTTGCCGTTCGTGTCCACGCTCGTGCCCGTGGTGCTCTTGATCAGCGAGACAGACTTGTTCGTCGTAGCCGCTGCCAGCCCGGGACCTGCGTTGCCGGCAGTGCCTGCCGCAAACAGATACACCTTCGCGCCGTTGACCGGAATGTTGCCGCCGATCACCTTGCCGGAGATCGCAACGTTATGCGCATCAACGATGTCGCCGCTCGGCGCACTGAGGTTCGACATACCGCAGCCCGTCAGCGCCAAAACGCCCAACAAAGCCGCAGAAGCCAGTGAAAGGTTGAACCACCGCGAACGATGATTTTGCGGAGAGCCACTCGATGAAAAAACGCAGCAATTGAACATGAGGATCCTTGGGTTTTATGGGTAAGAGGACGTCTGAGGAAATTCAAATGCAAGCGTTTGCCTAAGTCAACGCAATTCCGTCGGAGAAAGATATTTCCGCAAAGCGCTCGCTGGTGCGGAGTAAGCCACCAATCAACTCGCGGGTGACAGGAGTTCACTTCCGACAAGCCGACTTCACGGTACATGTACCCGTCACTTCGCAAGGCACCTGATGAAAAAGGTAGATGTGGACTCCGACCTTAGTACAGCCTCAGCCGGACTCGTCTTGCGGTACGCTTCCAGAATGGCGAAGAAGAAAGATCTTCAGGGTGTCGCACACGATATTGCCCATCATGCAGGTAGCGGATTGAGCTATCTTTCACCGCATCTCGCCATGGCGATGAGAGAAGCATCCAGACAGACTGTCACAATCGATCTGTCACGTGAAATGCCCTACCCGCAAGATGTAGCTGAGGTAAAGCCCTTGCGGCTGGCCCTTAAAGCTCTCCATTTGAAAGCGTCAGAGATTCTCAAGGGGTATGGCTTTGAATTTCGTGACCTGAGTTGCCTCATCCTGTTTGTCACACCAGACGCCAGCGATCAAGCCGGGTACACACTTCACACCAGGACGGTCATCGTTTGTGAGAGCAAGCAGTTTGACTCGGGCTGGCTCTAGGCGTCTGCGCCATTCCATAACGTCGTTGGCGATGTGGCTTCGCGGACGGACAGATAGGTCCTGCTAAACGCCCTTGTAGGAAGAACAGGTGCTGACTCATCGGCGTGCGGCCTAGAAGCAGCTTGCACACAACATGAGAGAGCGCCGCTCCAATTTCGGCAAAGATGCGGCCCGGTCGTCGCTATGCGCCACCTGAGGATGAATCCTGACGCAATCCTCGCGCATCTCGTAGAATGGAAAACAAATGAAGATCCACATCCCCACACCGCTGCGCGCTTACACCGACAAGCAGGAAACTGTTTCCGTCGATGGCGCCACCGTGGCTGAAGGGCTTGAGGCGCTTACCGTCGCGTATCCCGCGATCAAGCAGCACCTCTTCTCCCCCGACGGCAAGCTGCGGAGCTTCGTCAACGTGTACCTTGACGACGAAGATGTCCGCTACCTCCCGGAAAAGGAAGCCACCACCGTAGCTCCCGAAGCCGAACTCACGATCATCCCTTCCATCGCTGGCGGCTGTTGTAGCCCGCTGGCTGCCGGCTGTTGTCGCTAGGCTAAGCTCCACCAGCCGCGAGAACCCGCAGCCCCGTTCCCCCTACAATCTGAACCAGCCTCTGCGTCGTGAGCCGTTGCTCGCGCTATCGCCTACACGAAGGAACCCGATGCCAGCCACCTTTGAAGCACCCACCGCCACCGAGCTGCCGAAGCTCTCTAACGAAGAAATCGCCCGCTACTCGCGGCACCTCATCCTGCCCGAAGTCGGCATGGAAGGCCAGCAGAAGCTGAAGGCCGCGAAGGTGCTCTGCGTCGGCACCGGCGGTCTGGGTGCGCCGCTGGCGCTCTACCTTGCCGCCGCGGGCATCGGCACCATCGGCCTCGTCGACTTCGACGTCGTCGATGAATCCAACCTGCAGCGCCAGATCATTCACTCGCAGTCCACCGTCGGCAAGCTCAAGGTCGACTCGGCCGAGATCATGCTCAAGGGCCTGAACAAGAACGTCAACGTCATCAAGCACAACACGATGTTGACCTCGGCCAACGCGCTCGAGATCTTCAAGGACTACGACGTCATCGCCGACGGCACCGACAACTTCCAGACGCGCTACCTCGTCAACGACGCCTGCGTGCTCACCGGCAAGCCCAACGCCTACGGCTCCATCTTCCGCTTCGAGGGCCAGGCATCGGTCTTCGCCACCGAGGAAGGCCCCTGCTACCGTTGCCTCTACCCCGAGCCGCCGCCCCCGGGCCTCGTCCCGAGCTGCGCTGAGGGTGGCGTGCTCGGCATTCTGCCCGGCCTCGTCGGCGTCATTCAGGCGACCGAGGTCATCAAGCTGATCCTCGGCATCGGCGAGCCGCTCGTCGGCCGTCTGCTGCTGGTGGACGCGCTGAACATGGGCTTCCGCACGCTGAAGCTGCGTAAGAACCCCGCCTGCCCGGCCTGCGGCACTCGCGAGATCAAGGAACTGATCGACTACGACCAGTTCTGCGGCATCGCTCCGCCGACCGAAACCGGCCCGCTGGAAGTGTCTTCCTTCGGTTCGGTCGCGGCCGCCAACGTCGTGGACGGCATCCCGCAGGTGACGGTCGAAGAGTACAAGGCGCGCCTCGATAAGGGCGACAAGCCCTTCCTGCTCGACGTCCGCGAGCCGCACGAGTACGCGATCGTCAACCTCGGCGCACCGCTCATCCCGGTGGGCCAGGTCGGTTCGCGCCTTGCGGACATCCCCGTTGGCAAGGACGAGGAAATCCTCGTGCACTGCAAATCTGGCGGACGCTCGCAGAAGGCCGCACTTGAGCTGAAGGCCGCAGGCTTCACCAACGTGAAGAACCTCGCCGGCGGCATCACAGCCTGGGCCGAGCGCGTCGACACCAGCCTGCCCAAGTACTAGTCCCCCGAAAGACGCATCCAACCTAGCGACTGCCGCGATACACTCAGGCAGTCGCTTTTACTTTCTCCGCCGGGGCCCGCGTGACGACGACCATCGCTTCATCTCCGCAACTCGGCATAGAATCCCTCGAAACGCTGCAGCGCATCCACATGGCACTGCTCGAGGACCACGACCCCGATACGCTCTGCCAGTCCATCTACGCGCCGCTGCATGAGCGCGCGGGCGTGGACGTCTACTTTCACTTCCTCACCGCGCCCGATGGCGCCCACCTCGAGCTGGTCTCCTCCGCTGGCAGCCAGGCCGTGCGCGCGATGCTTGGCACACGCCTGAACCTCGGCCAGGCGGTCTGCGGTTTCGTCGCCCAGCACCGCGAGCCGATGCGGCTGGAGAACATCGAATCCCGCAACGATGAGATGACCTCGATGGTGCGCGAGGCCGGTGTGCGCGCCTACGCCTGCTTTCCGCTCATCCGCCGCAATGAGGTGCTCGGCACCATCTCCTTCGGCAGCACGGTCTACTCCAATTTCACCGACGAGCAGTTCGAGCTGTTCGCGCTCATCGCCCACGGGATGGCCCTCGCCACCGAGCGCCGCCGCCAGACCGAGTATCTCCGCACCATCGAGCAGTTTGCCGCCGCCGGACGCATGAGCGCCATCCTCGCGCATGAGGTCAACAACCCGCTCGAGTCGCTCGCCTCCGTGCTCTATCTCCTGCAGGACGAGGTT
This sequence comes from Granulicella cerasi, assembly GCF_025685575.1. Classification (NCBI taxonomy): domain Bacteria; kingdom Pseudomonadati; phylum Acidobacteriota; class Terriglobia; order Terriglobales; family Acidobacteriaceae; genus Granulicella; species Granulicella cerasi. The sequence goes on from NZ_JAGSYD010000003.1 coordinate 321,670, forward strand.
CCCTCTCCGCACGGCCGCGAGTTGCTGGAGATGGCCAACTCGCAGGTGACGCGTCTGGCCGAAACCGCACGACGCATTCTCGAGACCTTCCGCGGCACCGGCGCCACGCCAAAGATCACCGACATCTCGGCGCTCACTCGCGAACTTGTTGCGGACATCTCCCTGCCCCGCGACGCGCACCTCGTCACGGAGATCACCGACGGCCTTTGCTGCAAGGTCATCGCTGGCGAAGTGCGCCAGGTGCTCTTCAATCTGCTGCTGAACGCCGCACAGTTTTCACCCCTCGGCGGCCGCGTGCGTCTCTCGGTACAGCCCTGCGACGGCTATGCGGAGATCCGCATCAGCGACGAAGGCGATGGCATCAGCGAAGCCAATCGTGGCAAGGTGTTCCAGCCGTTCTACACCACGCGGGCCAAGGGCGGCACCGGCATCGGCCTGTGGCTTTCGCATGAGCTCGTCGAACGCAACGGCGGCACACTGCGCTTCGAGTCTACGGCCACGCCCGGACACGGCACGACCTTCGTCGCACGCCTGCCGCTGGTGGACTAAGGCTTCGCGAGCGCAGCCTTCAACGGCCCCAGCTCGCCATCGGTCTTCCCCGGCTTCAACTGCAGAATTTTCGCCACGAAGCTATACACGTCGACGTTGTCAAAGCTCTCAATCTTGGTACCGGGCTTCACGTCAGGGCCTTCCGCGTAGAAGATCGCCTTCATCTCCGGCGTCGCCATCGCGTTGAAGCCGTGGCTGCCCACGTACGGGTGCCCCGAAGGCTTCCGCGGATGCCACATCACGCTGTACGGCGCGTTCGGCACGATCACCGGATCGCCCTCGCGATCGTTGTCACGGTAGTAGAGCTCCTTCGGCAGATCATGGCGGCGATAGACGCTGAAGCGCGGGTCGTTTTTCGCCTTCAACTCGCGATAGATGCGCTCTTTCTCTGCATCCGACTTGGGATACACGAACGGCCCTTCGGTGCGCGCTCCACGCAGATCGACCATGGTGTCCAACACTACCGGCGTTTCGTCGAGCTTGATCATGCCGTGGTCGGCGGTGACGATGAGGTCCACCGGCAGCCCCGTCGACTGGATGCCCTCACGCAACTCGCCGATCAACGCATCGACATGCTCGACCGCTTCCTTCGCCTCCGGCGACTCCGGCCCATAATGATGCCCCGCATCATCGGTGTTCGCGTAGTACAGCGTGAGGAAGTGCGGGCGCTCGGCCTCGGGCAGCTTCAGCCACGCGATGATCTGCTCCACGCGCTTGTCGTCGTCAAGCTTGCCGTCGAAGTGCAGATAGTACGAAGGCCGCTTGCCCGCGATTTCCGCCTCCGACCCCGGCCAGAAGAAGCACGCCGAGCGCATGCCCTGCTTCTCTGCCAGCGACCACAGCGGCACGCCGCGATACCAGCTTCCATCCGAGTTCGTCTTCGAGTCCGAGTAGAGATAGCGCTCGTGCCGCGCAGGGTCCCAGAACTCCATGCCGACTAGGCCGTTGTGCTCCGGTCGCAGACCGGTCACCAGCGCGTAGTGGTTCGGAAACGTGATCGACGGATACGAAGGCCTCATACCCTTGGGCGTGCTCGCGCCGTCTGCGGCCATCGCATCGAGATGCGGCGTCGCGTATAGGTGCGAGTAGTCGTAGCGGAAGCCGTCGAGCGACACCATCACCACGTAATGCTTGGCGAGCGTCGCGCTTGCGTTCGGTGGATTGTTGGCGTGGATGACCGGCGTGATGTCCTGCGCAAACAGGACGGACGCCGATGCCATCGCCGCACTCAAGAGCCACGAACGCAAACGCATACTCACCTCACAAAATTAGTCGGTCGCGTGATCGTCGCTGGTGAGAATCTGCAGCACCAGCGGCGCTTCGAGCATGTACTCCAACGCCGCGATCTCGGCCACAGCCCTTTCCAGCGTCGAACGCAGGCAAGGCTCGGTCGTCACCACGAACGGCAGCTTCTCCGCCGCGTATCCACGATGCTGTAGCAGCGAATCGATGTTCACGTTGTACTTCGCCAGCGCGCCTGCGATCGCCGCAACGATGCCCGGCTGGTCCGCCACCACGAAGCGAATGTAATGCGGCGCGGTCACGTCGCCGTCTACGCTCGAGGCCGTCGCCGGGAAGCGCACAGCCGCAGCGCCCGCTGCAATGCGCAGCACGTCGCTCGTCACCGCCACCGCCGTCGGATGACCGCCAGCACCGTGGCCCGAGAAGACCACGTCGCCGCCGAACTCACCGCTCGTGACGACCATGTTCTGCGTGTCATGCGACCACGCAATCGGCATCTCCTTCGGCACCAGCATCGGACCGACTCGCGCGTGAACCTTGCCGCCCGCAACCTCTGCGCGCGAGACCTGGCGCAGCGTGCAGCCGAGTTCCTTCGCGTACGCAAAATCAATCGCCGCCACCGTCGAGATCGTCTGCGCCGGAACCTCATCGGGGTTCAACTCCGCACGCAGCGCGAGGCGCGACAAAACACACAGCTTCGCGCGTGCGTCGAATCCATCGACGTCCGCCGACGGATTCGCTTCCGCATACCCGAGGCTCTGCGCGGTCTTCAGCACGTCGGCGTATTCTGCGCCCTTCTCCATCGCACTCAGAATGAAGTTGCAGGTGCCGTTCAGAATGCCCGAGATGCGCGTGATCTTGTCGCCGCTGAGGCCCTGCGTGATGCCCGGAATTACCGGCACGCCGCCAGCCACCGCAGCGTTGTAAAGCAGGTGGACCTTCTTCTCCGCAGCCAGCGCCAGCAGCGTCGCGCCGCGATACGCAATGAGCTGCTTGTTCGCCGTCACGATGTGCTTTCCAGCATGGATCGCCGTCGTCAGCCAGCCTTCGATCGGCTCAAGCCCACCGATGACCTCAACGACCACATCAACATCTTCCGCAGTCACCACTTCGGTTGCGTCCGAGGTCCACTTCACCTCTGCGCCGACAAACTTCGCGCGCTCGTGCGATTTCTTGCGCTCTACGTCGCGGTTAAAGATGCGTGTGATGCGAACATCTGCGCCCGTCGCTGCAAGCACCTCTGCAAACGAACTACCGACCGTGCCAAAACCCAAAAGACCAACGCGCAACGCCACTGCCTCCTGCATTTAGTACTCCACCTTGAAGGGACTCTTCTCCCAGGCCGCAAAGCTCTCCCACGCCTCGGCGGAGAGCAACGGCTTGATCGGCTTTTCGCGCTCCTCGTGCGGGCGCTTCAGTTCTTCGTAGAACGCCGCGTCGTCGAAGCCGACCTTCGCCGCATCTGCTGCACTGTTGCCGTAATAAATCGTGTCGATGCGCGCCCAGTAGATGGCCGCCAGGCACATGGGGCACGGCTCGCAGCTCGTGTAGATCTCGCAGCCGTTCAGCATGAACGTGCCCAGCGCGTTGCAGGCGTTGCGTATCGCGGTGACCTCGGCGTGCGCCGTAGGATCATTGCCCGCCGTCACGCAGTTCGCGCCCGTGGCAATCACTTCGCCGTCTTTCACGATCACAGCGCCAAACGGCCCACCATTGCCGCTGGTGACGTTGGTGGTTGCAAGCTCAATCGCCTGCTGCATGAAGCGCGGTTCTGCCTTGTGCTCACCCATCGATTACGTATTTCCGTTTCCGGCCTTCCGGAAGGAGTTTCAACGGCCCAGTCTGGAAGGCATAATCAGAAGTTAATGGTACACGCTATCCGCAGCCGCCGTGTGGTCACGCCCGAGGGCGTTCGTGATGCTGTCGTCGTCATCGACGGCGAATGCATCGTTGCCGTCAAGCCGTTTGCAGAGCTTGCCCCCGGCACGCCTGTCGAAGATCTCGGCGACGTCGCACTGCTCCCCGGCCTCATCGACGCACACACGCACATCAACGAACCCGGTCGCACCGAGTGGGAAGGCTTCGCCACGGCGACGCGCGCGGCCGCTGCCGGCGGTTTCACCACGCTCATCGACATGCCGCTCAACTGCCTGCCGGAGACGATCAACGTCGCCTCGCTCGAGATCAAGCGCGAGGCCGCCAAAGGGCAATGCCTGGTCGACTACGCGCTGTGGGGCGGCGCGGTCGATGGCAACGAGCATGAGCTCGAGCCGCTCGCCGTCGCCGGCGTGCCCGGCTACAAGTGCTTTCTCATCTACCCCGGCTGCGATGGCTTCACCTCCATCGATCGCGAGAACCTCGAACTCGCGCTGCCGCACATTGCGAAGACCAGGCTGCCGCTGCTCGTGCACGCAGAGCTCGCCGCCCCCATCGACGCAGCCGTCGCAGAACTCAACAGCAGCGGCGCAAACTGGCGCGAGTACAAGACCTATCTCGCCTCGCGCCCCGACGAAGCTGAACTGCAAGCGATCGAGATGCTGCTGGAGTTGCAGCGCAAGTACGGCTTCCGCCTGCACATCGTGCACCTCGCCACGGCGAAGGCGCTGCCCATGCTGCGCGCAGCGAAGGCGGAAGGCCTGGCGCTCACCGTCGAAACCTGCCCACACTACTTGCATCTTGTTGCTGAAGAGATCGCCGATGGCGCCACGCTCTTCAAGTGCGCGCCACCGATTCGTTCTGCTGCCAATCGCGATGAACTCTGGCAGGCCCTGCTCGACGGCACGCTCGACCTTATCGCCACCGACCACTCCCCTTGCCCGCCAGAGATGAAGCGCCTCACGGCGAC